>JBFHGS010000108.1:0-15445 GCA_041582995.1 Desulfopila sp. | reverse complement strand
CCACCACTAATCTTATTGTTTGGACAAAGCCCAAGCCATGAGCAAAAATGATTGACGGAAGGGAATTTTGAAAGATTCGGCCCTATTTCTGTAAAAAGAACCTGTGCTGTTAATATACTAACACCGTCAATTTGAGTGAGGTCAGTACCTAAAACACGATAAAGATGGGACCGTAGGTCAAAATCAGGTTCATTGCCAGTCGGTTTTGTTTTCTTTATTCGCTGTGGTGGAGGTGGTTATCGTTCGGGTCAATACGGGACTCAAACTCGACAAGATAAGCCTCAATTTCCTTGTCGCAGGCTTTGATCATTTCTTGGTAATGCCGGTATGATTGCAGGGCCTGTTTTAAGGTGAATAGGGTTCCTCGACGTTTCATATGGTTTTCAAGATTGAACCTGCCGGACTGGCAATCATATAGACCATCGCAATAAACGTTTCATTATTTTGATAGCCTCGTGCACGATTCCTAGCGGCCTGGAATAGACTATTAAACCCCTCAAGGCGTGCAGTGGTATACGTTCCGGTTTCAAGTAAGGTGGTCAAGGCATCAACCGCTGGATTCAAGTAATAAGTGCAACACGCTTGCCAGTAAAGACTTCCAAGGGTGTTAGGCCACCCAATACTTGTCTTGGAGTCATGTTTAATAAGAAAACATAATCCTCAATTTCCTTATCAGTGAGCGTCGCCATATCAAACTTCAGTCTGTTGCACTTATTGTACTACTCCAGCAACACTCTCACCTGAGATTTACAGGAATAAGGTCAACTATGCAACACTGACAATGGATTAGGGTTGCCAGTGCTAATTAATCGAAGTCGAAATCGTACCCTTTCCTACGACCATTCCCGCTGGCCTGATTATTCAATCATTCCGAATTTAGCCATCAATTTTTCTTTGACATCGTTGGTCACTTTTGTTCTGTCGTGTCCATTATTAAGGCGGTGTCCAAGAAGCTTTCCAGCCTCTACAGCAGCAGCCATAACATCAGGTTGTTTTTCAACGTTTGGTATCATATCTTCAGTATACTTTACCCCTGGCCCGTGATTAAAGGCTGGTATCCCGACCTCACAGGTGTCCCCAAAGCCACAAGTATAGCAAGAGGCTGTTCCCTGGCCCTGGACCTTTGCTACAGGTTCAACAAAATTATACATACACATGAGTTCTATCTGATCTGCCGGGGCACTTCCTTGGATTCCGCCCACACCAACGGTCACGGCCAGTTTCCCCCACATGGTACTGCCAGCCTGATGCCGGAACTGGTACCAGCGCTCTAAAAAAGCGTGGGTAAGAGCGTTCATGCCATTAAAATAATTGGGTGCTCCTATCACAAAGGCGTCCGCCTCCACAAGTTTCTCCCGCAGTGGTTCTAAGTCGTCCTTGAGCTTACATACATTGTCCTTGGCACATCCGAGACAGGCAATGCAGTTTGAAATCTTCTTCCCTCTTAAAGAAACGATTTCATATTCACAGCCAGTGTTCTCCACAACCGTGCTGACAAGCTTGTAAACACCAGATGTATCTTCTTTTCTTGGACTTCCCGAAATACCTAATACTTTCATTGCATCCTCTCTTTTGGTTTTATTTATCTATGCTATATGTTTGAGAAATATTGTTTCGTTCTTGATCCGGCAATGAGGTTATGTATTTCTTCCAGCCGGGACACCAGTTTATATGCCATCTCCAAATGCGGCCTAATATGGATTGTGGATTCTGGTCGTATCGTGATCTGAAAGCGCAGTTATCACATTTATGCTGTTTCATGGTCTTTCCTGTAATGAGGTTTTTCCTGATAGAATGTTACCCGCCTAAGACGTTGTACTTTCCCGTACTGATCAAATTTTTCATGATATGGGTAAACGACTCTGGAGTGTGATACTCCGGATAGCGGCGATACATTGCGATAGTACGGTCGATTTCATCCAACTCCCTGAGGTGATTTACAGCTTCAGTCCTGCCCTGTGAGGCTTTTTGCTTTTTAATAAACTTCATGTCAATCAGGCCGTTTTTCAGTCGCCCGCCAGCTTGCTTGTGGCATCTGCACGGGTTATTGCTATTGACCAGCCCGCAGTTTTTTATCATGAAATCCTGTAAGCTCTTCTTGCCACGGGATAACCGTTTTCGGAACAATTCTGGCGTGATATCCAATATAAAAGCACCTTCCTTACTGGTCACTCCATATTGCTCACCAAGAATCATGACTATCCGCACCTCTCTCTCCAGGCAAACAAGAGCCCCCTGCATACAGCCCACTCGGGTTTCCTCCAACAAGACATCCCTTTCAGGCCCTGCAACAGTTAACGGTTCCACATTTTCCAAACCGACAGAGACCGATTGCTCCATAAGATCGAATGATAACCCCATCCGTTCGGCTCTTTTTTTCCGTGCGGTCAGAAGATGATTACAGGCGATTCTGTAAACCCAGGAGGTAAAAGCACTTTCTTCACGGAAGTTACTCAAATGAGTTATTACCTTGATGATAATTTCCTGAGCCTCATCTTCTGCATCTTCCTGGTGACCCAGCATTCGAAATGCCAACCCATAGACCGTCTCTTGAATACCACTGACAACCTCTTCGAGTGCCTGTAAATCTCCTTCTTTAGCGCGTCTTACATACTGTTCCAGATTGAAATCCATCTCGTTAACCATTTAAGTAAAGTGTGTTTTTCTATTTAGACTCATATAGAGTAAAAGTGTGACAGAAAAGTTTGCACCTCAATATCTGAGATTTATGTAAACTGAAGATTCCGAGTGACATCATGATGTATACGTATATTACGAGCTGCAAATGCCATAATCACAACTGCTAACACATGGTATTTGCAGTCAAAAGAGAGTATGGTTGCAGGCACATCGTAATGAAAATGCACTACAAGGGCTACAGTCATTATAGCAATGAGTGCCAGGTTTACTGAGGTGAAAGCATAGTGGGCAGTTTTAATAGAAAGATACCTGGTCCAGAACAGGGACAGGAACAAAAGTCCGCCTACTGTCATTTCACTGATGGGGCCGACCCACTTGGCCGGATCTGCCAGGAAAGACATGCTTAAAGATGGCATCTCTGCAAACATGGTTGTATAGGGAGCGAATAGTTTTAAAATCCCAGCCAAAACGATGAACCCACCAAGAAATCCAGAAAGTATTTTTCCAGAATTATATGCCCAGTAGCAGCCAGCACCATTACTGAGACTAACACCACGTACGCTTTTACTTGTAAATCCATAATGTCCCTTCCTTGACTACAACAGGAAGCCTTTCCTGGTGCCTGCTGATTTTCACTTTTAATCTTCTGAGAAAATTCTCCAAATTTGAGATCATTCTCTTATTTTTTGAATAAGCCTTTTGATGTTTAGACTCTTAAAATTTAAAAATGTGACAAGAAAAGTGAAAATCAGTAGAAAAAAGATTTCCAGATTCACGTCTATAAGGATTTTGATGATGGTGGTTGCCTTACTGTTGCCTATTGAAACAGGTCAGGCTTGTATAGGAGGACTATAAGGTTGGTGACTAATGGTAATCTATAGAATTCAGATTAGATATGGTCATCTTCTATCGGGAAAATGATCTGTGAGGTATTGATGTTTCATGATTCTTCGAACCTTCTACGTTTTTGGAATCGGCCAGAAATGGAGCAACAGCAAGCAGAAGATTACCAAAGAGCAGGTAATTACTGAAACTTATCATTGAGGTTAACCCTGCCACATTGAAGGTCTATAAATCCTGCCGGTAATGATAATTTACCTTATTCCTGTACATCCCCCCCAGAGGTGCACAGGAAGCGTCTAAACCTGATTGACTTTGTTACCATTTAATATTGGCAATGCGAATCTCGAATCCAAGATTGAGCAACAGTCAGTTAGTATCTTGCAGGTTGCCTGACAACTCCTGTATCAGTAAGGCTCAATGACCAAAGTCTAACGGTAGATCTGATATCATAGATGAACATCGGTTTAGTCTTACCGTCCCAATACTAAGATCAAATATAACACTGGAATATCAAAGCTTAGCTGGATAATAGTTAATGATTACTGCCTTTACAGTATTGTTGCAGTTGTTTGTGTAACTATGTTCTTTGGCTGCGTCGAAAGTAATAGTATTATTTGAGGAAAGTTGATGTTCTTTACCATCAACTTCAAGTATTAGCTCACCAGCAAAAACCAATATGTATTCTTCTGATTTCTCTGGATGACCAAGAGAACAATATTTTCCATTTACCTCCAGTTCCATTTGAAATAACTCAAAATTACGTACAGGAGTATTCGGATAATAACAAAAATGTTTATAATTACCATCCTCGGAGCATTGATGGATTGCGTCCTCTCTTGTAATTACTTGAGTTTCACTAGTAGGCTGTTCAAATAATAACGTGTAGGGGATACTTAGCCCTGCTGCAATTTTCCAAATCGTGTTAATAGTTGGATTCGATTTTCCTCTTTCGATTTGAGATAGCATCATTTTGCTGACGTCAGATAACTTAGACAGTTGACCTAAGCTTAGACTTCTTTCATTCCGTAATTTTTTTAAATTGTTACCTATCACTAAGGTGATGTCCATAGAGCTAAACCTCATAAATACGTTTGACAGTTACACATCACGACTGTACGTTGTACTTTACGATCGTAAACTATAAGTTGCAAGAATAATTTCTTAGTGTTGGAGCAAGCACGATGAAGAAAATGATTAGTAACATTTATGAAGCAATTGGTGAAACACCGATGCTCAACCTCACTCGAATACAAAAACATTACGGAGTGAGTGGGAGTATTTTTGCTAAGTTGGAGTACTTAAATCCAGGATTTAGTAAAAAGGATAGGCCAGCTCTACAAATGGTTATAGAGGCAGAAGAAAGCGGAGAGCTATTGCCTGGACAGCCTGTTATAGAACTAACTAGTGGGAATACTGGCACGGGATTAGCTTTAGTCTGTCAAGCCAAGGGACATCCATTTATTGCTTGCATGTCAGAGGGTAATTCACCAGAAAGGGCACGAATGATGCGTGCCCTTGGTGCAGAAGTAATTCTTATCGCTCAAGAGCGCGACTCTATTAAAAATCAAGTCTCTGGCCAAGATCTAAAGTTAGTCGAACAAGCAACGAAACAGCTGACTGAGGAGAGAAAAGCGTTTCGTGCTGACCAATTTAAGCTCGATAGTTCATATAGGGCCCACCTACTTCATACAGCTGTTGAGATGTGGGAACAGACTGATGGCCGAATCGATTGCTTTGTCGATTTTGTTGGAAGCGGTGGAACTTTTGCAGGGTGTGCGAAAAAGCTTAAAGAGTACAACAAGGATATTCGTTGTTATATTGTTGAGCCAGAAAATGCAGCAGTTTATGCCGGTAGACCACTCAAAAATAGCGGTCGTCATAAGGTACAAGGCTGTGGTTATGCGATGGATCTACCCAAGATAAACAAAACTCTGGTTGATGGTTATGTTCAAATTACTGATGATGAAGCCTACGATATGACGAGGAATCTCGCTCGTTTAGAAGGAGCCTTTGTCGGTATCTCAGCAGGGGCAAATGTTTGTGCAGCCATCAAACTATTGCAAGGAAAAGAAAAAGGTAAAGCGATTGCGGTCACCTTAAATGACAGTGGATTAAAATATCTCAGTACAGATTTATTTTAAGTAACTACAGTCTCGCAATTAATAGGAATACAACATGGTCTCCGTGCTGCTCCATTTTCTGCTATCTCGATGATTGATAGTACGTACTTTCATTTCGGTCATGGTGGCTTAGGTAGAGATTGCCAGATCACACCTCTCAAAAAATCATTTGGACTAAAACTTGAAGTGTTTCCTGTGCACCTCTGATTAGAGGAGCTAAGGATGACAGAAAGAAAACCTCAGATAGAATTTCGAGATCTATCAAGTTACAGAAAACCTAAAGTAATTAGTTTTGATCTCGTTCTCCTATACGCTGCACAACCCATTCCTGAACTTCAGATTCCACCCAGCCGACAGCCCGAGCGCCAAGGTTTATTTGCCTGGGGAATTTATTGTTCTTGATTAGCTCATAGATCTGAGACCTAAGATATCTGCAAGAGTACGAATATCAACTCCGGCCATGATCAAATGACTGGCCGCAGTGTGACGAAGGTCGTGCATATGTATGTCAGGTAAACCGGCCCGTTTTTTGGCCGCATCAAAGGCTTCCCTGAATTTTATTCCTGGCCTCGCTTTGACTCTATCTGACTGTAGTTGCCCCTCGTTTAAGAAGACCATGTTCTCATCACGTCCTCCAGTGAGTTCTCTCAGGCTAGATAATTCGGTAACAAGTTCTCTGGTTAAAGGCACCCATCGGGGATCTTTATTTTTAGTATCAGACAGATAAGCTACTCGTTTCTTGAAATTAATTTGTCGCCAATACAAACCGGCTGCTTCAGATGCCCGCATGCCAGTATGTAAAAGTGTCAAAATATAATAGTAGAGACTCTTGTTTCTTGCTTTACGACAAGCTTCCAGCAGCTTGGAAGCTTCCTCTTCTGTCAAAAATCGGGTCCTTCCACGAGGCGGAGCCGGACGCTCTATCCCGGACACCGGATTTTCAACAGGAATTCCCCATTCTTTTTTAGCTTTGGTGAAAAGATGTGAGAGTAAAGCCAACTCTTGTCGGACAGAATAGGCTGAGACCTCTTGCAACCTGGTGTCGCGGTATTGCGCCACAATAGCAGTAGAAATGGAACCGAACGGCGTTTCTGTTCCAATTTGCTCTACGAGTCTAGCCGCAGAAGCCTTCTCTCGCATATGTGTAGTAACCGCTTTGTTACAGGAAATTGTATCAAG
This sequence comes from Desulfopila sp., assembly GCA_041582995.1. Taxonomy (GTDB): domain Bacteria; phylum Desulfobacterota; class Desulfobulbia; order Desulfobulbales; family Desulfocapsaceae; genus Desulfopila. The sequence goes on along the minus strand of JBFHGS010000108.1, from coordinate 8,663 downwards.
ATATTTTTGAACAGCCTGGCTGAAGCTGGCACTCATCGCCAATCGAGGATCGTTATACTTTTGGGCTTTTATGCTCTCTTCGGTTTTGACAGCCCAGGCTAATGCTTCCCCCTTCGTATCAAAAGTCCGACTGACCGATGGATAGCCCTTGATACGAATGGTTGCAATGTGACTCCAGCCATTCTTCTTTTTTCTCTTTGTGAGTCTGGCCATATTTTTTGCTCCAAAAATGTTCCATTTTTGTTCCACTAATTCAGAGAAAGATAGCAAAAGGTGAGGAAAGCCCAAAAAGCATAAAAAAAGGGCTTTATCCTAATATTACAAGGATAAAGCCCTAAAATCAACTGGTGCGGAGGTCGGAGCCGAACTAGGTTTTGAATATTAATACATTTCAAATACTAATTCAGTTTGCTCGCTTTGGATAAATAAACAATACCCGCTTTTGTACCCGCTTTATTCCTCCCCACTTGCCACTTCGCTCCCCGCTCTGAATAAAAGGCCATCATTGGTTTACTAGAAAGAATCAGCCTGTAAGGGTAGCCCCCCCGCCCCGCTACCCCTTGATATAACCAGCTACTCATAAGGTACCTCAACATTTTCGCAAAATATACAAATGCCCGTAGCAATTGCTATTCGGAACACCATAACAACTTTTAATTACGTGATTAATGAGGTAAATTATGACAATACACCCACCTCTAAATAAAGACCATCATGCCAAAAAACATGGGCGGTCGCCCCACCCTCATGACCAAAGATACTGTCGCAAAACTTGAGATAGCTTTCAGTATAGGAGCCAATGTCTCGGAAGCCTGTCTCATTGCAGGTATCAGCAGGGATACGTACTACAATTACCTTCGGAAAAATCCAGAGTTTTCTGACAGATCTAACCTCTTACGCCATACGCCTGTACTAGCGGCAAAAAAGCGAATATACGATGCGATAGTTAATGAAAATGATACGAGTACAGCCAAGTGGCTGTTGGAGCGTAAGGCCAGGGCGGAGTATTGCAATCGCTATAAAGGTACACCGGAGAATCCTACAGATGAACGACTTTCTGAGGAAGAATTGCAAGTTGCACTACATAATTTGGTCGAAAAATTATCCAATCAATGATTCATCTGTTCTCTGTTCACTCTCGTAGAAACTCTTTCAGTCATAAAAGAAAAAGGCCTGGAATAATATTCCAGGCCCGAAACATTCGCGGCCCCGGTATCTCACAAAACCGGGGAAGGATAGTTACCATTTGATTACTTGACCAACCTCAAGTGGCTATTGTCTTTGATGCTATTTTCTCCCTTTTGTTTCCTCCCCCGCCCTTTACCTATTTCAGTGATTGTGAGGTTAAACATAAAAGCATCAATTTCAGAAGGATAGTATCCCAGCTCTTTTGCTAATTCCTGTTTATTAATACCGTCATCTCTTAGGGCTTGGAACAGCATTGGCAATAATTTCGAGGTTTCTCTCCTCTCTATGCCATTCGGCTCCTGCTTCATTCCTCCCTTTCTTGAAAGCTCAATACATAGACTGCGATAGTGCCATTCTGTTAACAAATCTAAATCTCTCAACCGTCTCAGAAGAGCAGAAGCCGATACCCCCCAAACCCGTTTCAAAGAAACAATCGAAGATAACCTGGGGTACCTGCCCCAATGCGATCGAACACTTTTCTCAGACATTAAAAAGGCAGAAGCAAAACGGTTGGCTTCAGCTTCAATCTCTTTCCCTTTGGGTGCGCCATGTGCGTGTAACACCAGGTGGCCAAGCTCATGGGCAGCGTCAAATCTGCTCCGTTCAACCGATTTTTTTGTATTTAGAAAAACGAATGGTTGGTGGTTCATCCAAAACGAGTAGGCATCCATGGTATCAGTATTTTCTACTAGAGAGAAAACCATTACCCCTTTGGCCTCTAACAAATGCACCATATTGCTAATCGTCTTTTGGCCTATTGACCACTCATTCCTCAAAACCTCGGCAGCTGCCTCCGGTTGGTAGTCAGATAGGTCAGGCAACAACACTGCGGGTGTTTCGAACTTATTAGAAATCCAAGCCGTGAACTCTAAAGCAATATGACTAGCATGTAAGGCTGCATCCCTTGTAGTTGCGCTCATTCTCGCCTGAGATCTGAAGCTAACAGCATCAACAGAGATCGGCTGGATCTCATCCATGAAGAAAAATTCCTCTGGAAATTTGAGGATTTCAGCCATGAGTTTTAATGATGAAGCCGTTGGGCTACTCTTTCCATTCTCGTATGAGGATAGAGTCCGTGCCGTCAATCCTAGTGTATCACTAAGTTTTTTTATTGTTAAGCCGCGCCGCTTTCTCGCAAATCGTATACGTGAAGGGTTTATTATATTAACATCACTCATCTTTCTTTCGTCTGATTTCAAATTCAAATTCGGGCGTTGCATCATCTGGCTCCGAAGGTATTATGGCCGAAGCATCAAATTCGATAGGGGGTAGAATTAATCTTTTATCCCAGCCCTGGATCTTCGACTCAGATACATCAAACCCTGTTGGCAAAGAAAGTTCCATTCTCATTTCCGCTTTTTCGAAGTCGAAATGATAAAGGAAAATCCACGTCATACCCACATCAGCTTCATTCTTCCGCACAGCCTCGTCTATTTCAGGAAAGAGGGACGGTCGCTTGCAGTTTGATAACACAATTTTTTTGGTCTGGTTCCCTTTTGTGTTCTTAGTGCTAGGCTCTACCCGTACATTCCCCGTGTACTTGTCACCACTTGAGACCGCAATACAGAACGTCTTCTTCGGATTTTCCGTAAGCTCCAAATTATTACTTCTCTTGGTGTGCCACCCCTTCGGGATCAGAGCATCCCGGAAACTTCTCACAGCCTCAAAATAGGCGAAAGAGCCACCGGCATTTGCTGCATCGTTCGGGGTTGCTTGACTATATGCAGCAAGTATTTTGTCGCCAATCTCGCTTAACCACCCTGGCTCCAACCCCAAACGGTGAAAAATTTCCCTGTCACTTAACGTCCTCGGTGCAATTACACTTCTTTCCATTCAACTTCTCCTTGTCGGTTTTGTTTCCTATTTTTCTACATCATTTGATGTAAAAAAACAAGAAGAAACTACACCTGATATATTTGTGTCAAAGATATTTCCTCCTCTTTCAATCGATCAATCTTGCCGGTCTCTTCCTTATAAAACCTGCCACCTTCACCCACAACTAAATGATTTTATGGACTTTTCACTTTTTTAATCAGTAACCTCACCTCAACAGTTTTACCTGGTTTCCTCCTCAGTTCAACATGCCCAGAATCCACAAGCATAGACAATATCTTATTCTTCTGACTCGCGCTTACACCGTACTCGCGGGAAATTTTATTACTGAACCGGAACCAGCCGCGATTATTCACCGCGCTTAAAAACCACAGTAGGGCAACCACTTTGACCTTACAGCTCTCCCCACCCAACCCGTCCAACCATTTGAGGGGGATCTTCGCATACCTGTCTCTCACCCGCTTCCCCATCATTGACGAGTATTGCGAATCAAACAATTTACATGTGACACCTTCGTAAATCATATATTGCACCCTTCCTTTATAATTCAGATATTAAAGTATACTTGTATTAACTGGAGCGGGGGTGACCAACTCGAGTAGGTCCCAGGCACATCCTGCGTAACCGTTAAGTTCGAAAAATCTACTTCAGGTTATCAAGTATTTTCATAACTCTGTTCCGCATAGGCTGTCCCCTGCTGTCGTGGTAATGATCCGGGTACTTTACAAGATCAACGTCTGTCCGTAGTTTGAACCCGTTAAGTACAATTTCCCCAGCTTGCTGCATCAGCAACCTCGCTTTAGCCACATCCTTGTCAATCCTATCTACCGGCGCCTCAATTAAAAAAGCATCATGAACCGGGCAGCAAACTATGATACCCGCATCAATCATAAGTATTGCCGCAATTCTCATAATCTCTGCCCCGTTTGTTTGTACAGGCCAATTTGCTAACGACCTAGGGTTTGCCTCACCTTGAAGGTTTAACTGCCACCCCATTGTTGAGAACAGCCTGCACTCAGTTAAGGCATGGTCTGTTGCCCCTTCTGACCACCGCCAATAATCAGGAAAAGTCTCTTTATGTGTACCAATCAGCTCCCTGGCCTCAATGGGTGAACAACCGATTTTTTTCGCCAATGAGAGATCTCCCATCCCATACTGCACAGCTAATATACATTCTTTGAATAGTTTCCGTTCCTTTGGGTGAGTCTCTTTAGTCCCCCATGCCGGTACAGCACCCGCGAGTTTTGCGAATTCCAGGTAAGGGTCACCAGATGAGTACGCCTGCTTCATATTCGCGTCACCGGACTTTTCCGCTGCTATACCGAATTCCTGCTGACTCCAGTCAATGTAAGCCAATGCATAACCTGGTTTGGGAACAATCAAAGACCTCATCCAGGAAGAAAGTCCGAAAATAAATTTGGCAGTACTCGGTTGATTCCTGCCTGTTTTTGATGCAAATGGGGATAACATGCACCGGTTCCTACCATCGCGCCCGACTGCCAGCTTGTTATTCCTCATCTCTGAGAGCGTTGATCGTAGTTGGTGCAAATCTTCGAAAAACGGAAATCTGGTAACCATTTCTTTAAAAGCTTCCTTGCTGAGATCTAACCTACCCGATGGTATCCGGGGCCATGGCACCTCAAGCTCAATAAGAAGCAACTCAAACCGTTTCACATTAAAGGAGTTGCCAAGATATACCCCATATTTCCCATCGACATCGCGGATCAATTGTTCCTGAATCTGATCCCAATTACAGCGTAATAAATCCAACAACGGTATATCTATCGGAATGCCTGTAAACTCCATGGAAGCAACACAGGCCATGTAACGGCCCCGGATCAAGGCTCGAGGCCAGTCAACCGTATTCCGCATTTTCTCGAACACTTTACTGAGCGCTTCAACATCTGCCTGGCAGTAGTCAAGAAGGATTTCTTTCTCCACAGCCGAATATTCCTGGCCAACACGGCTCGCTAAAAGCCGCATCTCCTGCTTGTCCGCAACAGGCTCTATATTGAAATTCATTAAAGCCCCATTTAATCCGTACCCAGCCTTCAAATGCAGTCCGTTATATCTGCATTTAAATTCGACATATAGGTCTAAAATATTTGCCGGAACCTCCCAGCCTAAAACCTTGAAACATAACATTTCAGCTGATGCATAATACGCAACAATAAGTGTACCCTCACCCACAGAGAAAGGAGGGGCCAGGCTGAGTTCGTCGAACCATTGCCGAATAACCCGCCCTGACTTGAGTTCTTTCGCAACCAAGCATCGTACCACCGGGACCTCTCCCGGTGGTTGTGAAAATTCGAAATCGACACACCATATCTCAGAGTATTTCCCGAACTCCATCAGGATTCCCCTGTTAATCTGCGAATTAGAGGGTGCTCCAATGAGTCGATATAATAATCCTTAAAAGCAAGATTAATTATTTCATTAAATGACAAGGTATCAATCGGCCATTTGGGGTCAGGTAACTTACCAGTTGCCTCAAGGATATCGTAATATCCAACATCCATATTGGCCCTCATGCATATCCACTTATTTTTGGCCAATTCCATTGCCAGTAATGCAGTATCATGCCATGCATTTCTCCGTTTCTGTGGTAATTTAACCGGCCATACCAAGAGGGTTTCAACCCTGGTTATTGCCAAGACAACCTGGACCGGTGTTATAAAATCAAATAATTTTTCACATAGCTCCGGGCTGACTAAATATGTTTCGTTTTCTTCTTTGAGTTCGATAATGGCCGCCTGAAATGAGTAATCCCCGTCTCCCAAAACCCTGAAAAATTCTGTTTTATTGGGTTTACGAACTGGGATCTTGGTCAAGAGTTTTTTAGCGCCGGACATGTTGTTGAAATCCTGAGGAAGTGTACACTTTTCTATATCAATACTAAATTTGCTCATGCCCCTACCTCCTAGCCGCTGTGTAATTTTCTGTAATAAGGGTTCCGGCAACCGGCCTCGACTCTAACCAATCCATAAGATCACCAGCACGCCATGCAACTGAACGAGCACCAATCCTCTTTGGTGCTGGGAACTTCCCCTGTTTGATTTCCTTATAAATGGTTGACCTCTTTTTCCCTGAGAATGATTCCACCTCAGGTAACCGCAACAATCTGTCAATTGGTACTTCCATTACAGTCTCCTTAAGTTGATTTGATCTTCACTGCACTTACGGAGACTTTAGCGAAACCATTTTAAACTTCTGGCAAATGCCAAAAGAAAAAGGCAGATGCCAAGATGACATCTGCCTTTATTACTAATACTTCCAGCCTATATAGGCCTGCAAACAATTTCAGTCTTTTCGATTTTCTTCTATCAGAGCCATTGCTTCTTTGACGATATCCCTCATATTTCTGTTTTTAATCCCTTCACAGGAATACCCCAATACAACAAGACATTTTTCTATCTCGTCAACAATTGCTGAAGCATTATATTTCTCTCCGTTCCTGTATTTGTCTCTACTATAATTTGCGATAACTACTGCGCCGAAAGCCTTCAACAAAGTCGTTTCTCTTTTCGCCCTGCCCCCGTTTTGTAATTGCTTCTCGGGGTACCCATTCTCCCGTTCGAATTTTTCAATTTCAACTACTGGTACACATAGTTCCTTGTTTGTAAGGTTTATCCCTCTACCATCATGCCTGCTAAACCTGACCCCCCACATTCCATCCGGGTACCTCTCATCAAGCCCTTTATATACTTGCTCCAGGGGGGCAAACGAGGCCGCCCCCTCAAACCTGATGCGCCTGATATAATCAGGCCGAAGTTGGCAGAATGCCTGATCGAAAGAAAATCGAGGCATGCCCTCATCCTCTCGAAACCAAATCTCCCAATCTACTTGCTCGCATTCAAATTCTTGCCCGCACACAGCAAACATTCTTGCGTATACCGGAACTTTATCCTCGATCCTTCTTAATACTTCACTGGCTTCACAATTCCACCGACTACCAATTTCCTCGATCGAAAATAGTTCATCCTCTGTAAAAGTTGGAAATACTGTAGACACCTGTCGCTCCCCTTGTCATTGGCAACTTACTCAAGAAATTCTGTTATATGCAGTCGGTCCCGCCTACCTCCACTCAGATTGCGTATAAATAATCTGCCCACCACTGCATAATTCGCCTCCGTTCTTCCAAATATTCGCTACGATGATATGCAGCACGCACCCTATTACGTTCCTGATGCGCCAACTGCCGCTCAATTGCATCCTTGTCGAACCCTTGCTCATTTGCAATTGACGAAAAAACGGCCCTGAAGCCGTGTACAGTGGCCCGTGAGTGGTAACCCATACGATATAATGCGTAGAGTAAAGTGTTCTCTGAAAGCGGTTTTGAGTGTTTTCTGATGCCCGGGAAAATATAGCCATCAAATCCATACTGCCGACCAATGGTTTTCAACAGTTTCTCCGCTTGTTGGGCTATCGGTACAGTATGTGGCGTACCCATCTTCATTCTTTCTGCCGGTATTCTCCAGACACCATCATCAAGGTCTACCTCGTCCCATGTAGCAAATCTGACTTCACCGCTTCGAGCAGCTGTCAGAATAACGAATTCCAGAGCCATTTTGGTTGTTGGGTGAATATCCGCAGTTTTCATCAGTTTCATGAACTCCGGCAGTTCATGCTCTTGCAACGCTGCCCGGTGCTGTACCTTCCTGGTCTTCAACGCCCCCTTCATGTCTGAGGCCGGATTATAGGAGGCACGGCCCGTCTGAACAGCATATCGGCAAACAGCGCCGATCCTCTGGAGGACTTTGGAGGCAATTTCATAGGAGCCCCGGCTTTCAATTGATCGAATTACTTTCAGGATATCTTTGGTAGTAATAGTATCGACACTCATTTTCCCAAGAGTAGGGAAAGCATCAGCTCTCAGCGTGGCAAGTACAGCATTTGCGTGGTCTCTGCTCCATTTCTCCCGCTGCATGTCAATAAATTCCTCAGCAATAACCTGGAAGCTGTTTCGGCTGGTTCCTGATGCTTTGTCTTCCGCTGCCAGTAATGCCGCTTTGGACTCCCTCTTCACAGTTGAGGGATTCTTACCCTCGTTTAAATCATCCCGTGCAAGGGTACGCTCCTTCCTTGCTACTTCAAGGCTGGTCTTTGGGTATTCACCGAGTACCACGGTCGATTCCTTCCCTTTATAGCGATACCGGTAACGCCAGGTCTTCCTTCCTGAAGGAGCAATGTGAAGATACAAGCCATTACCATCACTTAATTTATGAGCCTTTTCAGTAGCTTTAGCGTTTCTTACTTGGATAGCGGTTAACTTTGACATCTCAACCTCCATATGCGGGTACAACTGAGCGGGTACGTGACTCCTATCACACTGTACCCTCAGTTGTACCCGCTAAATATTGTGGATGTCAATAGACGTTAATGGACAAATAGAGACAAAAAAAGCCCGCATCCTCTGTGAGGACACGGGCTTAATAGACGTAAATATACTTTACGGGATTTTATACTGGTGCCGGAGGTCGGAATCGAACCGACACGGGGTTGCCCCCGCTGGATTTTGAGTCCAGTGCGTCTACCAGTTTCACCACTCCGGCGTAGGACTTCGTGTATACCCCACTTTCCAGTGTATCGTCAAGCAGAAAAAATTGATTAATGAGTTAAGAGTTCAGGACAATCAGTGGATG
>JBFHGS010000107.1:0-15493 GCA_041582995.1 Desulfopila sp. | reverse complement strand
TTGATCTCGTGGCACTGCAGGCAATTGTTATGAGCTGGAGCGGGAAAATTATAGCTGCTCTGTTCGTGTTTCTGGTCGGGAAGTGGCTTGCGAAAAAGCTGGCGACGCTTCTTACGAAATTGCTTGAGCGCGGTAAAGTTGATCTGACGCTCACAAAATTTCTGCATAACATTGTATACTATGCGATAGTCATCGCTGTTGTCATTGCCGCCGCAGGTCAGCTTGGCATTAACACTACGTCGTTTCTGACGGTTGTCGGTGCCGCGTCTCTCGCTATAGGCCTCGCGCTGAAGGATTCCCTTGGTAATTTTGCCTCAGGTGTAATGCTGATCCTCTTTCGTCCGTTCAGTGTTGGTGATGCTGTCATCGTCGGCGGAGAGACGGGTACTGTTGTGGAAGTTACAATTTTCAACACCGTGCTCAATACCGGTGATAATCAGCGTAAAATAATTCCTAACAGCAGCATCAGTAACAGTACTATCACCAATATAACAGCGAATCCGACCAGAAGAATCGACATGGTCGTGGGTATCAGCTATGATGATGATATTCGTCTGGCCAAAGAAACACTTGAAGCAATTCTGGCCGAGGAAGAGGCTGTTCTGCAGATTCCAGCGCCACTCGTTGCTGTTTCAGAATTGGGAGCATCATCTGTTGATCTGGTGGTTCGACCCTGGGTGAATACTAATGATTACTGGCCGGTAAAATTTGCTCTTACGGAAAAAATCAAACTGATTTTCGATGAAAAAAAGATAAGCTTCCCGTACCCGCAAACCGATATTCACCTGCACAAGACTGAATAAGAACAGGTGCGGCATCTATAAAACCAGGGTGCACATGATTTTCATGCAAAGGGGGATGAGTGACAACAACACTGCTTGCCGTTGATGTTGGCGGAACAAAATGTGAACTGGCTATTTTTCCGGCTCAGGGCACGTCATATGAGCCTCTCTTCCGGTTACGTTACCGGAGTGCAGATTATGAGCGGCTTGAGGATATTATCGCTCATTTTCTCAAAGAGACCGGGGCTGCTCCGGAGACGAGTTGTATGGGAATTGCAGGAGTGGTTAGCAATGGTATTGCGTCTGTGACCAACCTCCCCTGGGTGATCGAAGAAAAAAACGTAACGCGCGAGTTTCAACTTGGTGCTGTTCGCTTCATTAATGATCTTACTGCAGTTTGTGCTTCGATATCTCTTTTAAAGGAAGAAGAACTGTTAGAGATTCAGCGCGGAGACGTCCAACCCGGGCAGCTTATCGGGGTAGTTGCTCCGGGAACAGGGCTCGGAGAAGGCCTTCTCGTGCAAAACGGTGATTTCTTTTTTCCGCGTGGCAGTGAAGGGGGCCATACGGATTTCGGCCCGGTTGGTGAGGAGCAGGCAGAATTGCTGCAATGGATGCGTGGAAAAAGAGAACGAGTAAGTTATGAAAGTCTTATAGCCGGCCCCGGTATACCACATCTCTATGATTTTTATCATCAGCATATGGGTATGCCGGAGACGGCACATGTGTGCGAACTCATGGCCAGAGGTGAGGATCGCACAGCCGTGATTTTTGATAATGCTCTTAGCCATTCTCCCTGCCCTTTGTGCGGAAGGGTAGTAGATCTCTTTTTGCAAATACTTGGTGCAGAGGCTGGAAATCTTGCCTTAAAACTATATGCAAGAGGCGGTATTTACCTGGGTGGTGGTATTGTTCCACGTATCGCCGATAGAATTTCGTTTGAAGGTTTTCTGGCAAATTTTCGGGCCAAAGGGAAGATGACGCAATTGATGGAGACAATACCTGTGCACCTTATCCTTAAAAAAGATGCAGCTCTGGTAGGAGCCGCACGTTACTGTCGCGAGATGCTGGCTTCCTGATATATGTGCAGTGCTGAAACACAAATCGACGCTGTGGTTGCAGCTTTTGGCAGTAGTAAACATTCCACTGTGGTCCGGCCGCTTGGTAATGGTAATATAAATGACACATACCTGGTACAGGACAGCCGTAGAAGATATGTTGTGCAACGAATTAACAACACTGTCTTTCCCAAGCCTTTTGAAGTTGCCTCGAACTTTGCGCTAGTTTCTGCACATATAGTTCGAAAATCAGCTGAAGACCGTATCAGTTTCAGTTGTCCTGAGCATATATCTACGCATTCTGGAGATGTAGCCTATAACGATACATATGGAAATTGGTGGCGGGCTCAGAGCTATATCGAACATATGCCGTCGCATCTATTGCAATTTACCCACGACAGGGCGAGGCAGCTTGGACATATACTTGCTTCGTTTCATATGCTCACAGCGGATATCGTAACATCACAGTTGTTTACTCCTCTTCCTGGCTTTCATGTTACGCCCCGCTACCTCTGTCGATTTGATGAAGCACAGAAGCAGTGGCGTGGTTCTGATTGCGCTCTTCTGGATATGTGTCTTCAGTTCGTTGAGAAATTCAGAGAAATTTCTGTATTGCTCGAAGAGGCAAAGGCGAGGGGCGATCTGATTTCGCGTACTATCCATGGTGATCCTAAGCTTGATAATATTATATTTCAGGGTAGTGGTGAGGCTGTAGGACTTTTCGATCTGGATACCATCGGTCCCGGACTTCTGCATTACGATCTTGGCGACTGTCTGCGTTCATGCTGTAACAGAGCCGGTGAGGGAGCAGCTTTCCCGGGTAACGTTGTTTTCGATATTGATATCTGCAGGTCGGTTTTGGCAGGGTATTTAAACGTGGCGGAAATGAGGTTGAGCAGCTATGACCGACAATATATCTATGATGCTATCCTAATTATCTGCTTTGAACTTGGTTTGCGATTTCTGACAGATTATCTCTGCGGCAATGTCTATTTTAAAGTTACGGATCAGCAGCAGAATTTACGGAGGGCCCTGGTGCAGTTTTATCTGGCGGAATCTGTTACTCACCGGGAACACGAGATTCGTTCTTTTCTGGGATGTTAAATATTGTGTTACCGTATCCCACGGAGAGTCAGAGGTAGAGACGTATTCATTTATCGTCATAACGCACATATATCGACGGATGCACAGCTACATGCACAGTTGCATAATGTAGTTTTGTTCTGTTAAAATACGTTGCTATGGTGTATTTAAAAGGTTAGGATGACAGTTGTTTAAAAAAGCAGTGGGCGGTTGATGTTGCAACTTCTCTGATGTTTTCTGTTCCACCCTTTTTTTTTGTCAATATTTAACGACTGAGCGCTCGCTAGTGTTTGCGTGTTCAGTTGAAAATAACGACAACCAGCCAAGGAGGATAAATCTGATGCAACTTGCGAGCGTGAATAAGAGTATCCTGACCCCTGTTGAGTTTCTGACCAGAAGTGCTTTTGTCTATCCTGAAAAAACAGCTGTAGTCTATAAGGACAAGCGGTATACCTACAAGGATTTTTCAGAAAGAGTATATCGATTGGCCAATGCTTTAAAACAGAAAGGTATCGGCAAGGGTGACAAGGTCGCATTCATTTGTCCCAATACACCTCCAATGCTTGAAGCGCATTATGCCGTACCCATGCTGGGCGCCGCACTTGTGAGTGTGAATATCAGGTTGTCGCGGGGTGAAGTGTCGTACATTGTCGATCATTCAGATGCCAGGGTTGTCGTTGTTGATAGTGAATTTGCTTCGCTGGTGCAACCGAGTGAGTTACCTAAAGTGCAGGCCTACGTGACAGTCTGTGATATTGATGACCGGATTTCAATCGAGAGCAGTCTTGAGTATGAAAGCTTTCTTGCATCCGCTTCAGCAATTCCACCGGCAACTGACATCGACTCAGAGGACCAGTTACTGGCGATAAACTATACCAGCGGGACAACAGGACGGCCTAAAGGTGTTATGTATCATCACCGTGGAGCATATTTGAACGCAATCGGAGAAGTGCTGGAATCAGGCTTAACCGCGTCCTCGGCCTATCTTTGGACATTACCCATGTTTCATTGCAATGGCTGGTGTTTTACCTGGGGTGTCACAGCTGTTGGAGCGACTCATGTCTGCCTGCGCGCCGTGGTCGCCGAAGATATTTATCGTCTCATAGAGCAGGAAAATGTTACCCATTTGTGTGCTGCTCCGACGATTCTTATTATTATGAGTACCTGGCCGGGTGCAGCAGATGTGAAGATGAAACAAAAACTCAAAATTATGACAGCAGGTGCTCCACCGGCCCCGACAATCATCCGCAATATGGAAAAGATCGGAGCTGAAATCACTCATACTTATGGCCTTACTGAAGTGTACGGTCCTCATAGTGTCTGTGCCTGGCAGCCGACCTGGAAGGATAAATCTGAAGAGGAGATGGCTGTTATCAAATCTCGTCAGGGAGTGCCGTACATCATCACGCACTACATGGATGTGGTCGATCCGGCCACTATGGAGCCGGTTCCCCGAGATGGCCTGACCATGGGAGAGATTGTCATGCGTGGTAACAATGTCATGACCGGTTATTATAAAGATCCGGAAGCGACAGAGGCTGCCTTTGCTGGCGGCTGGTTCCATAGCGGAGACCTGGCAGTCATGCATGCTGACGGCTATGTGCAGATTCTGGACAGGAAAAAGGATATTATCATCAGTGGTGGTGAAAACATTTCAACAGTTGAAGTTGAAAGTGTGATTTACGGTCATCCCGATGTGCTGGAGGTGGCTGTGATCCCTGTTCCTGATGCCAGATGGGGAGAGGTTGCAAAGGCTTTTGTGGTAGCTAAAGCTGGAACTAATCCTACAGCTGAGGATATTATTAATTACACCAAGGAGCACCTGGCTCGCTTTAAGGCACCAAAATATGTCGAGTTTGGCGCATTACCGAAAACCGCTACGGGAAAAATTCAAAAATTCAAGTTGCGGGATAAGGAGTGGCAGGGGAAAAAACGCGTGAACTGATACGTGTGTGTTTGTGTATGGGGGAGGGAAAGAGCCGGGCATCGCCGTATGGTGATGCCCGGTTTTTTTGATAAAGCTAACACTTTCAAATCAGTTGACAATACTTTCAACTGAATATACGTATTTTTCAATAGTTTCCTTCAGGTAACCCTGTAGATCGGTAAATTCTATACCAATGCGGGTTTCATTGGCACTTTTCTTGAGGTTTTTCACCTGGCCGCTAAGCTCCTGGTCTTCCTTCATACCTGGTAGCAGGCAACGTAGCTGCACCTTGCTGTTAATATCAATATTGGGCAACGGCGCATTGCCTTTGGTTTTTATCTGGCAGAGACATCCGAGGCCACTCAGATCGACAAGCACTCCATAGAATTCGGGTCCTTTGCGAAGATGCAGGGTACAGGGGAGAAATATTGCGGTACGTTTGGCACGACGAAGCTCGTGGTAATGGATTACCGGCGGATAATCAAGAAAAAGCAACTGATGCGGATCTTCAATCGATTTCAGCAGTCGGGTCTTGAACATGCAGAGACGACCGATATGCAGGTACTTGACGATGATCCTGGTATCGGAATTCAGTGCAGTCTTTACTATGGAAGAGGGGGAAGGAGTGGTGACGATAAGGTATTCGTCAGGAATCATGCCGACCATGGTGCTGACCAGCGGGGTATCCACTTCGTTGAATTCCATCTTCAGTTTAGAGCCGATATCAAGTGAGATCCGATTACCTGCGGTAGATATATGCTTCAGGTCCAGCCTCGGCTTTTTTTCCGATTCCTGTTTTTGTTTCAGGCTGTCACGTTCGTCTTTTAAACGGAAGCCCTCCATAATGAGAGAAATGAGAGGCTTCTGAATTGTTCGGGGACGCTGGCGATTGTAATAGCGTATTTCAACAGCAGCACCTTCCCAGGTAATTATTGAATATACAGCGTCTTCATCTGACTGATCAGTTGTCTCGGCGCCGGTTACAACACCTTTATCAACAAAAATCAGTCCGGTACCACCTTTGCCTTGAATTTTAAGGGTGCAGGTTTTTTCATCACTCTCCAGCATCTGTAAGAGGCTGTGGATAGGGATACCACGGACCTGACCGCTGGTCGCAAGTTCTAATTGTTGAATAGTGTGACTGTGTAGATTTGTTGCATCTAAGGGGCGTGTCAGAACATTGCTGACCCCAGCGCTTTGGATAGCTTCAGCGATTTCATTATCCGCATCAAATATGGCAAGACATGGGATATAAGGGAGTTTAGTGGTCAGCCTGGCCAGGTTGTCAACCTGTGGTTTTTTCATAGAGGAAAAATCATAAATGATGAGATCTACATCCTCCTGTTCTGCAATAATAATCGCTGTTTTCTCGTCGCGGGCAAAGAGCAGGTTGAACTCTTCACGCGCTTGCCTGAGAATATCGGCTACAGGTTCCTGCTCGACATCGTCGTGTTCGATGATGATAATAGTTTTCATATAACACAGTTCAGATATGTAAGGTTCATTCTGAAAAAGGATGTTGATAATATACAATTTCAGATGAGCGAATATTTCGGGACGAATATAACGTATATCTCAGGACGAAAGTCTCCGTTCCTGGAAATAAACATGTGAGTATAACGTCAGGATCAGTGTATACGGGTGTACTTTCAGTGAGGTCGTCAGTATCTTATCGAAACACATACAGGCACTCTGCATTCAGTGACAGCATTTTGGCAGTGAGATGATAATCCTGTGAAAGCAAAATGTTCCATCGCATTTCCTCACATACCCCCAGTATGCAGAAAACATCAGTAAAATGCAAAACAATTTCTGGAAACAAGGGCAGATCAGGCAATTATAACACCTCAGGACTATAGACAATCTATAATATTGATATATGCCGCCAGCGCTTTTCCCCGAAAAGGGTTTACGGTGAGGTGGCTCTGCTGTATTATCAGCGGCTGTTTTCCAGCCGATATCAGTGTGCTTATCTTACTAGTAACGTCATGAGTCTTTCAGTCTGTTTACAGTTCATGCTGAGAACATGATCCACCTGCAGCCATTATCGGTTGTTTACGAATCTTATCATTATATCCTAAGACCAAAATGCAGACCTCAACACCTTATACCCTGCACTGCAAATCGTCAGAATGTGCTGCCCGGCGTGGCCATGTGACGACCAGGCAGGGAACGATTCAGACTCCGGTTTTCATGCCGGTCGGTACCCAGGCCACTGTCAAAGCGGTTACACCGGAAAATCTGTATGAAATGAATACCGAGATTATTCTCGGCAACACCTATCATCTTTTCATCCGGCCGGGTCATAAACTGATTGAACGATTCGGGGGCCTTCACGGCTTTATGAACTGGAAAGGCTCGATCCTTACAGACAGTGGAGGATTTCAGATTTTCAGTCTCAAGGATCTGGCTACTATTACGGAAGAAGGAGCGGAATTCCGTTCGCATCTTGATGGCTCAAAGCTTTTTCTGAGTCCGGAAGAAGCTGTGAACGTTCAGCAATGTCTTGGTTCCGATATTATGATGTGCCTTGATACCTGTATTCCGTATCCGGCCACAAAAGATGAAGTTATACGATCGACAGCTCTTACAACGCGCTGGGCCAAACGTTGCCGTGAAGCGCATACAAAGCGGGAGCAGCTGCTTTTTGGGATCATTCAGGGTGGTATGCATGAAGAACTGCGTAAAATGCACGCTGAGCAGCTGATCGATATCGGCTTTGACGGATATGCTATCGGGGGCTTAAGTGTGGGGGAGGAACCCCAGGTTATGTATGATATGACCGAAGCAACGACCCCCCATATGCCTGAAAATTATTCACGATATCTTATGGGCGTCGGAACGCCGCAGGATCTGATCGAAGGAGTCTGGCGCGGGATTGACATGTTTGACTGTGTAATGCCGACCAGAAATGCCCGCAACGGTTACCTGTTCACCTCAAACGGGCGGGTAGTTATTAAAAACTCAAGGTATCGTGATGATATGGAACCGCTTGATGCGTCATGTACCTGTTATACCTGTCGTAATTATTCACGAGCGTATTTGCGGCATCTGTTTGTGAGTCGTGAAATTCTGAGCTATCATCTTAATACGATCCATAATCTGCATTATTATCTTAATTTGATGGCCGGTATCAGAAAGTCCATTGAAGAGGACAACTTTGCCCAGTTCCGCAAAGATTTTTATGGCAGGCTTGATATCGAGTGATTACTTTAGGTCGAAATTTATGTGTAGAGTATCCGGAAACATCATGCAATATTGATCTGGATAAATTTGTTATTTAAATCTCTGGAGGAAAAATTATGGCCGGTTTTGCATTTGCAGCACCTGCGGGTGGTGCAGGAGGGGCAGGAGGATTTGCCTCTTTCATCCCGCTTATTCTCATATTTGTGGTATTCTACTTCCTGCTTATACGCCCACAGCAGAAGCAGGCAAAACAGCATCAGCAGTTTCTGGCTGACTTGAAAAAAGGCACACGGGTAGTAACTAAAGGCGGAATACATGGTGTTATTACTGAACTGAATGATAACATCCTTTCTCTTGAGATAGCTAAAGATGTCACCATCAAGATTTCCCGTGACGGTATTGCCGGTGCGATCAACAAGGATGGCACCTCTGTTGCTGCAGCTGCCAAAGAAGGCAAGGAAGTGAAAAAGTCCGGAGGTTGAGGTATCAAGGGCTGCTGATTCTCTGCAGGTTGTGGAAAAGACCAAAAGCCGCTTTGTTCATCTTTGAATAAAGCGGCTTTTTTATGTGCAGCTATCTCCACTCACCTATGGGGATGCGGAAGATCAAAGTATTTTCGTGATGGAGGTTCGAATGGCCATTTATCTTGTTCAGCATGGTTTGTCACTCTCGAAAGAAGAAGATCCAGCAAGAGGGCTTTCCAGGGAAGGTGTGGAGAAGGTACGGTTGATTGGTGATGTCGCAGCACACTATTCGGTACAAGTGAAGAGCATTGAGCATAGTGGCAAAGCACGGGCTGAACAGACCGCTCGAGTATTGGCAAGCGTTCTTGATCCTGCAGATGGAGTTTCTGCCCGTGAAGGCATAGCGCCGTTGGATGCTGTTGAACCAGTGGCCGCTACCCTGGATCCGACGTTAGACGTTATGCTTGTGGGGCATCTGCCTTTTTTAGAGCGGCTCACGTCTTTTCTTACAACGGGGAGCAGCGAGTATAGACCGTTTAAATTCCAGAACGGTGGTATGGTTTGTCTTGATCGAGATGCTGAGGATGAAAAATGGTATGTGAAGTGGGCGCTGATGCCGGATATTTCCTGAAGCAGTACGTGGAATCGAGAGAGTATATCATACAATGGCAAAACAGAAATTCTATGCAGTAGCCGTCGGCAGAGCAGTAGGTGTTTTTACGGATTGGGCTACGGCTGAAAAACAGGTAAAGGGATTTGCCGGGGCAAAATATAAAAGTTTTTCGACCCGGGGCGAAGCCGAGTCATGGCTGAAGCAGCCTGTGTATGCTGCAGCAAAACCAAAATCGGCAAATTCTCCGGGCAAAAATACGGCTCCTGAAAAAGTGCCGGACAATGCAATTGTCATCTATACCGATGGCGGAGCTATTAATAATCCCGGGCCGGGAGGTTATGGTATTGTTATTCGTCTTAACGGTGAGAACCATGAATTATCAGGTGGGTTTCGTCTTACCACTAACAACAGAATGGAGATGACGGCCTGTATTGTAGCTTTAAAAGAAGTTGCGGGCAGCGGCAGACCCATAATCCTATATTCTGATTCCAGTTATCTGGTGAATGGAATCAGCAAGGGCTGGGCAAAAAGCTGGCGGGCAAAAGGCTGGCGTAAATCTGATGGCGCTCCGGCCATGAACCCGGATCTCTGGGCTGAACTCCTTGATCTGCTGGAGACAGAAAAGGTAACGTTTCGCTGGGTAAAAGGGCATGCCGGTAATGAATTCAACGAGATTTGCGATAAACTGGCCGTCTCGTCAGCCAGAAGTGAGGGATTGCCGCCAGATTACGGTTACGAAAATAGTGTAATAAAAGGGTTGAACGGGAGTTGAGGTGACAGCTGTGATTACACTCAGGAAACGTATGATCGAACTGCTGCGTGAGGAAGAGCTCGATGCTCTTGAGATATCGCAGCTCCTTTCCATCAGGGAAAAGGAGGTGTACGAGCATCTTCCCCATATTGTTAAAACCATCTCTTCTTCAAATGAAAGACTTGTTATCAGCCCGTATGTCTGTCTGAAATGCGATTATACATTTAAAAACAGATCACGTGTTGACAGACCGGGGCGCTGTCCTCGTTGTAAAGAAGGGTATATCCGAATGGCGAGATATTCTATCCGCTGAAAGACTTTACGAACTTCCGGCTTACAGTAAAATGCATCTATTTCGGCCGTCCGTTTTCGCCTGATAAAGTGCTTTATCCGTTCTTTTTATCAGGATATCACCTTCTTCTCCGGCTATATAACTGCTTATGCCGAAGCTGCAGGTTACCTTGAGGTTGTCTGCAAATATAGACTCTTCAATGATCAATCTCAGTTTTTCTGCAAACTTACCAGCCTGAGCAAGTTCAACACCCGGTATGAGAATTGTGAATTCTTCTCCCCCCCAGCGAGCCAGCAGGTCATTTGTTCTGATATGTTTTTGTATGAGTGCAGCAAGTTCCTGAAGCACAGCATCGCCGGTCAGATGGCCATACGTATCATTTATCAGCTTAAAGCGATCTATATCCATGAGTATCAGAGATAACGGCGTCTCATAACGGTTAGTGCGGGACATTTCCATAGAGAGCTGCTGATTAAAAAAGCCCCGATTAGCGGCTTTGGTAAGCACATCAGTTTGACTTTTAAGCTCAAGAGACGTGTTGAGTTTTTCCAGGATTGTGAGATGCTCCTGCTGTGTGTTTTTGTACCGATTGAAAATATCCTGCAATTCATGAGCGTAAAAGTATGCGATGATAAGAGCAACAGATACTGCAACAAGAAAGATACAGCAGAGCAGGAGTATATCCTCCTTAACCTTTGCACGGAGTTCTTCTTTTTTGGCGATAATTGTGGCGTCCAGACGATCGAGATAGACGCCACGGGCGACTACCCAATTCCAATCAGGGTAGTATTGGTAATATGAAAGCTTTCTACCTTCACCCGAGCCGTCGGGCTTTGAGTACCAATAGATACTTTCCGCTTCCCCCTTTTCACGAATCCCCTGCAGAAACTCTTTACGAAATTCTTTACCATGAGAATCGGTATAACTATCAGACAGTTTTTCCCCAACAAGATCAGGGCGATTGTTATTCACCAGCATGGTCGCAAAGTTGTCACCGCCGGAGAGGTTGTGTATTTCGTACAGGAAAAAATAATCATTTGATTTTACATCAAAACTTGTTTGGAGGTCTCTGACGATAGTTTCTCTGGCGAGAGCGTCGAGGTTATCATAATATTCTCCTGTTCCAATTATCCATGCCAAAGGTTTAAAAGAGGAAACGTAGGACACTTTGTTATAGAGTTCACCCGTGT
Source organism: Desulfopila sp. (assembly GCA_041582995.1). Classification (GTDB taxonomy): domain Bacteria; phylum Desulfobacterota; class Desulfobulbia; order Desulfobulbales; family Desulfocapsaceae; genus Desulfopila. The sequence goes on along the minus strand of JBFHGS010000107.1, from coordinate 4,147 downwards.
TTTCACCTGGTTTTGTCCATTTATACCTGTAAAAACCTTTCTGGTTATTTTTGACTGTGCTGATGAGGTCATGGACGACGGACGAATTTACTCCGGTCCTTTCTGAGAGAAAATTTTTGCCCTCGAAATCTTCGCTGGCAGGATAGAGAATCGCCTCTCCCTCACCGGAAAGGATAAAAAAGTAGCCTGAATTTTCATTAAAACGCATAGGTCGAATTGCGGCTTGTAGTGTTTCCGAAATTTCTTCCCGACTCAATTTCCATTGAAGGCTGAAATAGACATTTTCTGTCATGCGCATTACTTCCTCGACCTTCGCGCGCAGCTGCTGTTCAAGGCGTTTTCCCATCATATAGCGCAAGGAATCAATGCGGTCTACCTGCTGTGTCACATCGTTGTGTAACTGTTCCCTCTGCTGACTGATCATTTCATGTTCCAGAGTGAGCAGATCCGCTTTGAGCGCGTGGAATTTTTTAGCGATAAGGAGACCACCGGTTGTGAAGGTGAGTAACAGGACTATCACAATTGCGTAGATAAAACTTGCGGTAGCAATGTTGTCTTCACGTATATATCGCATCTCTGTCCAGCCTTTTTAACGAATTTTCCGGTAGTGTGTTTACAGCGGTAGCTTGTTGTCTGTGAAACCTGGAGGAATACCATACCAGAAACGCGTACAATACTGAAGTCTTTAGCCTGAATCCCCAACTTTATTGGCAGGGCCGGCGATTTCAATTTGCGAAAGCACTTTGTTCTGTCTATTCAGGTATGAACTCTATCGAGCGGAACCAGATTGATTCAAGAGGAGGGCTTTTCGCCAGCTTAAGCCTGAAGGACGTTGTAGATAAGCTGCTTAATCATGAGTTGTGCAGAGAGGGAATAACAGGTTCATCTCCTCAAACCGAAATATGTCTAAAACCAGAGATGTGATCATGCTGCCGGGGGGCAGACATAGCGACATCCCGGCGAGAATGTCGCTATGTTACAGGAGCTTAACGGTCGGGTGTGATAGTCCTGGTCCAGGTTGAATTACCTACTTTTCAAGCAATGCTACCACGTGTAATGCAGCATTTTCCGAAGATGCCGGGTTTTGACCTGTGACGAGATTGCTATCGACCTCAACATGACTTGCCCAGTCATCACCTTTTTTATAGAGTCCCCGATTGTCTTTGAGCATGTCTTCAACCAGAAAGGGCACAACCTCAGTCAGCTGAACGGCTGCTTCTTCAGAGTTACTGAATCCCGTTACTTTTTTACCTGCGACAAGCGGTTCTCCATTCATTTTTTTGGTATGACGCAGAACAGCAGGTGCATGGCAGACAAAACCTAAAGGTTTATTTTTCTGAAAAAACGCCTCAATAAGTGCAATTGAAGTTGCATCTTCGGCAAGATCCCAGAGTGGGCCATGTCCTCCGGGGTAAAAAACAGCATCATAGTCCGCAGCGTTAATCGAATCGAGTCGGACAGTATTGGCAAGTGTTCGTTGTGCTTCAGGATCGCCAGTAAAGCGTTCGGTAGCCTTGGTCTGAAAATCAGGTTCATCACTTTTGGGATCGATTGGCGGCTGTCCCCCTTTCGGGGAGGCCAGGGTAATTTCGAAGTTCCGGTCTTTAAAAACAAAGTAGGGTGAGGCAAACTCTTCCAGCCAGAAACCGGTTTTTGCACCTGTATCACCAAGAGCATCATGCGATGTTAGAACCATTAGTACTTTCATATTTTTTCCTTTCGTAAATTCTTACGGGTACATAACTACTTTAGTTGTTACATCATAAACCTGTATTCTGCGGTACAGTAGATATTCAATCACTTACTTTAATCACAAGCTTGCCGAAATTATGTCCTTCCAGCATTCCGATAAATGCTTCGGGTGCATTTTCGAGCCCCTCAACAATCTGTTCACGATAGTGAAGCTTTCCCTCCGACAGCATTTTTGACATATCACTGGCGAATTCGTCGTAAAGATGTCCATAATCATCAAAAATTATAAAGCCTTGTACCTTTAAACGTTTAACCAGAATTGTTGCCATGAGAAGTGACAAACGGTCCGGTCCCATCGGAAGTTCTGTGGCATTATAGCGTGAGACCAGCCCACATACCGGTATCCTTGCTCCGACATTAAGTAAGGGCAAAACAGCATCAAACACTTTCCCGCCGACATTTTCGTAGTAGATGTCAATGCCGTTGGAGCATGTTTGTTGTAGCTGTTCGGTAAAATCCGGGGCCTTGTGATCCAGGCACTCATCAAAACCGAGTGTTTCTTTTGCGAAGGTGCATTTTTCAGTTCCACCGGCAATGCCGATAACACGGCAGCCTTTTAACTTGCCGATTTGTCCTGCGGTTGCACCAACCGGGCCGGTTGCAGCTGCGACAACCAGCGTTTCACCTGGCTGCGGTTTACCTATATCAAGTAATCCCATGTAGGCTGTAAAACCGGGCATACCCAGAATGCCTAGGGCATAGGATGGTCGGTCGGGATTTTTCCCAAGCCGGGTCAGACCTGTACCATCTGAAAGAGCATATTGTTGCCAACCGCTGTTATAGGTAAGAACCCATTCACCCACCGCAAAATCAGCGTTATGGGATTCTTCAATCACACAGACTGTTCCAGCCACCATTACCTCACCGAGGTTCACAGGTGGCGCGTATGATGGTGCATCACTCATTCTGCCCCGCATGTACGGATCGAGTGAGAGATAGATAGTGCGGAGCAGCACCTCGCCTTGCTGAGGTACCGGACGTGCAATCTCTTCAAGTCTAAAGTTATCTTTTGTTGGTGCACCGACAGGGCGTGATGCGAGTACGATACGTGTATTCTTTTTGGATGGTTGTCCCATGATGTGTTTACCTTTTTGAGTAGTTACAAGGGTGGTCAAGTGTTAGAAATAAGATAGTCGACCAGTCGTCTAGTTGAGCATTAACCAATATCCATTGGTCCAGGGTTGAGGAAAAAATTATCAGGTTACAGACGTGCCGGTCAGAATAGCTCTTGTACTCGACATAGCGAGCTGCAAGGCCTGAGCGTTCTGTTGCAATTTGCTCATAAGACTGGCACCAAGCCACATCTGGTAGAGCAATTCAGCAATGAGCTGTGGATGACGTATAGATACTGAGCCATCTTCAATGCCTTTCTGTATGCACTCTGCTATTCGCGTGATCACCTGCGAGGATCCTGTCAGCAAAGCCAGGCGCATCGGTTCAGAAAGGTCGGACACCTCTCCGCTCAATTTGACCACAAGACATTTTTGATCAACGCAGTTGGCAGATTGAGTATCAATCCAACGCTGCCAGTATTTTATCAGCTGCTCATAACCGGAACCTTCCTGAGGGGCAAATACGGTATCTAGGACGGCAAGGTAATCTTTGAAATACCTGTTTATGATTTCTTCACCGAACTGCTCCTTCGATTTGAAATAATAATAAAAAGAACCCTTAGGTACCCCGGCGACCTGAAGAATTTCTGCGAGCCCGACGCTTGAGAAGCCTTTGCTCACAATGAGTCTGTAGCCGGTATCGAGTATATGCTGACGTGTATGTCTGGTATCTGCTTTCATATGGGAAAGAATAACTCTTAGTAGACCGGTCGTCTAGTGGTGGGGTGAAAAATATTCTGATTCGCTCTTTTTCAGCAAGAATAGTGATGTGTTCGGCGTGAGGTATAGACATTGATTTGTGCTGCGACTATTCAATAGTATAAAATACTGTGATTTGTCGAGTTGCCTGCGGCGAATGCCGTTCTCGCTTCACTCTTCATCACCTGCTCCTCACCTGTTCAATCTGAAGTTCAGAAGGAATCAGAATGTGTTTTTATGCCTGCCCGGCAACATTAACCAAGATTTTCAGGCCGACATAGATCATAATAAGAGATCGTTACATGAATACAATTGAAAAGACATACTGGCTGATTTCGCCGAACAGGCCAACTTCATTCAATAAATATTCATTTCTCACGTATCCTGAATAACCGGTTACACGCGTTTTCAACGGGATATATATCTGAGTGTTCGATCAGATTGCCAGTGCATAGAGGAAAAGATGGTCAAGATAGGAAGAATAAACAGGCTTACGGTAAAAAAATCGCGGGACTTCGGTATTCACCTTGATGGTGGTGAAGCGGGTGATATTCTCCTGCGGGATAAGTTTGCATCAAAGAAGT
>JBFHGS010000106.1:0-15703 GCA_041582995.1 Desulfopila sp. | reverse complement strand
GTTTCCGGTTTTATGTAAGGTAGTTCAATATGTTCCGGAGTTTTCCTGCGGGAGAAAGCTCCGGAACTTTTCGTATACAATCAGGAAAAGATATGAAAAAGATACTGATTACAGGAGCAGCCGGATTTATCGGCGCACATTTGAGCCGGAAGCTTATCGCCAATGGTGCAGAGGTGTATGGCATTGACAATTTAAACGATTATTACGACCCGCAACTCAAGCGTGACCGTATGTCGACGCTGGCTGAAGGTGAGAACTTCACTCATCTCAATATAGATATTGCTGATCGTGCGGCAATGGAAAAGCTCTTTTTGGAGAACAGCTTTGACGCGGTTGTAAACCTTGCCGCCCAGGCAGGTGTGCGTTATTCGCTGATCAATCCGTACTCCTATGTAGATACAAATCTGGTGGGTTTTGTGAATCTGCTTGAGGGCTGCCGTCACTCAAAAGTGAAGCATTTTGTCTATGCCTCTTCAAGTTCGGTGTATGGTGCAAACACCAATATGCCGTTCTCTGTTCATGACAATGTCGACCATCCGGTTTCGCTGTATGCCGCTTCTAAAAAAGCAAATGAACTTATGGCGCATACGTATAGTCATCTGTTCGGATTGCCGACTACCGGTCTCCGGTTCTTTACTGTTTACGGCCCGTGGGGACGACCGGATATGGCCTTGTTTCTCTTCACCAAAGCGATTCTTGCCGGTGAGCCGATCAATGTCTTTAATAACGGCAATATGGAACGCGATTTCACCTATATCGATGACATTGTCGAAGGGGTATTCCGGGTAATATATAAGGTTGCGGAACCAGATGATGAGTGGAGCAGTGACCGTCCGGACCCGGCTACTTCGTATTGCCCGTACAAGGTGTACAATATCGGTAATAATAATAAAGAGAAGCTGCTGAGATATATAGAGGTTCTTGAAAACTGCCTTGGCAGAAGAGCTGATAAGCATTTCATGCCGATGCAGCCAGGTGACGTGCCTGCAACCTACGCCAACGTTGATGATCTGGTACGGGATCTGGATTACAAGCCGGCAACAACGCTTGAATTTGGAATAGGTAAGTTCGTTGACTGGTACAAGAACTATTATAATATTTCTTGAGTAAGGAGTAAGGAGTAAGGGGAGCTAAGCTGATTATAGATGCTGCTCCCCCTGACTCATGACTCTTTACTCTTCTTCTTTTTTCACAATGGCCATGCCCGGCAGAAGCGTCTGGGTGGAGCGAACACCTCTCCACTGGCGGATTGTTGAAAAGAGGAACTGGGTGAGTAATTCGGCATCGGATGAAAGCAGGTCACGGGTCAACACGACTTTGATGATGATGTCGATCGAGCCATGCACAGAGTGAACCTCACGGACCTCTTCGAGTTCCGCCAGTTTATCAAAAATCCGCTGTTCATGTTTTCCATCCACATTCAAGAGGATGAAGGCAGTAATTTCCCTGCGCATTTCCGGGTATTCTTGCTCTTTGTGTTCAGCCATCTTGTTGCGGAATTCTTCCATATCTTTAGGAATAAGCTTATCGACGCCTATGCCGTATTTTCGTTCCTTTCCTTTCTCCCACTGGTGTACTGAGATATAGAGGTAGAGGTCGTCCACTGTCCGGTTCTTAAAAGAGTTTACCAACCCGCTATTGCTGATAAGAGTCGCAAGTGGACGATAGATTGTGCGATACCAGTCAGCAGCAGCTTTTTTATAGCTGATGTCCTCCTCTTTTTCTTCAGAGAGATGGCTCTGGTGTTCCCGGATCTGCCACTGCAGATGTCCAAGTTGGCCGAGTTCTGTAAGATCGATAGTTCTGGGGAGTCCCGCCTTGTCACGAAATTCGGTTTTTTCTACATAGAGCCTGTTTTCAAGAGTGTCGGCTGAGGGGAGCAGTTCAAGAATGCAAGCCTTTATATGGGTATGACCCAATTCCTTGGCGGCGGTGACCCGATGGTGCCCATCCAGAATGAAATAGTCGTCTTTAATCTGATAGACAGAAACGGGCGGCAAAGACTTGCCTTCGCGCATACGCTTGATAATACTTTGCAGACGTTCGTCACTTGCCTGACTTCGTTTTGGGTTAAATTCACTGTCAAAATCACGATATCTGCCGACGCTGCCGACGATTCTATCCAGAGGAATCATGGATGTGCCGCGATCTACAGAGTCATATGCTCTCTCACTTTCCTGGCGCTCGCCGAAACTCAGGAGTTGATCTTTTGCGGGATCTTTGGCGGCAGGCAGCAGTCTTTTAAGAAAATCAAACGGACTCGATTTCGAAGGTGTAGTAGCCATAGCTGTTGATTACCCGGGTTGCTCCGACCATGGTCGTACGGTCGTTATCATTTTGAAAGAGTGTGTGAATATGCCCATGAATAAGGTATCTGGGCTGGTATTTGTCAATGAGTTTGCGAAAAGCATGGAAGCCTCTGTGACATCGGTCTTCTGCATCTTTTATATAGCGGGGCGGAGCATGAGTGATAATGAGATCCACACCGCGATTACGCCAGAGTTGAAACCACATTCTACGGGTAAACCCGGTCATTTCCTGTTCAGTATACTGGTTTATGTTACCATTATACCAGCGACTGCCGGAGAATCCGAGGATACGGATGTTGTTGTATAGAATGAGCCGTCGGTCGATACTGCGGCAGCCGACAGGAGGGGCACTGTCATAGCGAAGATCATGGTTGCCGAGAACATAGAGCAGTGGGACATCGTAACGGGCGCGGAGCGATGTGAGGTATTCAGGGGGGAGGTCGCCACAGGCAATAATAAGATCGATACCAGGTAAAAATGGTTGTCCTGATTGTGTTTCCAGGAGCTGGTCAGTGACGGTATCGGCAACTGTGAGGATCTTCATGGCGGCCTGAGATCAGGTGCAGCTCAGCGAGCCGCACCTGTAAGGTTTCAAAGATACTTGAGCGGGTCTTTATCCATAATTTTGAGCGCAGCACGGACAATGGCAGGCGAATCGATGTGGCAGTTCTTCCATAGTACGCGTTGAGGTCCGTGTTCCACGAAGTTATCAGGGTATCCAAGTAATGATGCTTTTACACTATGCATCTGGCGTGAGCTGAACAGTTCAAGTACCGAGCTACCGAATCCGCCGGCAATGACGTTGTCTTCAACGGTAATAACCTTTCCAGTGTGTTCAGCCCAGTGACATATGAGCTCTGCGTCAAGTGGTTTGAGATAACGGGGATTTATTACTGCGGCACTGAAGCCAAGGCTTTTAAGTTTTTCAGCCGCCTCAAGAGCAGGAGAGACTCTGTTGCCAAGCGGCAGCAGCAGAACATCATCGCCTTGACAAAGCAATTCGCCACGGCCGATTTCCAGTAAATGAAGTCCATCGGTGAGCTCAACTCCCTCGCCGGAACCACGAGGGTAACGTACAGCTGCAGGCCCGTCGTAATTGATGGCTGTATACAGCATGTGGCGAAGCTCTTCCTCGTCTTTTGGTGCCATAAACACCATGTTCGGAATAAATCGTAAAAAGGAGATGTCGAACACGCCGTGATGCGTCGGACCGTCATCGCCAACAACTCCGGCCCGGTCGATAGCGAATGTTACAGGCAGCTTAGGGATACAGATATCATGGATAATCTGGTCCATGGCACGCTGCAGAAAGCTTGAATAGATGGCAACAACGGGGCGATATCCCTCAGTGGCCATACCGGCAGCGAACGTTACCGCATGCTGCTCGGCAATGCCGACATCAAAAAAACGATTCGGATACTGTGAGGTAAACTCCTCAAGGCCTGTGCCGGTAAGCATGGCGGCGGAGACGGCGGTGATCCGTTCGTCTTTTGCTGCCATGTCGCAGATTGTATTGCCAAAGACTTTGGTGTAGCTGACGGCTCCCTTGGAGGAGTGGGGTTTGCCGGTCTCGATATTAAAAGGACCTACGCCATGATATGCCCCGGGATTTTTTTCAGCCGGTTCGTATCCTTTGCCCTTGGTGGTCAGAACGTGAATGAGCGTCGGCCCGTGGGAGTTGTCGCGTGCATTTCTGAGAGCAGGTATCAGTTCTTCGTAACTATGGCCCATGATGGGGCCGATATAATCAAACTTGAATGCCTCAAAAAGCATGCCCGGGGTAAAGAAGGACTTGAAGGATTCCTCACTTTTCTTCAGTACACTCAGGATGTTTTCACCCACATTCGGAATGGCGTTGAGCCGCTCCTCTATGTGGTTCTTGACCCGACGCATGGTTTTACCGGTAAGCTTGCGGCTTAAGAAACTCGACAATGCACCGACATTTGGAGAGATCGACATCTCGTTATCATTCAGGATAACGATTAAATCCTTATTGAGATGTCCGGCATGGTTCAGGGCTTCAAAAGCCATGCCGGCAGTCATGGAACCATCACCAATAATGGCAATGGCTTTGTTGCCATCTTTTTTCAGGCTCTTGCCGACAGTCATACCGAGAGCGGCGGATATGGAAGTTGAACTATGGCCTGTTTCAAAGGCGTCATGTTCGCTCTCTTTAAATTTCGGAAAACCACTCATTCCCTTATACTGCCGCAGGCTGGCGAACTGTTCCCGGCGACCGGTAAGCAGTTTGTGGGTATACGATTGGTGACCGACATCCCAGATCAGTTTATCGTTCGGAGTGTCAAATATATAGTGCAGGGCGATGGTCAGTTCGACAACGCCGAGGCTTGGCGCAAGATGGCCGCCGGTTTTTGAAACCGTATAAATGATGGTGTCACGAACCTCCTGAGCCAGCTGGGTGAGCTCGGGAAGGGAGAATTCCCGCATATCTTTAGGGGATTCAACCTTTGGCAGCAACAGGGTCTCCGGATCTTTGGTGAGTGTGGATAGCATAATGATGTACACAATAAAGCCGACAATCTACATAAGTCGGCAGGAAAAACAGAAATCAGGTTTCCAACATGCCCAATGTACTACATGATGGGGGTTCTGCAAGCAGGAAGCCTGAGGATATCACAAAACTGATCAATTGCTGCGTGTATATATATATGCAGCCAGCTCCCTCAGCGGGTCAGCTTTGTCGTCAAATGTGTCGAGTGCAGCGATTGCCCGGTCTACAGCATCCTGAGCCAGGCGGCGCGTTTCTTCGATTCCAAAATAGGCCGGGTAGGTTGCCTTTCCCCGTTCCGCATCACTGCCTGCTGCTTTGCCGAGCTGCTGAGTTGTGGCAGTGACGTTCAAAAGATCATCGACAATCTGGAATGCGAGTCCGACGTTGTCACCATAATCAGTGAGGCTGTTGAATTGTTCGACCGAAGCATTAGCAGCAACAGCTCCAGCCTGCACTGAACAGGTGATGAGCGCGCCTGTTTTACTTTTGTGGATCGTTTTCAGGGTCTCAAAAGGAAATTCACTGTTCTCACTGGCAATGTCGAGTGCCTGCCCGCCTACCATACCGAGAGAACCTGAGGCTCTGGCGATAAGGGAAATAATGCGCAGACGGCTGGTAGCCGAAAGGGTTCCGGTGTCTTCATTACTGAGCAGATCAAAGGCGAAGGTGAGCAAACCGTCACCGGCAAGAATGGCACCGGCTTCTCCGAAAAGAACATGGCTGGTAGGTTTGCCGCGGCGTAATTCATCATTGTCCATAGCGGGCAGATCGTCGTGAATGAGTGAATATGTATGGATACACTCAAGGGCACAACCTATGGGCAGCAGATTTTCGTCGGTGGCCGGACTGTGGTCTACAGCGGCCCCGGCTGCGAGGCAGAGAATAGGCCGGACACGTTTTCCACCGGCAAAGAGGCTGTAGCGCATAGCCTCGATATGTTTGCTGAAAGGGCCTTCGGGTTCAAGCATGTAGTGAGCCATTGCCTCTTCGACTCTGCTACGCTGTTCACTCAGATAATTCTTGATCTTCACTGTCATCCTCGGCGAATGGTACTGCCACTATTTCTCCATCCTTTTCCAGTAGTAGTTCAACTTTTGCACGCGCTTCGTTGAGCTGATCGCTGCAGAACCTGGCAAGCTGGATTCCCTCATCGAACTTTTTAAGGCTCTTGTCGAGGCTCAGTTCACCGTCTTCGAGTTCCCGGGTAATTTCCTCGAGGCGTGAAAGTGCCGTTTCAAATGTTTTTTTGGCCATAGCAGTTGTCAGATGGTTCGGAAAAAAGAATATTGAACCCAGCCGGTTTTCTGTATAGAAAGAGGCGAGTCTGTCGTTTAAAAATATCTACTCAATAAAGAACTGCAGCACTTCGTAAAAGTGCTGTGAATATATCTTCACCCTCTGTTCCGTGCAAGGACTCATTGAATTAATTTTCCCGCTGTCTTTGCCCTGTTTTCCGATATTCTCGCGAAACAGAAAGGTGCAGAGTGGCTGAGAGGCTTTCGTATGTCCGGCAATTGTATGCACTTATCATGAAAAAATCAATTCAACTGTTTGTTCGCTGGCTGGAAGTGGAAAAGGGTTACTCCGCCCACACCGTAATCGGGTATACGCGGGATCTGTCTGAATTCATGGGTTTTATTGGTGAGTCTCCCCTGGTGAAGGATATAGATGACTCACGTGTGCGATCATTCGTGGTCAGTCTGCACGGCCACAACAGTGCCGCATCGGTCGGGCGTAAGCTTTCAGCGCTCAGAACATTTTTTCGTTATCTGCAGCGTCAGAAAATAATATCATCAGATCCGCTGGCTGGAATAACAGGCCCGAAAGTGGGCCGATCCATACCTGTTTTTCTGACTGTAGATGAAACATTTGCTCTTTTGGAAGCACCTGGGCCGGAAGATAGTTACAAGCTCAGGGATCTTGCGATGCTTGAATTGCTCTATTCAACCGGAATGCGGGTTTCCGAACTTGTCTCCCGTGATATCCCCGACCTTGATTTCAAAGAGGGAGTGCTTAGGGTGAGGGGCAAAGGAAATAAGGAGCGGATTGTTCCCGTCGGTCGTCCTGCGCTTGAAGCGCTGCAGGCTTGGCTTCCCCAGCGACAACAGTTGCTTATCAATGCGATAGCACGTGGGAAAAACGGTGATACCAAAGCCCTGTTTTTAAACAGCAGGGGGGGCAGGCTTACTGTGCGCAGTGTCGAGAGATTCGTACGTGCTTACGGAGAAAAGGCGGGCATAATTCAGATTGTCACGCCACATGCCCTGCGGCACTCGTTTGCAACCCACATGCTGGAGATGGGTGCGGACCTGCGTTCAGTGCAGGAGCTGCTTGGACATGCGAGTCTTTCGACAACACAGCGTTATACCCATCTGACACTGGATCATCTCTCAGAGGTATATGACAGGGCTCATCCTCTGTCGACCGGCGAAAAGTGAACGATTTTCCGCATACGAACACATAGTACAGAACCATAGATAAACACACATGAAAGGCTGATAATGAAGATACGATCAACAACAATACTGGCTGTACGTCATAAAGGTGAGGTTGTCATTGCCGGTGACGGTCAGGTTTCACTGGGCAACACCGTTATGAAACATGATGCCCGCAAAGTCCGTCGCCTCTATAAAGATCAGGTTATTGTCGGGTTTGCCGGAGCAACAGCAGACGCCTTCACCCTGTTTGAAAAATTAGAGCAGAAGCTGGAGCAGTATAACGGCAACCTGCTGCGCGCTTCTGTTGAACTTGCCAAAGACTGGCGAATGGATAAGATGCTTCGGCGCCTCGAGGCCATGATAATTGCAGTCGATAAAGATCACTCCCTGCTGCTCAGCGGTACCGGTGACGTTATCGAGCCGGACCAGGGGATTCTTGCAATCGGTTCTGGTGGCCCGTATGCTCAGGCTGCAGCGCTTGCTCTGGTGCAGAAAAGTGACCTCGGCGCAGAAGAAATAGCCCGCACCGCTCTGGAAATTGCGGGTTCCATCTGTGTATACACAAACCACTCTATCGTCGTTGAAAAAATATGATTTCGAATGATTCGCTCACTCCCCCGGAAATTCTGGCTGAACTCGACAAATATATTATAGGCCAGGCCGCAGCGAAGCGTTCTGTTGCCATTGCGCTCCGAAACAGATGGCGCAGGCGGCAGGTACCTTCACCACTGCGTGAAGAGATTGTCCCGAAGAATATCATCATGATCGGGCCGACCGGTGTAGGTAAAACTGAGATTGCCAGGAGGCTCGCCTCTCTTGCCCAGTCACCATTCATCAAAGTTGAGGCTTCCAAGTTTACCGAAGTAGGGTATGTGGGCCGGGACGTTGAATCGATGATACGTGATCTGGTTGAATTGGCTATTAATATGGTCAAGGAAGAGGAAAAAGTACGAATTCAGGGGATTGCCGAGGCCAATGCCGAGGACAAAATTCTGGATGTACTGTTGCCGCCGGGGCCCAATGCTGCTTCCTCAACCGGCCCGGATGGTGATAACTCTTTCACTATTAAGGATTACAAGCTACCCGCAACAACTGATGTTCAGTCTCACGAGAACTCCACTCGCGAGAAATTCCGCCAGATGCTGCGTGACGGCAAGCTGAATGAACGTGAAGTTGAGCTGGCGCTGAAAGATTCCCAGTCTACACCGATGATTGAAATCATGGGCACGACTTCAGGAATGGAGGATATGCAGAACAATCTGCAGGATGCTTTCTCCAAGATGTTCCCGCGGAAGAAAAAGAACCGTAAAATGAAGGTTCCCGAGGCGGTCGAGGCACTTACCAAGGAAGAGACCGAGCGTCTGATTGATATGGATAAGGTCACCAAAGAAGCCCTGCGCAGAACTGAAGAATCCGGAATTGTCTTTTTAGATGAAATAGACAAAATTGCTTCGCGTTCAGGTGGCAGCAGCCACGGGCCGGAAGTTTCCCGCGAAGGGGTACAACGCGACCTGCTGCCAATCGTGGAAGGGGCAAATGTTTCAACCAAATATGGCATGGTAAAGACTGACCATATTCTTTTTATTGCCAGCGGTGCCTTTCATGTGGCTAAACCTTCGGATCTGATCCCTGAGCTTCAGGGGCGTTTCCCGATTCGGGTTGAGTTGCAGTCGCTTGGTAAGGAGGAGTTTATCCGTATCCTGACCGAGCCAGAGAATGCACTTACCAAACAATATGTTGCTCTGATGGCAACTGAGGATATCGAGCTGGTTTTTACTGACGACGCGATCGAGCAGATGGCCGATATTGCTGTACAGGTCAATGAAAAGACAGAAGAAATTGGCGCGCGTCGTCTCCATACGGTCCTGGAGCGGGTATTGGACAAACTCTCTTTCGACGCCTCTGGCCTAGGCAATGAGAAATTTGTTGTGACCGGCGAATATGTTCGTGCACAGCTTGATGATATCGTTCAGGATCAGGATCTCAGCAGGTACATCCTGTAGGGGCATTATTCATAAAGTATTGAGAAAGTCACATAGGAATCTGTCTGGCAATGCAGTGGAACGGTGGTCAGTTTCACCGGCTACGTGAAGAATTTTCTGAAGGATTATCTGATTTATGTTTAAGAAATTGTTTGGGCTGGGCAACAAAACCGCAAAGGTTGAGAATCCTGATGCGGTAAGGCTGGGAATTGATCTGGAGATGAATTACTGTCCCGATTGCGGTGATGAATACCGGCTGGATATTAAGCAGTGCGTAAGCTGCAAGGTGCCGCTCATTACCGGTGCTGAAAAACTGGCAAAAATGAAAAACAAAGAGCAGGCGTTCTACAGCCGTTCTATGGATATTTCCGCCAGCGATCAGTTGATTACAATCCGCAATGGTAAGCTGAGAGATTTAAAACCGTATCAGATTCTGCTCGCAAAAGATCGCATTCCTGCATTAATCACCGGGGAAACCGGTGGTTGCGCCAAGGGCTGAGGCGGCCCGGACCTCCAGTTGGAGGTCAAAGCAGGTGATGCAAAGCGGGCTATGGAAATTCTTGATGAGGATTATCTGAAGACGACCGGGCTTGCAAGTCATGATCTCAGTACCGCCGATGCGGTATTTGATGAAACTGCGGTTGAAACAGTCTGTCCGGCGTGCGGTACGCGTTTTGTGCCCGGCAGCAGTGCAGTCTGTCCTGATTGCGGGCTCAGTTTCGGCGCATAAGGCATCTGCGATATAGCACAAAAAAGGGCTGGACCGATATCTTCGGTCCAGCCCTTGGTGTATTTACGGGTTGTTCTGCTTTTTTCAGTTGTCAGCTATCGGTGATCAGCCGTTACCGTTACCGTTACCATTACCATTACCATTACCATTGCCGTTACTGTTTCCGTTCCCATTACCCCACTGTTTCTTTTTGCGAGGAGCTAGGACGATAGCCTTGCGGGTAAAGGTTATGGCGTTGTAGTCAAGAATTTCCTGCATACGATCTGTCAATTCGCGACATGGGCGGATGGTGAGATCCTTGGTCACCTCGATGTCGACCTCTCCTCTGCCGGGGAAGTGCAGGGTGAGCAGCAAGGGGCAGGCGCCATGAAACTGGTAGAGGGTTTTCTTAACCAGTTCGATCTGTCTGCGGCTGACTTTATCGGCATCCAGTCGCACTTTTACCATTTCTGTATATTTTTCCCGTGCGTCAGGGAGAGTATCTATATTTTCAGCAAGAATCTTCGGCCCGCGTTCATCCTGCTGCACAGTTCCCTGCACTATTACCGGATCGGTAGAGTTAAGCAGATGCTCGCATTGCGGATACGCGCTTGGAAAGAGCACAACCTCAACCGACTCAATAACATCCTCTATGGTCAAAAAGGCCATAGGGTCGCCTTTTTTGGTTTTATGTAGCTTGCAGCTGCGGATCAATCCACCAACCCTTACCGGCTGTTCATCTCCCCAATTAACGAGATTCTGGATATCACTGTCAGTGACAGAGCGTATTTCAGGCAACACGTCATCAAGCGGATGACCGGTGATATAAAAACCGACCGTTTCCTTTTCCCGTGCCAGCCTGGTGCGTTCGTCCCATTCGGGGATATCCGGTACGATTATCTCATTAATCTCGTTTTTTGCTTCTGTTTCAGGGGCCACAGAAAATAATGACATCTGGCCACTCTGCAAATCGCGCTGTACGGCTTTTGCCTGTTCCATCGCTTTGTCGAGAATGGCCATATACTGCGACCGTTTGCAGCCCATGGAATCAAGGGAGCCTGATTTGATCAGTGCTTCGATAACCCTGGAATTAACGCGGCGGGAATCGACCCTGTTGCAGAAGTTGGAAAGCGAGCTGTATTTTCCGTTTGCCTCACGTTCCTCGATAATGGAGTCGAGCGCTGACTCACCCACATTCTTTACCGCCGCCAGACCGAAGCGTACCCGGTCTTTGACAACGGTAAAGTCTTTGAAACTTTCGTTGACATCGGGTGGCAGCACCTCGATTTCATGCTCCTTACACTCATTGATGTACATGACCACCTTATCGGTGTTGGTCATATCGCATGAGAGCAGGGCGGCCATGAACTGGGCCGGATAGTGCGCTTTCAGATAGGCGGTCTGGTACGAAACAAGGGCGTAGGCTGCAGAGTGCGACTTGTTGAAACCGTAGCCAGCAAACTTGGCCATCAGGTCAAAGACATACTCGGCCTTTTTCTCGTCGATATTGTTGGCCCGGGCGCCTTTCATGAATTTGACTTTTTCCTGATCCATTACCTCGGGAATTTTCTTTCCCATGGCCCGGCGCAGAATGTCCGCATCACCCAGTGAGTAGTTCGCCAGAACGTTGGCGATCTTCATTACCTGTTCCTGGTAGACGATAACCCCATAAGTCTCTTCCAGAACGAATTTGATCTGCGGCAGCGGGTAGTTCGCCGTGGCGCGGCCATGCTTGGTTTCGACAAAGTCATCAACCATGCCCGAGTCGAGCGGTCCGGGGCGGTAGAGGGCGACAAGGGCGACAAGATCGCTGAACTGGGTGGGCGCAAGTTTGACCAGCAGTTCGCGCATACCGGAACTCTCAAGCTGGAAAACACCCTGAGCATCGCCGTCGCAGAGCAATTTGAAGGTTTTCGGGTCATCGAGCGGGATGGTGTCGATATCAAGCTCTATACCGATATCGGATTTGATGTGTTTAACCGCCTTGTCGATAACCGTAAGGGTTTTCAAGCCGAGGAAGTCAAATTTGATGAGTCCGGTCATCTCCGTATGCTTCATATCATACTGAGTAACGGTCTCTTCGTTGCTACCGCGGCAGGTAGGGAGAAATTTGGTCATCGGGCCTGGCGAAACGACAACTCCGGCAGCATGGGTACCGGTATGGCGGGCGAGCCCTTCAAGGGTTTTTGAGACGGTAAGTAACTCCTGCATCCTCGGGTCCCGATTCGCTTCGTCAAGCAGACGCGGTTCCTCTTCGAGAGCCTTCTTGAGAGTCATCTTCAGGGCATCGGGCACAAGCTTGGCTATCCTGTCAACATCACTGAAAGGGATATCCAGTGCCCGGCCGACGTCGCGGATAACACCGCGCGCCTTCATTGTTCCGTAGGTGACGATCTGGGCCACGTATTTTGGGCCGCCGTATTTTTTACGTACGTAATCAATAACCTCTCCGCGCCTGTCCATGCAGAAATCGATATCGAAGTCAGGCATCGATTTACGTTCGATATTCAGAAACCGCTCGAAGATAAGACCGTGGGGAATAGGGTCGAGGTTGGTTATACCCATACAGTAGGCGGCGAGGCTGCCTGCACCGGAACCACGGCCCGGGCCGACAGGTATATCATGATCCAGAGCCCAGTTGATAAAGTCGGCCACGATCAGGAAGTAACCGGGAAAACCCATGGTATTGATAACACCTATTTCAATATCGAGCCGTTCCCGATACTGTTTTTCAATCTCGGGTGTGAGGGTGCCGAGCTCACGCATTTTGGCAAAACGTTTTTTGAGACCGACATTACAGGCATCGATAAACATCGAGTCGAGTGTCTGGCCTTCAGGGACAGGAAAGTCGGGGAAATAATAATTTCCGAAGTCGATTTCAAGATTACAGCGGTCTGCAACTTCCTGGGTGTTGGCAATAGACTCAGGGCAGTAGGCGAAGGCCTTTTTCATTTCATCCGGCGATTTAAAATAGAACTCGTCGGTGGAAAAACGGAACCGTTTCGGATCGTTTATGGTTTTGCCGGTCTGGATGCAGAGCAGTACCTCATGGGCGTGTGCCTCATCACGGTTCAGGTAATGGCAGTCATTGGTAGCGACGAGCTTGATACCGAACTCTTTACTCAGCTTCATCAACCCCTTATTGACAGGAGTCTGTTCGGGAATGCCGTTTTCCTGGATTTCGAAATAGAGTCTGTCGCCAAAAATATCGAGCATTTCCTGGGTTTTGACGCGGGCCCCAGCCATATCTTTTTTACCGATGAGATACGGTATCTGGCCGTGCAGACAGGCGGTAAGGGCGATGATCCCCTCGTTATGCTCTTTGAGCACCTCCATATCGATACGCGGCTTGTAATAAAAACCCTCATGCTGGGCGATACTGGCCATTTTCATCAGGTTCTGGTAGCCGGTAATGTTCATGGCCAGCAGGACGATATGGTAGGCAATCTGGCCGTCGACCTGTTTTTTTACCGTGCGGTCTTCCGGAGCAACGTAGAGCTCGCAACCGACAATAGGTTTTATACCGGCTTTTTTGGCCTTGGTATAAAATTCAAGGGCACCGAACATGGCTCCGTGGTCGGTAATGGCAACGCTTTCCATGCCATATTCCTTGCACTGATTGAGCAGGTCGGGAAGACGGATGGCGCCATCGAGGAGACTGTACTGGGTATGAACGTGAAGATGGGTAAAGCCTGCAGACATATGAATTACTTGATTCCTGTAGTTCCTTCCAGGTTGGTGTCCTGGAGAATTATTCCATCGGTGAGAGCTCCGGTGAAGTTAGCCTTTACCAGATTTGCTCCTGTGAAGTCGGCTTCCCGTAAAATGCTGTTGCTGAGATCAGCACCGGGAAGATTCGCGGTAGTCAGATTTGCGCCGGTCAGATTGGCACCAGTGAGGTTTGCCCGCCTGAGATTGGCTTTACTTAAATTTGCACCGGCCAGATTGGTTCC
This sequence comes from Desulfopila sp., assembly GCA_041582995.1. Classification (GTDB taxonomy): domain Bacteria; phylum Desulfobacterota; class Desulfobulbia; order Desulfobulbales; family Desulfocapsaceae; genus Desulfopila. The sequence goes on along the minus strand of JBFHGS010000106.1, from coordinate 1,800 downwards.
AGCCAGGTTAGCGCCGAACAGATCCGCATTGCTTAAGTCAACACCGGTAAAGTCGCAGCCTGGACAATTCAGCGCGGTCGTTATAAGAAGGTGTTTCATTTCAGCTTTACTGGGTTCAGGGGCCGGAGTATCTATTATTAGCGCTGGTGTTGAGGGTTCAGGCTGGCCCTGAGTGGTGGTTGCTGTCTGTCGTTGCGTATCATGAGAATCAGAGTTGCTCTGCAGCTGCTTTGATAGTTCTCCCGGGGTGCCGGCTTTCGGTGTAGCTGTATAGTAGCGGGCCCCGTTTGTGGTAAAAAGAATATATCTCTCACTCTCAGGATCAGCAAATACAGAGTAACATTTTCGATCGCCAAAGTACCAGCCGGTGAACTTCAGGCAGAGCGTATTCTCGGGTGTGATTTCCCACTTGCCTGTAGTTTTTTCACCGAACCTGTTGCGTGCAGAGATCTTTCCATCTTTTTTGAAATATATATCTCCTTCAAAATCAATGGCTTCAAACTGGAAACTCGTGTCGGCCACCAGTGTCTTCAGCGAGGTGGAATCTAGCGCAGTCTGACCGGCGTCAAGCAGCTGGTTGCGGCTGTTCACGGCACAACCAAAAACGAGGCTGGATGAACCAATCAGGAGAAATGTCTTAACTATTCGTGATAATATAAGATTCATTGTGCTCATGGCTGGGTGATATGTGAAGGTGAGAAGATGTCTTATAATCGGGAATTAGTATTAGCACAACCATGGGTAATTTGCACCCGAAAGAGCGAAAGGTACAAAAGACAGCGGCTCGATATAGAATTCTTCTATAGCTCGATGTTCTTGAAAAATGAGGATATTTTGACGTTGTGGGTGTCTGTGCCATACGGTACAGTAATGCAAGTATAAGTATCTCTTAAAGATGTATAGAGTCGGTCGTTGACAGTCACAGCCTTTTGTGAAATACGCTTTTTGATCACGATTGGCGTGGAGTCTGCAAAAGAACGTTGCACCGCACTATGTATACTTTGCAGGGAGAAAAAACATCATGAATGAAATGAAACCTCTCAGTATATAACAGGCGGGTTTGCTGCCCTTATTGAGGAAACTCGATTAGAGGTACACAAGACATATCTACATGTATTTCAATGGTGAAAGATGAAAATCGCATGGTTACTGACATTTTGTATCGTTCTCATCTGGTCGGCGATTTTTCCGGCTGATTATTTCACATGGTTTCTTGAGGTACTGCCAGCTTTGATCGGGCTTGTGGTTTTGTCACTCACATATAGAAATTTCAAACTCACGCAACTTGCTTACGCTCTGATTCTTGTGCACTGCATTATTCTGATGGTTGGCGGCCATTACACCTATGCCAAGGTGCCTCTTTTTGACTGGATACGTGATTACTTTGAACTCGACCGAAATAATTACGATAAAGTCGGTCATTTCGCCCAGGGCTTTATCCCGGCAATCATCGCACGGGAAATCCTCATTAGAAAAGCGGTAGTCAATGGGAGGAGATGGCTCGCGTTTCTGGTCGTCTGCTTCTGTCTCGCATTCAGTGCTTTGTATGAACTTATTGAATGGTGGGTTGCTCTATTTTCGGGAGAATCTGCTGAGGCCTTTCTCGGAACTCAAGGCTATGTGTGGGACACCCAGTCAGATATGGCCCTGGCCCTGTTCGGTGCTGTGATGAGCCTGGTCGTGCTCTCCAGATACCATGATAGCGAATTGAAGAAAATTGGTGCCTAGCAGATGCATATTCTCTACTTTCATAGAAATGGTAGGCCGGGTTGATTCTCATAGAGTCGGAGATGACTCTAT
>JBFHGS010000105.1:0-15712 GCA_041582995.1 Desulfopila sp. | reverse complement strand
TTCAGCAACCAACCAAGATACTGATATAACAGAGACATTACCACAACAACAAAAACCTCACTTGTAGAATATTTACGGTTTTGGTAAAAAGTAGGTCAACTCACCTTCTGAAATTCGTCACACGCATCTCGTAGACCGGCAGGCCATACGATCAAACACATGTTTCCGGCACAGGCAAGCGTGTGCTCAACTCACAACTCACACCAAAAAAGGTTTGTATCTCATGGGTAAAGCGCAGTACGTATCTGTTCACGGTGGTCATAGCGGTGAATTCTGCCACCATGCCAAGGACAGTCTCGAAGAAATTGTTCAGTCATATATCACACACGGTTTTTCCTGGGTCGGCATTACCGAACACACCCCCGGCATCAGCCTGGAACTGCTCTATCCTGATCAAGTTGCTGCCGGTTTTACCCCTGAATTTCTCCTCGAACGTTTTGGTCGTTATATGCAGGAATGCAAAAGGCTGCAGAAAAAATATGCAGACAGCATCGAAATTCTGGCAGCCATGGAAATTGAGACATACACCGGCTACCGCAGTTTTATTCCGGCCCTCATCGATAAATTCAAGCCCGACTATATCGTCGGCTCTGTACATTTCGTGCATGACATGGGTTTTGACTATTCGAAAGAGCAGTACGACATAACAGCAGCAGCCGTAGGCGGTTATGATGAGATGTATTGCCGGTATTTTGATATCCAGTACGAAATGATTGAACTCCTGCGCCCTTCAGTCGTCGGTCATTTTGATCTGATCCGGATATTTGACCCAAATTATCGTGAACGACTGCAGAAACCGGAGATTCAGGCAAAAATTGTACGCAACCTCGAATGTATCAAGCAGTACGATCTTATCATGGACTTCAATCTCCGCTCACTTCTGAAAGGTGCAGATGAGCCGTATATTACAGCACCAATCCTCGCGATGGCACATGATCTCGGTATCGCCGTAGTACCTGGTGATGATTCGCACGGTCTGGCCAATATTCATATAAATATGGACAGGGCAATCTCCATACTCCAGGAATTCGGTTTCAGCACTGACTGGAAAAAACCGAAACTGATCAGCTACAGTTAAGCTAAAAGGCAGGTGACATATAATTACCGTATGTCATCTACTTTTTCTCCTTGCTATTGTTTTAGTAGCGCGCTACATTTTCTGTAGCGCGCTACTAAAATTTGATGAAATTGCCTTCGAGACTAAATGAGTCCCATAGACTCTCGGCAATCACACGACAATTCAAGTACAAGGAACACAAAAATGCCTGTAATCTCAATCACACTTGGAGCCGGTCAGACAAACCAGAACCAAAAAAAGCAACTGGTAGAATCATTAACTACACAAGCTGTTGAAATTACCAAGATCCCAGCTCAATCTTTTACCATTCTTATACACGAGTTATCTCCTGATGCCATTGGAGTTGGCGGAAGAGTCCTGACAGATATCCTACAGGAAAGAACTTGATACATTCTTTCTTTGCTCTTCCTTTTTTTTGATCTTATCGCTACACTATCCGTAGCATAAATTTTATAAAGAAGGAAAAGCAATGTCGATACCACGTCCTGGAAAACCCGTTCGGGGCTCCCATACCGGAGCCCCGATCATGGCAGTTTTTGATCTCCTTGGAAGAAGATGGGCCATGGGAATAATCTGGAACCTCAGCCGGGGTGCTGCAACGTTCAGGACTCTGCAAGGTGCTTGCGAAACTATCTCCCCGTCTATTCTCAACAGCCGTCTTAAAGATTTACGAGAAGCAGGTCTTATCGACCGGTCTCCTGACGGCTACCAGCTTACCTGGATGGGAGAAGAACTTTTTCAGCTATTGAAACCTTTCGGCGACTGGTCCATCAGGTGGGCTAAAGAGGTGACCACGGAAAGCGCTGAACATTGGGACAATTTCCGCAAACAGAAATAAATACTTCTATGCTCCTGCAACACTCCTTTCCGCGACAATGAATACTGTGTCTGATATATTTGGTTTCAATAAGAATTTTTCACTCAGTTGCACATCTCCGAAACAGAATACTGCTACCTCGCTGTGGTTCATCCTGCAAAAGGACACCATCTTTCTATCCGGGAATGGTGAGCAATATAACGTTCCCTGTGCCGCACTACCACCGGTTACACATCAGCCATCAACGTACAGCCGCTGTGTCGGTATCTATGAAGATATCAACTGCATGGTTCTTGAAGTGGAAGAAGATCCGGAAAACGATGGGCTCACGCCATTCAGCCTGCGTGAAGCGCATACCCATATCGGCACAGATCTCTGGACTATTGCGGGCAGAGCCAGCCAGATATTACGCTGGCGACGTGACCATCAATTCTGCGGCAGATGTGGCACAGGAATGACAGAAGAACACCACGAATCCTTAAGAAAATGTCCGAAATGCGGCTTCTTCACCTATCCCCGTATCTCGCCAGCGGTTATCATGTCGATAGTTAAAGGGGATAAGATTCTTCTTGGCAGATCGCCACGTTTTCCAGCCGGTATGTACAGTGTACTTGCAGGGTTTGTCGAACCTGGAGAAACACTGGAAGAGGCGGTTGCACGTGAAGTAAAAGAAGAGACAAACATCGAAATTACCGATATTCACTATATAGCCAGTCAACCCTGGCCTTTTCCACACTCTCTGATGGTCGGTTTCACAGCCAGGTATGCAGGTGGAACAATCAAGGTCGACAACGATGAACTTGAAGATGCCGCCTGGTTTTCCGCAACAGAACTACCGCGCCTTCCCACACCGATAAGCATTGCCCGAAAACTGATAGACCTTCACTTTAAAAATATCGCTGGCTGATTCTTCAGATGGATATATCTGTGTATGAGAAGAAACAGCAGTTCAAATATTCATCTCGTCAAATAAATAATTAGAGGCAGAGTAATCATGTGTCTTCGTCTGATATGTATTTTGTCAGTACTCATTTTTTCTTCTTGGTCATATGCCGATGAAGCTGTGCACTCAACAGGTTCCTATAGTTGCACTCCGATAGGGACCGGTCTGGACGATGGTTTTTTCAGCCTCGAATCCTTTAAAGGCAAACTGTATGCCGGAGGATTTGGTTACCGCAAAAGAAAGGCCATGTACCGTTATCCTGCCTGGGAGGTTGTAAATCCCGGTCTCACTGTCACGGAATCAGTATGTGATTTACGGGAATTTAAAGGATATCTCTATGCCAACACCGAGAGCGATGGTGAAATTTATCGTACTGCCGACGGTGATAACTGGCAGAAAGTCTTTTCCGACCGTGGACAAATAGGCTGTGTACTCAGAGAGCATCACGACTATCTCTACGCCACAATGCATTCCAGTGCTTTCAGTTCTAATGGCAAAATATACCGTTCAACTGATGGTATAGAATGGCAGAAGGTTTACGACAGCGGTACCAGCGATGATTACATGAAGGAAATTATTGTTTTTAACGATGTTATTTTTGCCTTCTACATCGACAAAACTACCGGGACTGGTGGCTACTTTACTTCGGTCGATGGTCTCAACTGGATTCGTCATGAACTTGGTCAGTTACGTCTTTTCAAGGCACTCATTTGGAACAATGAACTATGGGCCAGTGCTTCAGCCGAATACACTTTAAGCGGCAAATCCGGTATCTGGAAATATGATGGTCAATCCTTTCAGAACGTAGCTGAAATAAGTGGCTACAGCCATATTGGTGAACTGCTCGATTATAAATCAGTACTTTTTGCCACTGCAACCAGAGAATGGAAAGGCAATCAGGGAGGCGCCGCTTTGCTCGCATCGCCTGATAAAGGTATCACCTGGGAACAGATATGCAGCTTCCCGGAAACAGAATCGTGGAATCTCACTGAATTTGAAGATGAACTTTATATCACAACCAAACAGCACAATGCCAATGGTACAGCTGGCAGAGTCTATAAATTACACAACAAACCACAGTAGATAAACAGTCCTTCCCTGCCTTCACGTTCCATCTCTGAACACAGTTGTTCCGTCACATCCTGAGCAACCGAAAATCACCTCTCATACATCATCAAACATACCGAATTCTTGACAAAATAAATAATATGGCATGAGCAACACATGACACAGAAATTCATCGACAATCCAGCCTCAGCACCCTACCATCCACGCCACCCGAATATTCAAGAAATATCTGCAGGTAATCCAGTTACCTGCAGAGAAAAAAACTGTTCTCAGTATGATGACCGTAAACATAGACCAGAGAGGTAACCAACTTTACATTCGATCACAATCGATCAGCACATCAATGCAAGCTGTATAAGCCCTACTTACAATACATTAAGGAAAGAAAATAATGAAAAAAAGTTCTTTTATTTTTGCAACCGGTGCCGCACTTCTTTTAGCTGTCACATCATCTGCTAATGCTTCACAAGGCTTATATGTTGGAGGTCTGTTGGGTGTTGCAGTACCTGTTGATTCTGAAATGACAGATTCGACTGCTCCTGGAATTACACTGGACATCGAATCTGATGCAGGAATCGCACTCGGGGCGGTACTGGGATATGATCTTGGTAATAGTATACGAATTGAAGGAGAAATATCCCTTCAGAAAAATGACCTAGACACTATCGGCTATGCAGGGATAGCCATCCCGGTATCAGGAGATTTTTCAACAATGGGATTTGGAGTAAATGGTTACTATGATTTTGTAAACCAGTCTGCTTTAACTCCTTTCATCAGTGCAGGCGTCGGGCTCGTCGATGTAGAAGTCTCCGATTTTGGAATTCCGGGATCCGGCATCCCGAATGCTAGTGATGATGACACTGTTTTTTCGTATAATATCGGAGCAGGTATCGGATATGCAATGACAGAACGAGCAACTGTCGATATCAGATATAGATATTGCGGCATGTCTGATGCTGAATTCGATACGACCACTATCGAAATAGCCAGCCATAATTTTTACATGGGGGTAAGGTTTGCTCTGTAAGGAGTACTATCCATTGTCGGGTGCAATATAATCACCTGACATTTCCCATCACAAAAACAAGCTGATTACCCCTCTTTCTCAGCAAGCATAGTAAGGCATCAGGAGCACACAACGACTTCTGCCGTAACTACTTAAGAGTAATCCACATACTGTGATTTGCCGTGTTGCCTGCAACGAATGCAGTTCATGTCTCACTCTTCACTCCTTCCTCCCCACCTGTTCAGGTTGCATTCAGGGGTAATCAGAAAAAATACGTATCCCAGATCTGACCCGGTAACCACAACATGTGATGGTTACCGGGACTTTTACAGCCTCACAGCAATTGCTGCGAGGCTGACTTCATACAAAAAATCGTTTAGAAACCGCCCCAGAAGGAAGCGATAGTACCTGAAACCATTGCATAACCAAAGGCAATCGGCAAAGTCTTACGGATTATTTCAGACTCGCGGCCGGCCATACCTACCACGGTGGCCGCCGCTACAACATTCATCACACACATCATGTTACCTGCGTTTGCTCCGATGGCCTGCAGCCCGAGAACCAAGGTATGGGATATGCCGACAGAATCGGCAGCAGTGTACTGCAAAGCTGAAAACATCATGTTCGAGAACGTTGCAGAACCGGAAAGAAAGGCACCGAAAATACCAACAACCGGCGCAACCCAGTGCCAGATGGCTCCCATTGATCCTGCCAGCATATCCGCAAGTTCAACAGGCATTGATGCCAGATGATCCACAGAGTTGTTTTCACCGGAATTCAGAAAGATCCGTACCATCGGCACTGATGCGCCCAGAGAAATCATGGTCGGAATCATCGATTTACTCGAATCCTTCAATGAACGTGCGAAAGACTCGCCAGACATGCGGAACAGCACGAAAGCCATAAGGCATACAAAAATAAAGAATGTTCCGGGTAGGTACAGCGGGTTGATTTTCTGCGTCAGTGACGTACCCATTATGGGACCGGTATTGATGGTCCAGGAAAGCAGAAACTCCTTAAACGGGGCCACGGTACGGGAAAGTACCAAAAGGCTGGCCATCACAAGATATGGTGACCATGCCGCCAGAGTAGAGAATTGAAGTCCCTTGTCTTCTTCAGAAGTAAACGCGGCTCCTCCTATACTTTCATCAAAATCACACCACGGGGTTTCCGGTAACAGGAAACCTTTCCTGGCCGAAGGAATGACAATCGCCATACCAATCAACGCACCGATGACGGATGGGAAATCCGCACCGCAGGTATAATTTATAACCCAGGCAGGTACAGTAAAAGCCAGGCCTGAGAAGATAGCAAACTTCCAAATCTGGAGACCTTCAACAAAAGACTTTTTACGACCAAAGAAGCCCGTCAGCACCATACTCATCACTAGTGGGATCAAGGAACCGGTAATAAGGTCAATGGTGATTGTATGCATCGCAATCAACCGGGCAAAATCGGTGAAACTATGGCCCGATTGGGCGATCAGATCTGCAGCGATGGAAGTCCCCCCGCTCATCAGTCCCTGCTGAACTCCAAACTGGATAGGCAGACCGATTGCTCCAAAAGATACAGAAGTTGAGTCCGCGATGAGAGCGACCACGGCCGAGGCAATGGGTGGAACACCCAGCATGACCAGTAACGGAGCACCGATGGCAGCAGGGGTACCAAAACCTGCAGATCCTTCAATAAAGGAACCGAACAACCAGCAGATTATGATGACCTGTACCCGGGAATCTTTGCTTATACTGGTAAAACCGGCACGGATGGTCGTCATGGCACCGGAATTCTTTAACGTATTGAGCAAAAGAACAGCGCCAAAAATAATGAAAAGGGGCGTTAAAGCAGCGAAAATGCCTTCGAACACTGAGGCCACAATATAGTTGGCTTCCATCTTCCAGACCAGCGCGGCTGCCACACCGGTCATTATAGCCGAGATAGTCATCGCCTTTGCTGCCGGCATCTTCAGCAACACGAGAAACACCAGCACTGATATAATCGGCGTTAGAGTCGCAAGAGTTTGAATAATCGTCATATAATTTCCTTTTTTGAGCAACAAAACAACTGGCGGAATCCCATTCCCGCCTACACAGTTGAGTTTTTGAGCTGCTATTCAAACCGTATAAAAACAAAATTGTAAACATAAATGTAAGAGATTTTCCGGCAGCTATAGACGCAACACCTCCTATGCGACGCTCTCCTGTAAGATTTTCTACCTGCACTTACACCGTCTGAAAAAAGTGAAACAGAACTGTTTTTGATTATTTTCCTCGTGAGTTACAGTACCTCACTCCTCAACCGGATATTGCCGATCTTTACGCTGGATATCCCGTAACCGGCCAAGAATACAGTTATAAAAATAAAATTAGTTTCCGACAGGAAACCTGTTCATCTGTTGATTTCATGACCGTATGTGACTGCATTCTGATCGCGATAAACACGCTCATCGGATCGCTGTATCTCATTTGCCACTGATACTGCATGAATGATATACTGAATCAAGACATAGGGTGGTCAGGTGCATCCGCATACAAATTCTTCGCGCCATCCGGCCTGAAGCGCACCACCTCAACACACAAATATGGAGGAAATATGGAACCTCTAACGCGTATCATTGTCCCTGTAGATCTGGACCAACATACTCAAAAGATTGTTGATTTCGCCGTTCACATGGCCAACAAACTGGATTGCGAAATTGTTTTTTTGCATTCAGTTGAATCGATCGAATCTGTCGCAATGGGAGAAATGGCTATGGTTCATTTCTCGTATGAAGAGTTCAATGCAGCCCATGCAGAGCAAGCAGAAAAATCTCTTGCGGAGGTTATCAGCAAGGCCAGCGAAAAATGTAAAAAATGCCGCAGCAAAGTCGTTATTGGAGATGCTGTCGATACAATTCTTCAGTTCGCAGAGAACGAAAAGGCCGACATGATAATCATGGGAACCCATGGTAAGCGTGGAATTGAAAAAATTCTGATAGGGAGTGTTGCAGAGCGGGTTCTTAAAGGGGCTCACTGCCCGGTGTTGACTATGAATCCATATAGATAAAACAGATCACTTCTCAAAAGTTTTACAATTTTAGCGCACTGCGAGACAGGAATGAAGAAGCATAGCAGCGCTATGTGACTCAACGAGTAACAACGTTAGTGCGCTAAAATCTGATAACTCCTAAATTTCAGCTTGAGCAGGTGAGAAGTAAGGAGAGAAGAGTGAGGGGCTAAACGCATTCGTCGAAGGTGCACTTATTCAACTGTATATATGTCTTTTTACAGACGAGAAACACACTACCTGCATACTCCTCGCACCTGACGCCTCACCATTCACAGCAGGCAACTATGACCTTATCCTGGTATTTTCTTTCTACTCCACTACTTCAAACTGTCCCATCATCCCTGCATCTTCATGCTCGAGCAGATGACAGTGATACATATATATTCCGGTATAATCTTCAAACCTGACCAGGATGCGTACTGTTTCATTAGGCGGCACCAGTACAGTATCCTTACGGCCACGTTCGTGCGGTTTCGGTTTGCGTCCATCTCTATCCAAAATCTGAAACTGTACATCGTGCAGATGCATTGAGTGCACCATCTGCATCATGCCGCCAGAAAAATTACTGATCTTCCATATTTCAGTACTACCAAGCTGCACCGTCTCATCGATCCGTTCCATATCCATATGCTTATTGTTAATGGTGAGGCGTCCACCGCTAGAAAACGTCGCCATCTCAAAGGTTCTGGTACGTACTGCCTCTTTTTCGTCAAGCCAGTTAATGACTGTGAGTTTTTCGGGCACATGGTATTTTTTTTCTGCTGCATGACCAACCCTGAACTGCATCGCTTCACAACGCCCACCCGGCAATTGATCAACAGCCAGCGTAACTGTATGCCCGGCTGCATCTGCACTGAAATCGACCAGAATTTCTGCCCTTTCACCAGGAGAAAGCAAAACATCTCTCAGAGAAACAGGCTTTTCAAGAAAACCTCCATCCGTGGCAATTTGATGAAATTCGCGTCCATCTCCGAAACCGATCCTGTAGAGAGAAGCGTTGGAACCATTTAGGATGCGCAAGCGAACCATACCCGCTTTGACCTCACAAAACGGAGATTCCACACCATTCACCAGCAGTATATTACCGATAACCCCGTGCATGACATCCATCATAGATTGCACATAGGCAAGATTGCCATCCTGAAAAAAACGCCGATCCTGTAAAATTAACGGGATATCATTAACTCCATACTCCTTAGGAATAACAAGCATTTCAGAGACATCATCTTCGATATAGAAAAGACCTGCCAACCCTAGATAGACATGTTCACCGGTAAGCCCCATCGCATGCGGATGATACCAGAGAGTTGCGGCAGGCTGCTTGATGGTAAAATTGGGATTCCATGTCTCCTGCGGACCAATAAGCTGGCGGGGACCTCCATCATATTCTGCAGGTACATGCAAACCATGCCAATGTACTGTTGTCGGCTGATCGAGGCTGTTCTTTACTTTGACATCGACCTGCTGTCCGTTACGGACCCGGATGGTCGGGCCAAGATATGAGCCGTTATAACCCATCGTCGGAGTGGCAAATTCATGAATCAGGCGGCTCTCGCCTCGCTGCGCGGTAAGTGAAAACCGGGCCTCACTCATGTTGCCAGCTGTATTTTCCAAAAGCGGCGGGATTGGTAATGACAGCTGAAACGGTGCATAATCAGCTCCGTATACCTCACGACTCCCCTGCAGAATAGCATCTGTGCCCAGGCAGGCCAGCCCAACTAAGGCGCAGCTGCTTTTCAAAAATGTTCTGCGTTTCATACCTGTTCTCCTTTGCCTCGTGACCGCACTTACTAGCAGCGGGATTGTAACCGCTATACCAGTTAAATATAGGACAGGAAAACTCGAAAGAACACCCGCTGAGGCAAATTATATACCGTTATAGTCAGCCGATACGGCTATCAAAATCTACTGAGGAAACTCGACGACCATGCCAGTACCGGAATTCTGCAGTTCCACTCCGTTCAGATGCTCCAGTTCATAACGCTCAATCAGGTAGCGGAGATCATGAACATATTCTTTACCTAATGCTGAATAACTCTCAAGCCCGCTGGCAAGTTCATGGCCGGTAATGTCAAGCCCCTGCTCACGCAGAGAGGCCCGCATCTGGCGAAGGTCTTCATAGGCCCAGACGCTGTTCAGTTTATGTATATAGCTACGGGTTGCCAAATAAATAGAATCAAATGCCGCTATCTTTACATCGCCGCCCCGTGAAAGAATGTAGTCATCCAGGCTATCACCCGGCAGATGTTGTCCGTAAAGCGCGTTACCAGCGATTGCAAATCGTGAAGAACCCCACCCGGATTCGTCTATTGCCTGGGCAAGTGCCAGGGCCACAGGCACAGTATCAACACGTAGCCGCATTTCCTGGCGGTCTTCAGGATCACAGCCAAAATCCCAAGCCAGCCTGTTCAGCCACCATTGCTCCTTTCTGGTCAGTCGCGCGTAGTTCTCCTTTTTAGCGAAGATTTTTTCCATCTGCTGACGTATATCACGTATTTCTTCATTCACCCGCAAGACATTGGGCAACACGAGAGTTATAAAGAGAGATGTTTTCTCCTGTACCGGCAATGTGCTGAGATTGACCGGCAGGTTTTCTGAATAAACAGCCGGTACAGAATGAGTTTTACGTACCTGGTCAAGATCACCACCATACTCTTCGATAAATGCAGCAAAATCTTCAGCATCAGTCAGCGTATGAACAGCTCTGCTGCCAAAAACTCCACCCTGCCCTGCAAACACTGTGGGAAAAAGTACATAGCGTGCAAAAAGAACTGCAAGAACAGGCAGAACAATGAGGAAGGACGGGAACAACGCCCGGGAAATTTTCATCTGGATAGTCTGTTATTAAAGGAAAGAACGAGAGCAAGAATATTCTTAAAAGGATACAGTGCCACCCTCAACCCGAGGTCAGCAAAAACAGATATAGAAAGAGGAACAGTAATTGTGAATAAACAAAACTTATAACTAATGCATTTCTTTAAGTTTTTTCTTGTCGGATTTATGATAGAGATCGAAGAATATTACACTGTTATCCGGCAGTTCATCACAACCGTCACATTTCTGTTCGAGCCGTTGATTCTCCTTGCGACAGAGACGACACCAGTAATAGATGAGACGATAATCTTTCCGCCCGACATATTTTTTAAACCTGCCGTTATACAACCCCCGCATTTTTCCGTCTGCGTTCGAGGGATCATGGAGCAACCTTTCAATAATTTTGTGAATACGGACATATCCAGACGGATCAGAAGTCTCGACCTGCTCAAGCTTTCTACTGAAGTACGGCATCGGCTTATATACAAATTTTCCGGTATCCATAAGGATGTGACCTGTATGTTTTGAGATGCACAGTGAGTTGTCTATCACACTATATCCAATAAAAACCCAATATTTACCAGAAAACCAGAGCTATGGCAATTCTCTACTTCTCCACAGCCACAACTGCTGCCACACCATGATGAACACATGCCTTTACAAAACAGCGAGAGGTGTACATTGTCTATCGTAACAAATCGAAAATTCACCGCATTATTCATCTCTTCCAGTTCACAAGGAGATTACGAGCCATGTCGAGCAGTTTTGGAACACTTTATCGGGTAAATACCTTTGGAGAATCGCATTGTAAAGCTGTTGGTGTTGTTATAGACGGTTGCCCTCCCGGCCTTGAACTCACTGAAGCTGATATCCAGCCACAGCTGAATCGTAGAAGACCTGGTCAATCGGCACTGTCAACTGATAGAACAGAAGCAGACAGCGTGACGATTATCTCCGGCACCGAAAACGGCAAAACTCTCGGTACTCCTATAGCTCTGCAAGTTGCCAACCGGGATCAGCGACCGACTGATTATGGTGAAATGACTGACATCCCGAGACCCTCACATGCTGACTTCACCTACCAGACGAAATACGGAATACGGGCATCCTCAGGCGGTGGCAGGTCGAGCGCCCGGGAAACTATCGGAACTGTGGCCGCAGGTGCGGTCGCCGAAAAAGTACTTCGAAAAAAATACAACATTGAAATTGTTTCCTGGGTTGAAAGTGTCGGTGAAATCGAGGCACATGATATTGACAGAAAACACCTCAGTCGAGACCTGGTTGATCAGAACATCGTCCGCTGCCCCGATCAGAAGATTGCCGCACATATGGAAAAGTTCATAGCTGAACTGAAAGAGATAGGAGACTCGGTCGGTGGGGTTGTATCCTGCATTATCCGTAACGTTCCTGCCGGTCTGGGTGAACCTACCTATGAAAAGCTTGAGGCAAAACTTGCTCAGGCAATGCTGGCGATACCGGCAACCAAAGGATTTGAGATTGGCTCCGGTTTCGCAGGAACGCGGTTGCGCGGCTCACTTCACAATGATCCTTTTATCATGAAAGGTACCTCGCTTGGAACCCTGACAAATAATTCCGGTGGAATTCAGGGCGGTATATCCAATGGAGAACCTATATATTTTCGAGTCGCCTTCAAGCCACCGGCAACGATTGCACTGCCACAACCAACTGTCGATTTTAAAGGTGTTGCCACACTACTGGAGGCAAAGGGCCGTCATGATCCCTGCGTTGTACCACGAGCAGTACCCATTGTCGAATCGATGGCAGCCTTAGTGCTGCTTGATATGGCCCTGCGACAAGAAGCACGCAAAGCCATACAGGTCTGATGTTGCAGAAAAAACAAAAATCTCATTACCGCGAATGTTCAGTTAGCACCGAAAGGGGTAAGGAGGATACGACCTTGTGAAACGCAACAATTCTATTTTGGTATAAATCCAGAATATTACCGATACTGTTTTAATATGAGCAGTTGCCGAAGAACACAGTTACTTACACCTCACTTTTTACAAGTTGAGTTTCGGTTGTTATCAGGCTGATAATTGACATTTCGTCGTGCTTTCAAAACTTTAATTCTGAGAAAACGTAATATTCGAAATTAACGCCAGTCATTCAATGTAGTGTTTACTGCTGGTGCCTGAGAGTTAAATGGGCATCCGCGACTCCTGCCCGCGCAGGAAAAATAGTCCTTGAATCTCTGCCGCGAACGCTGTAGAAAAATGTGACATTGTTGTTATATCTCATCAATAAGGCGATGTATTCATATCTGCTGGCGATACCGACGTGGCATTGTACCTGGCTATGCCACGTAAAGGTGTCGCTATTGCTATTGCAACAGGGCTTACCATGAGTGATTCGGGCAATATTCGCGAACCGTGCCCGCCACTTACAGAAATTCTCCAGGAGTGTCGTTGATCCGGCAGACCGGGAAGTGGAATGACTCCTAGACGAAACACTCTCAGTAGTTATCTTGACAGATTTGCTCCCCCTGAAGGGTTGCTTCTGCTCATTCTCTCCGTCATCGTCGGGGCCTGCACCGGTCTGGCTGCGGTTCTCTTTATCAAACTCATCTACCTAATCCAGCATCTGTCATACAGCTCGCTATCAGTAGCCATACCTGCACTTGGAAAATGGGTGTATGTGCTGGTTCCTATTGTCGGCGGATTACTGGTCGGCCCACTCATTCTCTTTGCCCAGGAGGCCAAAGGACACGGAGTTCCCGAGGTCATGCAGGCACTTATCCTCCGTGGTGGGCGTATACGCGCCAGAGTTGCAGCGGCAAAGATAGCAGCCTCGGCAATATGTATCGGTACCGGCGGGTCTGCTGGTCGTGAGGGACCAATTGTTCAGGTAGGTTCAGCTCTCGGGTCCACACTGGGCCAGGTACTCAGACTCTCTGACGAACGTATTCGCAATCTCGTCGCCTGTGGTGCAGCAGCAGGTATAGCCGCAACCTTCAACGCTCCCATCGCAGGCGTGGCTTTTGCTATTGAAGTACTGATGTGCGGACTGCAGGTTCGCCATTTCGGCAATGTCGTTATTGCAGCAGTCTCCGCCTCGATTGTCAGCCAGTTTTTCTTCGGCAACCGCGTAGCTTTTGAAGTTACTGTTTATGCCATGCACACACCGGTAGAACTTATTTTCTACCTCATCCTGGGGCTGCTGGCTGCATTGGTCGGCATCATGTTCATCAGGATGCTGAACTTCAGTGAAAATATTTTCGACAGCTGGAAATTCCCACAACTGCTGAAACCGGCGGTCGGTGCAACTCTTCTCGGGTTGCTCGGTTTTGCCTATATGCATCTGCCCGATGTAGCTCAGCCGATGACCGGCGGTGCACATGGCGGGTCCGGTGCTATCATTCCGCACATGTACGGCTCAGGTTTTCCTTTTATTGAAATGGCAATACAGGGTAAGGCTACTCTCTGGATTCTGGTTGTACTCATTTTTTTAAAGCCGATCGCCACCTCATTTACACTCGGTTCCGGCAACTCCGGCGGCGTCTTCGCTCCATCTCTTTTTACCGGTGCCATGCTCGGTGGTGCACTCGGACATCTGTTTCAATACTTCTTCCCCGGCATCGTCAGCAGCCCGGGAGCATATGCTCTGGTGGGTATGGCCGCGCTGTTCTCAGCGACAGCAAGGGCTCCACTTACAGCAATGCTCATCGTCTTTGAAATGAGCAACGACTATTTCATGATTCTGCCGCTGATGGTTGCCGGCATCACCGCGTCCTATTTCGCCCAATGGCTGCATCCCGAATCAATCTACACCCTCAAACTTGCCAAACGCGGTGTACGTTTCTCTGAAGGCAGAGACATGGATATCATGCAGGGGGTGAAGGTCAGCGAGGTAATGAAAACACAACCGGTCACCATTCACAAGGATCAGCCAATCTCCGATTTAATGGCACTTTTTCAGGAGACGCATCTACTCGGTTTCCCGGTCATGAAAGATGGTGGAAAGGTATGGGGAATCGTCACACTACAGGATATGGACCGAGCCCAGCTGAAAGATAATTTTTCTTCACGCACGATGCGTGTATCCGATGTGGCTGTTGAGGATCCGATAACCGTCTTTCCTGATGAGCCAATCTGGGTTGCAATTCAGAAGATGTCACCACGTGATATAGCCAGGTTGCCCGTTGTCAGACGCGGTAGTTCCGGACGCCTCTGCGGCCTGATAAGTCGCAGTGATATCCTGCGGGCGTATGATGTAGGAGTCGTACGAAAACAGCGCGGCCAGATAATTGAGGATCAGGTCGAGCTGAGAAAACCTGCGGATAACGGCTTTGCTGAGTTTGTGCTGAAAGAAGGCGACAGCTGCAACAATTCAATGGTGAAAGACATGGCTCTGCCGGATACGGTGAATCTTGTCTCCATCAAACGGGGCGGGCAGATTATTATCCCGCGAGGCTCCACCTGTCTGAATGTTGGTGATGTCGTTACTGTCTACGGCAGGTTTGATGATATTCAGCGATTGAAAGATATCCTCAATACCTGCCAGATACCATAATCTCAAAAGTAAAAGTGCTTTATGGTTGCCCGTCACATCGCGACGGGCAACCCCAGGTAGGCCATTATACCCTCTGCCGCACGACGTCCTTCGGCAATCGCTGTCACTACCAGATCAGACCCTCGTACCGCATCTCCGCCGGCAAACACTTTATGGTTGGTGGTCTGGAATGGAAATTCACTCCCCTGGCGGGCCTGTATACGTCGTTGATCAGTAAGTGAAACGCCCTGCTCTTCCAGCCAGCTCGGCGGACTTGGACGATATCCGAAGGCCATTATCACCGCATCAGCAGGCAATACCTGCTGGGTGCCAATGACTGGTTCCGGCCTGCGTCGCCCCTTCTCATCTGCATCTCCAAGCCGTGTTGTTACAACTTCGACCCCACTCACCCGGCCATGACTGCCGGACTGC
>JBFHGS010000104.1:0-15798 GCA_041582995.1 Desulfopila sp. | reverse complement strand
CAGCCCATGCGACCAAGAAGAGGCACCAGCATAGCGTCACCCTGAATTGATGGAACCGGCACATTACTCACAGTTACCCGGCCCCCTGTGACAGCGGCAGCTGCCCAGAAATACGAAGCGCTTGAAGCATCACCTTCGATGTTATAGTCACGAGCTTTGTAACACCCCTGGGGGATAGTGAACGAACTGTAATCTCTGGCCCTTTCCACCATTATGCCGAAATCAGCCATTACTTCCAGCGTCATTGCAACATAAGGCTTTGATAATACTTCACCTTCAACCCTGAGCTTTGCCTGCTGCGCAGAAAAAGGTGCTACCAATAACAGTGATGAGAGATACTGGCTGCTCTTGCCTTCTGGGAGGACAGTTGCACCACCTGCCAGCCCCTTACTATTAATACGCAACGGCGGACAACCGGTTCCTTTCACTGAGATGATATCTACCCCCCATCCCTGCAACGCTTGCATCAACGGCCCTATAGGTCGTTCATACATACGCTCATCACCATCAATAACATAGGATGAATGGCCAAGCGCCGCGACAGAAGTAAGAAAACGTGTAGCAGTTCCATTATTGCCCAGAAAGATCGGGTCAGCACTAGCACTGACAACACCACCCTTTCCCTGAACTGTCCAACTGCCTTCATTTTTCTCAATAACCACTCCCATCTGGGCAAGGGCCTTCGAAGAATATTCAGTATCTTCACTTTCGAGCGGACCGATCAGTCGACTCGTCCCTTCTGCGAGTGAAGCCGCAATTAAAGCCCTTTGGGTAAGGCTTTTAGAGCCAGGTACAGCCAGCGTTGTGTCAACTTTTGCTATCGGGGTAATCTCAATCATTCTAAACCTGTTCAATTTATGAAAGTGCGGTAATCCGCGCTTACGTTTATATATTACCTGTCGCTTCCAGAAGCGCCTTTCGCATAACTTCCACTGGTGCGTCTTTACCAGTCCAGAGTTCAAACTGAGCAACGCCCTGATAAAGAAGCATCTCCAGCCCGTTTACGGTTGTGCAGCCTGCCGTCTCAGCCTCACGAAGCAATCGTGTTTTCAGTGGAGAATAGACAATATCCATGACAACCTGATAGCCATTCAGATCTCTCTCTTCAACGATAGAGACATCACTATTTGGTGCCATACCGGCTGATGTCGCATTAACCAGAATATTGCCCTTCAGCTCACTAAGCGTATTCAATCCGTACCAGGCACAACCAAGCTCAGTTGCCAGTAACCTTCCTCTGCTCTCAGTCCTGCTGCATATCACAATATTCGCACCGGCTTCAAGCAAGCCGAAACCTATAGCTTTCGCAGAACCTCCTGCGCCAAGTACCACAACATCTTTACCAGTAAGAGTGGTTTTCGTAAGTAAAGCCCGATTGGCTCCTAGCCAATCGGTATTAGAGCCGGACAGCTCTCTCCCGTTCGTCGTCTCAACCATATGGATGGTGTTTACTGCACCAATTTTCAAGGCTACCGGATTCACATGATCAAGATACGGAATAACCGTTTCCTTGTGAGGGATAGTAACGCTTGCCCCATGAATGCCCAAGCCTTTAAGGCCTATAACACCAGCAGCAATATCCCCAACCGGCAAGGGTATATAGACCCGGTTTTCCTGTAATGCTTTAAAAGCAGCATTATGCATAACAGGGCTCAGTGAATGGGATACAGGGTTACCAATAATTCCGTATACTTTCGTATTTCCATTTACAATCATATAACTCACCGCTTCAATTCAGTCCTGTCTCATCGGCAGACAGTGATTTCAGCATATCCCGCATAACCTGCACTGCAATCTGACCTGGAGCGGTAGCTTCCTGTTCGTTCGGAGCACAGTAAGTCATAAAACCTGCGAGTTCAATTGTAGCAAGCCGGCTTATCACACCCGCCCTGCCCATACAAAAAGCAATGAGCGGTAAATCGATTTCCGCAGCATCTTTCTGCAATTGCAAAACTCTGAGGACATCGAGGTAATCATGGGCTGTGGTAACAATCTTGCCAATATCTGCGCCTCGGTCTTTCATGTCATGCAGCACTGAGAGAAGCTCTTCCCGCGCAGGTGTACACTCAAAATTATGATTTGAGACAACAAGCCTGGTTGTCGTATTTGCAATAGCATCTTTAATACGAGTAAACGATTCATCAGGCGCACGTAATTCAAGGTCGATAAATGCAGCACCATGAACAATTGCGCTAATTAAAAGATCTATACGCTCGGCTTCAGCACCTGCATACAAACCACCCTCCCATACCGGCCGATGCGTAAAGAGCAACGGTTTATCCAGTGCAGTTGTAAATGGTATCACCTCGGATTTCTTCAATGTATCAAGGCGGATCTCTATAACATCTGCAACTTCAACAACTTTACCTGCTGCAGCTAAAGCATTTTCGACAGTTTTCTGGCCAATGGAAACGCAAATCAAGCCTTTCGAAGATTGCGATACTTGTGCATTCATAACTTAAGCAATCCAGTCGAGTTTTAAGCCGCCGATAAGGTCTCGGATCGAGCTTAACTTTTCTTCATTCACATAGTCAATAATGCCGTCAAGAACATCTTCGCTGGCCGCTGGGTTCACAAAATTTGCTGTCCCTATCTGTACAGCGCTCGCTCCGGCGAGCATAAATTCCAGTGCGTCTTCTGCAGATTCAATACCGCCAATGCCAATTACCGGAATAGAAACCGCCCTTGAAACCTCAAACACCATTCGCAAAGCAACGGGTTTAATCGCAGGCCCGGAAAGTCCACCGATAATATTGGCCAACTCAGGACGTTTCTTTTTGAGATTAATGGCCATACCGATGAGGGTATTGATAAGAGATACAGAATCAGCGCCGGCACCTTCAACAGCCCGAGCCATTTCGGCAACATCAGTCACATTTGGCGAGAGCTTAACGATAACCGGAACAGAGCAACTCTCTTTCACGGCCTGTGTGACCGCTGCCGCCATCTTTGGATCGCCACCAAAAGCAACGCCACCTTCCTTAACATTCGGGCAGGAGATATTCACCTCAATCCCGGCCACCCCCGGCACACCTTCAAGACGTTTGGTAATTTCCCGATATTCTTCTATTGAGCCACCAAGAATATTAACGATAGTCGGAACATTGAGGCCATTGAGGTACGGCATCTTCTCTAAAATAAAGCGATCGACCCCTACATTCTGTAAGCCTATAGCGTTCAGCATTCCGCATGCTGTTTCAACTATCCTGGGCGGCGGGTTACCTGGTCGTGGAAAGAGCGATATACCTTTCACAATCACTGCACCGAGACGGTGAAGATTCATCAGGCTTTCAAACTCCCGTGCATAACCAAAAGTACCTGAAGCAGTCATTACAGGGTTCTGCAGTTCGAGACTGCCGATCTTAACCCGCAGGTCCGGTCCATCGGCTGAATATTTTACAAATTCCATTTCAGCTCCTTTGCGTCGAAAACAGGCCCGTCAAGACAGACATGAACATATTTTCCGTCATCTACCGGCCTGTTACAGCCGAGACAAGCCCCCATTCCGCAAGCCATAACACTCTCGACAGAAACCTGACATTCAAGGTTATGATCATTACAATATGCAGCAATTGCACCCATCATGGGCTCGGGACCACAAGCATAAACAATGGTATTCGAAGATAACTGAACCTTCCTCAGCACATCAGTTACAAAACCGTGCTCACCAAAAGAACCATCATCGGTTGCTGCCTGAGTCTGCATGTTGATCTGCTTGAAATCAGCCATTAGAGGTTCGACATCACCTTTACTGCGGCCACCCAGGATAATAATATCATTATCCGTGTTCACTCTTTTTCTCCGGCTGATTTCTTTTGCAAGAAAAAGCATCGGCGCTATTCCAAGGCCACCACCTATGAGACATACCGGAACATTTTCATTTATCCGAAAACCTTTCCCAAGCGGACCGAAAACAGAGAGTTCCTCACCTTCACGAACGCGGGCGAGTATCTCTGTTCCACGTCCGACAATCTTGAAATATATCTGAATACTGCCGGCGGCATCAGCCTGATGAATAGAAAACGGTCGGCGCAAGAGAGGATCCTTACCCGCTGCTGTCCTGATCATAACAAATTGTCCTGGTTTACAAGTTCCTGCAATATCAGGAGCTTTAAGAGTTAAACGGACATTGTCTGCAGACAGTTGCTCAACGCGGGTAACTATTGTTTTTTCCTGATATTGTGGCATAGTTACGTGTACACTTCCGGCTGGAATTTAGAATTTAAGACTACTTTTTATCGAATGAGGCAGTTGATGGTTGCGGCAGAACCGCTAATACTTGTATTTTCAATGTTTTTCGGGGCAATCGTGGGAAGTTTTCTCAACGTTGTCATCCTTAGACTTCCTAAAGAGGATGCATCAATCGCCTTTCCCGCCTCACATTGTCCAAAATGTGAGCACCCGTTGGCATGGTATGAGAATATACCTGTTCTCAGTTATATTGTCCAACTTGGAAAATGCCGACACTGCAAAACGTCTATCTCTCTGCAATACCCGATTGTCGAACTGCTTATGGCAATTCTCACTGCAGCCCTTGTGAACAGGTTCGGTCTATCGATTGCTGCAGCTGGCTATTTTATATTCACAGCAGCCCTGCTGGTAATCATTTACATCGATATCCATCTGCAGATTATACCAGATTCAATAAGCCTACCAGGAATAGTACTTGGATTTCTTTTCTCGTTTATCAACCCTTATGTCAACTGGCTAGATTCACTTATCGGCCTGGCAGCCGGAGGCGGTGTTCTTTATGCGGTTGCGCTGCTCTATTTTCTCTGGCGCAGACAGGATGGCATGGGTGGTGGTGACATTAAATTATTGGCAATGCTCGGTGCCTTTCTTGGTTGGCAATCACTGCCTTTTATCTTCTTTGCAAGTTCGCTCAGCGGTTCAGTAATAGGCATATTAGCTATGAGGGTCCAGAAAAAAGGTGGTCAGACCAGAATCCCTTTCGGTCCTTTTCTCTCTGTCGCAGGCCTTTGCTATATGTTCTTTTCAGACAGCATTTTGTATTACTTCGATCTCTACTTGAAAGGTCAATGGCCTTGATTTCAATGTATTCTGAAAGAAATTAGTGCTAATTTTCCTTATCTGACAGCATACGGGCAATATGCCTGCCCTTTTCCAAAGCATCTGCATATTGTTCACGACTATGACCATAACGCGGATAACGCCGCCTGAACCATGAAGACTCAAGACGGGGCAAACGTCCCATGAGTTGCAAAATAAGTCCGATTGTTCGCCACGGTTCTCTACTTGAGTGAGTGAAAACTATAGGGCGCAGGACACGTGCTCCTGACCGACTCAGGATAAGTCGTAATCCCCAGTAATGCGTACGCCAGTACGACCTGCAGGATATGAGCGGCAAGACCTGGGTGTCTTTGCAGAGGGCTCTGCCATAGCGGTCAAGAAAATCAAGAACAGGTCCACTCGGACTGTATGACCAGGTCGGCCCGGCAAGCAGAATCAAATCCCACTTTTTATTTAACAGCTCATCATAGGACTGAACAGCGACTCGCTTTCGGAAAAATGAAAGAACCATTACCCTTGACATACTCTTCCATGTCGAGAATGGGAAAGGGATATGTCGCAAGGGTTGTATCCTTTCAACACTGACCTCCAGGTCACCTTCCATTATTCCGGCCGATACTCGTTGAATGAGTAATTGTGTCTGCCCGGAAAAGGAGTAATAGATTATCAGGACTCGTTTTTTGCTCACGGCAAAACCCATATCTTAATTTATCTATCCAACATTTCGCATACTTTGCACAACATACCAGCTTTTGAGCAAAAAAAAAGCCCCCGATTTCTCGGAGGCTTTTTTATAGACCAAAGATCGTTTAATGACCCTCAACCTCATGTTCTACACTTACCGCAATCTTGTAAAGAATAGTTACAAGAGCAAGACCGGTTGCCCAGATACCAAGGGTAATACCGATTTCATTAGCAGTAGGAATGTACTCAACTATTTCATCAAGCGGGTTCACAACCAAGCCACCCATTACAAATCCGAGACCTTTATCAAGCCACAGAGCAACAAAAATAGCAATACAGCCAGCTGCAATCAACAAATCATTGCTCATCTTGGTGATCTTCATGTAACCGAAAACTGCAAGGCCACCGAAGCAGAGTGCAACAGAGCTCCACATGAACGGTACAAGATTATCGTAAACCACACCATGATGCTCCAACCCGAAGAACAGATACTCAAGAGAGTGCTTGTGACCTGGAATGTTGGAGTACCAGCCTACAAAGAATTCAAGAACAACAAAGAAGGCGTTGATAATCGCTGCATACATAATGATGGTAGTAAGCTTGTTGATAGCTTCTTTACCCGCATCAAAGTTAGCAACGCGCTTCATGATCAGACATGCAACCACGATAAGAGCAGGACCTGCAGCAAAAGCTGAAGCCAGGAATCGTGGAGCAGTGATAGCGGAAAGCCAGAAGTGACGTCCAGGCAAACCACAATAGAGCATAGCGGTAACGGTGTGAATGGAAACAGCGAACGGAATGGAGATATATACGAAGATATATACCCACTTCGGAGGCTTAACCTGCTTACGCTCAGCAGTTAAGATAACCCAGCCACAGATCACGTTCAGCGAGAGATAGCCAAGCAGAACCACCATATCCCAGAACAACATGGAATTCGGAGTTGGATGGAAAATCATGTTCAAACCACGCTGTACCTGTCCGATATCCGCAAGGATGAACATCAGACACATAACGATGGCAGCAATGGCCAGGAATTCACCAAGAATGGTGATCCTGCCGAACACCTTGTAGTTATGAATATAGTATGGCAGAACGAGCATTAAACCTCCAGCTGCCACACCGACCAGGAAAGTGAACTGGGAGATATACAATCCCCATGACAGATCACGTCCCATGCCGGTCAGTCCCATACCAAATGTAAACTGTCGATAGTAGCAGACAGCCCCTACTGCGATGAATGCGCTCAGGAAAGCGAGCCACATCCAATAGGCATTATTGCCTTTCAATGCTTTTTCTAACATGACGACCTCACACTATGTAAAAGACTGATGGTTTCGTTCCAAGAGATGGCTTCCTCTGGATCGTATGCTCCTGGTCAAGGATCTTGCTGATCTCGGACTCCGGATCATTCAGATCACCGAACACAATCGCTCCGGTTTCCATAACTGCTTCGACACATGCAGGCTCTTTGCCGAGTGCGAGACGCTCTCCGCAGAAATTACATTTTTCGACAACACCACGCATACGGGTCGGGAACTCAGGGGTCACTTCAGTGATGTATGGTCTCGGATCGAACCAGTTGAAGCTACGCGCACCATAAGGACAGCCCATCATACAGAAGCGGCAGCCGATACAGCGGTGGTAGTCCATAGCCACGATACCGTTACTCTCCATCTTGAAGGTCGCTTTGGTCGGGCATACGCGAACACAAGGCGGCTCATCACAGTGATTACAGAGTACAAGATAATCGTTATCCAAGGTCGTCTTGGATGAATGATAGGAAGAATGCTCCGGAAAAGCATTTGCAAAAGGTGTCTTCCAGATCCACTTAATTTCACTCTTTTTGCTGTCAATATGTGGAACATTATGCGCTTTGTTACAAGCAGCTACTGCTTTATCCAGAAGCTCAGGCTTTCCATAAAGCTTACGCATATCAATAACAAGCCCAAGGCGGACTCCTTTCGGAGCGTCCTCACCATGTGCTGCAACGTTATGACCATCTGCCGCTGCGCCATGTCCTGCAGGAGCTGAAGAAGCAAGAGCAGGTGATGATGTCAGCTTGATAACTGCAGGGGCGCTGACTCCGGCGAGTACTGTGGCACCGGCCATCTTTAGGAATTTTCTTCTTTTAGTATCCATTAGTGCGTCTCCTTCTTCTCTGCTATCTGCGCGGGAGTCAGATGGCAGTTCCAGCAGTATGGTTTAACAGATGCGTATTCATGACAGGAATCACAGAATTTCTCTTTGTTGCTATGGCACTCCATACAAGCCGTCTGCAGTCCCTTCCGATACTCTTTGCCATCAACTGTGACAGCTACACGATCGCCATCACGCAATACATCATCACGCCATTCGTTAAGAAGTTTCATATGCTTTGCGCGCATCTCACTGGCAGGCGCCACACACTGCTTTTCTCCGCCCGGTGGCAACTCCGGTTTCGGGGCTGGGCCTGCTGATAAACCGTTGAACCAGACGGGCGCCGTGACGAAGAGGACGAATATAATCAGTCCTGGTATTACAGTTCGTTTATTATACATGAGTTATACTCCTATATTCTGTTCAGGATTTATCACACCAGGGTGCGCAAACCTTCATCGAGATTTGGCCGATTCTCGCCTTCGCCTTCCTGAACGATTGCGTTACCTACAAGCTCTGAGACACCACAAACTCCGACTTCAGGAGTCCAGTAGTTATTCAGAGACGTCAGGGTAGCACGATCGATCGCACATACACATGAAAGCATATTTACATCATGCTTATCACGAACGTACTTGACGGCATTGGCGCGCGGATATCCTGAACGCATACGGAGTTCCATGATTTCATCAGTGTTCAGACCGGTTCCTGAACCACAGCAGAAAGTCTGCTCGCGGATAGTGTTCTCAGGCATCTCAACCCAGTCGACTACATGGTCAAGAACATAACGGGGCTCATCAAGCAGACCCATTGCGCGGGCGGTATTACAAGAGTCATGGAAAGTAGCTTTAATGTGACTGTTACGGCTCTTATCGAGTTTGAGTTTGCCATGCTTTATGAGATCGGCAGTAAACTCTGTAACATGAACCATTTTGGTGGACGCTGCATTATGGAATTTGGTACCGGTGATCGGAGAAACAGGTACTTCAAGGAAGTCTGCAGGTCCGTTCATAGTATCCATATACTGATGCAGTACACGCCACATATGTCCACACTCACCACCAATAATATATTTAACTCCAAGACGCTCAGCTTCAGCATACATCTTGGCGTTCAGCTTCTTCATGGTCTCGTTATTGGTGAACAAGCCGAAGTTACCACCCTCGGAAGCATAGGTTGACCAGGTATAGTCAAGACCGATTGCCTCAAAGAGGATCATATAACCCATGGCTGTATAAAGACCCGGCTCTGCAAAAACGTCGGCAGAAGGAGTAATAAACAGAATCTCAGCACCTTTGCGGTTAAATGTGAGATTAGGTTTAACACCAGTCAGGTTCTCAACATCATCTACAAGGAATTCAACGTTATCCTTGAACGTATGCGGCTGCAGTCCCATGTGGTTACCGGTACGGTTGGAGTTGGAGGCTGGCTCCAGAATCCAGTTGATACCAACACCGACAAGGTGAAGAAGCTCACGCAGCATCATCGTAACTTCTGCAGTATCAATACCGTATGGACAGAACACTGAACAGCGACGACACTCAGTACACTGATATGAGTACATGAACCACTCTTTCAGAACACCTACTGTCATCTCACGGCCACCGGCCATTTTGCCGAGAATCTTACCGCCAAGGGTAAAGTCATTGCGATACACGGAACGAAGCAATTCGGCCCGAAGAACCGGCATGTTCTTTGGATCACCAGTGCCGAGGAAGAAGTGACATTTATCGGCACATGCTCCACAGCGGACACAACAGTCCATGAAAATCTTCAGGGAACGGAATTTATCCAGTCGCTCTTTCAGACCTTTGAGGATGATATCTTTCCAGTCCTCAGGAAGTTTCCAGTCCTCATCTTCAGGAGACCACTCACGAGCATTGGGAAAGGAAAGTCCTTTCTGGCTGTTGAGGTATTCTACTTTTTCTTTCTTCGCAGGGTAGGCATAGTTGCCCGGCTTGAACTCGGCCGGGATATCCATCCAGTCCTTGGTCGGCACCGCTCCAGTTGCCAAGGATGGCCCCTTCACTACGCTTTTCGATAATTGTTCTAGTTTTGGAACTGACATCGCTATTTAATCCTTATAAGCAAGTTTTGGGAGATCTGTTATTCCTCATCCTTCTGAGGAGGCAACTCTTTTTCTACAGGGATGCCGGCCTCAACCATGAACTCACGGAACTCATCTTCATATCCAGCATACGAATGCGGAAGTATACGAGGATTCCATGGGTTAACGTGACGAACCTCACGGGTGTTGTTTTTCATGTTTCTGGTAGGACTCATGAACACACCACCCATGTGCATCAGCTTGCTGAACGGGAAGTATGCCAGCAGAACACAAACAAGGAAGATATGAGTGTAGAAAATCGGGCTGATCTCAGTAACTATTGTCGGATGCAGGGTAACAAGACCTACAGATAACTGTTTGATAGCAGTGATATCAACATCCGTACGCAGGAAGTAACGCATCAGGATTCCGGTCAAAGCGATTGCAAAGATCAGGAACAGTGGGAAATAATCGTTTGCCAGAGAAATATAGCGAACCTTTGCGTTGGTCAACCTTCGAGCAAACAGGAACACCAGACCGAAGATGATTCCCGCATCGGTAATGAACCAGGTAGGATTGCCTATTGAATAGAATCCATCCATCCATGCAAGAGCATCAATCACACCCGGAACAGGATTGAGGAACAATCTCATGTGCCTGATAACAATCAGCAGGAAGGAATAGTGGAATGCAATGGCAAACAGCCACAACCACTTGGAAGACTCATAGGTAATCTTCGGCCCATCATGCATCTGCGCATGAGTGTTTCTGAAAAGTGACCTGAAAGTCAGAATTTCCAGAGCCATTCTGGCTACAACCTGAGTGGTTGTATGCGGAGCCTCGAGCTTGTTGTGCTTGATGAAATCAAGCGACTTGCCCTGTCCGCAGGTGGTCTGGATCGAAAATGGTACAGGGGACTTGGCCCACTGTACAACCCGATAGACAAACCCACCCAGAAAGACCGCGACGGCCAGATAAGGGAAGGCGACACCAAAGATGTACGGCATTCCAGGTATCTGGGACCCTAGCCAGGCAATCACTACTAATGCAATGACCGCCAGAAATGATAAGGCATACTTCATTTCTTACCTCGCTTCAAATGAACTTGTTTTTGGAAACCGCCCAAAAGTCCGATACACCTTTTGTTCAGAGACCAGTTAATAACCTTAAACCGTTTTCAAAAAATCCTGCGAATCTTCATTTAGCAATTTCGAAGGGCATTTACTGTCAGTCAGTATGTGACTACCTGACTTCACCTCTGCCATCCTGACCATGTAAAGTCTTTCCCTCGACTCCATATAAATGTCGAATGCGGCCAGCACTGCGAGGTCAACAGCAAATTCAAAATCGTAGAGATCCTTGATAAAAACGGACCTCTCTTTATCACCAGCGAGTATTTCCCGGGTGATATGCTTTACAGCATTTAAAGGTGCAACCGCCTGAGCCGGAGTAAATTCCTGAACAGCCCGGAGACGAATGATAGTATCAACCGGCCCCTTAAACTCTTCAGGATCAGCCCCCTTGGACATAAGTACAAACAACTTGTCCAATGCATCCCTGACGCTTACTCCAATTGGATTGGCGAATTTGTCTTTTTCCTTCAGGAAGAACCCTGAGGATTGGTATGTTGACAGGGTATAATCAACCCACTGATTTACTATTTTTTCCCGATAATTACGAAACGCCTCAGCAAGATCCATTCACTCATTACCTCTGATAGTTTGTTGCCTGCGAGTATGGCCAGCGTAGAGAGGACACAGTTATCCCACTGAATGACCATTCACAAAAGCGCACTTCTATCATCTTTCCCGCTCTTTTTCAAGACTATTTTTCCTTGAAAAAATACCGGAAAACCCCTCAATTCAGAGGTAATTCATTGGGGAAAATGCTTTTTAGAGATTCATGATATCGTTAACGACCCGCCCTGCTTCACGGACATAAGGATCCTCTCGTACCTCTTCAAGCCACTCAGTCTTTTTCTCTTCCTGGGTAGCTGTGTCCACCTCAAACTCATCCTCATCCGCCTGCTCTTCGCGGTATTTCTTATAGTATTCCCCGATCTTCTCTCTTGCCTTACGTGCCTCTTCTCTCTTGGCTCGCATATCATCAATGTTCAGAGACACTATAGTATCCTTGCTTCGCTGCTCTGCCTTGTCAGCTTCTTCCTCGATAGTCTTAAAGCCCTCATCATCCCGGACACGTTCGAGGCTTCGTTTTCTGAGCTTGGCGATATTAAGATGTTTCTGAACCGGAGTATACTCCACGGCATCAATGCTATCCCATGGCAGGGAATATTCGAGATACCTCTCGCCGGATTTGATATGCTTAAAGAGACTCGGTAATTCAATATCCGGTTCCACACCTTTATACTGCGTAGAGCCGCCGGTTACCCTGTAGAACTTCTGGATCATCACTTTCAGAGCACCCAAATCATCGTACTTACGCATATGCAGAAGAGGAATATTTTCATTGAGATCGATAATAGTCTGCACCGTTCCCTTACCATGTGTGTGCGCACCGCCCATGATAACTGCCCGGCCGTAATCCTGCAGAGCGCCTGCCACAATCTCAGATGCTGATGCGGAAAACTTGTTCACCAGTACCACTAACGGACCATCGAATTCGACACCATACTGCTCATCACGCAGAATCCTTTCCGCACCGTTACTGTTTTTTACAAGAACGACCGGACCATAGTCGATAAACATACCGGTGATTTCCACAGCATCAACAAGTGCACCACCTCCATTGTTCCTGAGATCAAGAATAATGCCCTTCACTCCCTGTTTCACCAGAGATTGAATCTCTTTTCTGGTATCATCACTGGAGTTCCTGCCACCCTGCTGACCATTTCTCTCAAAATCGCGATAAAAACTCGGTATATAAATATAGCCGATCTTATCACTTGCAGGAGAGTCAACGACTGCACTCTTTACAAAGGTCTCCTCAATCTGCACAACGTCTCGAGTAATCGGAATAATATCCTTACCGCCATCAGCCTTACGAACTGTCAGCCGAACCTCTGTGCCTTTGGGTCCCCGAATAAGACGGACCGCGTCCCTTAAGCGCATATCCGTAATATCTACAGGTTCATCAGCACCTTCAGCCACTTGCAGAATGACATCTTCTGCTTCGAGTCTGCCCTGACGTGCTGAGGCACTTCCCGGTATAATACGAACCACCTTTATAAGGCCGTCATCTTCGCGGAGCAGAGCTCCGATACCCTCAAGACTGCCCCGCATGTTAATATCAAACTGCTCTTTTCCGGCAGGTGGGATATAGTTGGTATGTGGATCAAAAGCCCGGGTTACAGCATTGAAAAACCTGTCATAGTGATCCTGAAGGGTTTCCTGATGCAACCTGTGAAAAAAATTTGTGTTCTGCTTGGCAACCTTTTCTGCAGTTATCTTCCACAGCTCAACATCAGTTTTCTTCTCTGTTTCCGTCTTCCTGTCCTCTTCAAGGTCAAGATAACGATTAATGAGTTGTACATGGATAAACTGGCGCCAACGCTCTTTCAGTTCTGCCAGACTTGAAACATAATCAAGTTTCTCAGGATCACTCTCGACAGTACCTGCTGCCATCGGATCTATTTCCTCAGCCAGGATATCTTGTACCATTTTTTCGGCCTGAGCAATCCTCTCATTGAGTATGGCATATCCTGCATCCGGCAACGAGATTGAGCCCCTCTTCATATTATCATCAATATAGGGCGCAAAAGCACTCAGCTGCTCGACATCCTTTTTTAATAAAAAACGTTTCTGGTAGTCCAGTTGTTTGATATAAAGGGTAAAAGCCGCCTCAGCGAGGTTGTCATCCATGACCTTGTCACTGAAATGCATGACGGGAAGCTGGCGGCTGATCATATATCCTATCAGCGTATTGCGCTTCTGATCGACGACCTGACCATTACCTTCAGCCCGGAGAATTCCATTGCCGGATTGCAGCAACAGTAGAAATGTACATGTGATAGTGACAAACCGAAAAAGCATTTTCATAAGAACAGGTTCAGGAAGTAGTATGATGGTTGTATGTGCTGCCAGCCTGATCGTGCAGGCTCTGCGTAAAAGACATACCAGAAGCAGATAACAAATTCCACGACAAAGACGTATACATGAAACAATTACAAGCTGAAATCAAGGACTTTATCGAACGACGTGCCTGGCAGCGATTCCACTCGCCGAAAAACCTTGCCATGGCACTAAGCGTGGAAACAGCTGAACTGGTTGAAATATTCCAGTGGCTTACACCATCCGAAAGTGCCCAGGTCAATGAACAGACGCGCCAACACATCGAAGAAGAAATCGGAGATATCATGATTTACCTGACAACGCTTGCGGCATCGTATGATCTTGATCCGATTTCAGCTGCCCACAAAAAGCTTATAAAAAATGGTGCTAAATATCCAGAACCAGAATGAGCTATTTCTGGTGCGAATAAGATTACTCAGCCTTAAGAGTCACACAATGAGGCGATTCCCGCAGGCAGGGCATCGGGTACCAGTCCTATCTCTACGGCAAAGGAGTTAAGTTCGTTAAAGCTACAGTTAATGACGGACTGCCGGAGGCCTTTCCCTACCTCCACCACTTCCGTTACCAGGAATAACAAGAGTGCTGCAGCCACCTCACCGGAGAAGCCCTTTATCTCAAGCTGCTGACGGCTGCTGAACTTCTGATACCGTTTATAATTAATTATAGATCGGCTCACTCCCCTATAAATAGTCATCTGCCGATTATCCTGCTGCAGATCCCGCAACACAATTTCTCTGTATCTGTGAGCAGCAGCTTCTTTTAAAGGCCGTATCTGCTCTTCTGAAAGACCGAGACGTGGCCCTTCGTCCGCCTCTGTGAGAAAATACAGGGACGAGTAAAAGGCAACTTCGGGCATCTCACCGGAATGACGTACAACGTACCACTCATTTTCGATAAACTCAGCTGCCAGGCTCATTCTTTACTCTTACCACGCAATCCGAAAACATTTCTTACAGTCTCAACCTTCAGCTGGGTATTGTCACGACCACGACAGGCATCACCTTTGAGGTACTGCAGCGGGTCATAGAGGATTCTGGAAGTAATCGCTGCCGCCATCTTCTCTAAAGACTTACGTTCTTTCTCGGAGAGTGATGACATTTTGGACAACGTTTTCTCAAGCTCTAACCGACAAATCTCATCGGCTTTACCACGTAAATCCTGAATTGTCGGCGTCAATGCCATACCCTCATGCCAACGCTGAAATTTCAAAGTCTCTTCTTCAACTATACGACCGGCTTTGAGCGCTTCTTTATCACGCTCAGAACGGTTCATTTCCACCACCTGACTCAAATCATCAATATCGTATAGATACACATTTTCAAGATCATTAAGTCCCGGATCAAGATCACGCGGAACTGCAATATCTATGAAAAAGAGTGGTTTATTTCTGCGCACTCTCAGCACAGGTTTCACCTGATCCTTCTGCAGGATAATATTGGGTGCACCTGTTGAACTTATGATTATATCCGCTTTTTCAAGCTGACTGAGCAATTCATCAAAAGAGACGGCTTTGCCATTGAAACGCTGGGCAAGATCCACTGCCCTTGACAAAGTACGATTGGCGACAGTAACCGAGACAACCCCCTGACCAACAAGGTGCTGGGCCGCAAGTTCAGCCATTTCTCCTGCCCCTACCAGCAGCACCCTTTTTTCCTGGAGATCACCGAAGATTTTTTTTGCCAGTTCCACTGCAGCTGAACTGATAGATACTGCTGACGAGCCTATACCCGTCTCCGTACGTATACGCTTTGCAACGGAAAATGACTTGTGCAGCAGACGATTAAGTAGCGGCCCTGTACACTTAAAATCAGCGGCATATCTGTACGCTTCTTTTAATTGTCCGAGAATCTGCGCTTCTCCTACAAT
>JBFHGS010000103.1:0-15917 GCA_041582995.1 Desulfopila sp. | reverse complement strand
TTCATTCTTTGGGAATTATGCAAATGAAATGCCTCAGACAAAAGCACTCACAGAATGGCTTAACAGACAAGATCTGCGCCAGACAACCATCTTAGTAACTCATCAGGTAAACATTACCGCCTTGACCAATGTCTATCCAGATTCTGGTGAAATTGTGATTGTCAGTAAAGATAATGATGGGAATTTTATCACGGTAGGTACAATATTCTACGGAGTCTCAGATTGAGTTCAAGTATTACGATTCAAACTTCACTCTTGAGCTGCAAGGTACCTCCTGAACATTGCGAAAATTGATGCTCAGGAAGAATCTGCCGAGGTCTTTTAATGGGTATTCCTTTTCATGATCTACTCTACCCATTCCTTTTGCAACTGATGCACCACTTTTTTCGATCGAATGATTCGCGCTATTTCATTTACCACCAAAGCGCTTAATACAAGAAACCCACCGGTCAGGGTCCTGGATGTAAGGTGCTCACCAGCCCATAACCATGCCCATGTTACTCCAAAGACCAGTTCAAGCAATGCGAGTAGAGAAATTTCAGGAGCAGTAAGTTCGCGGGTGAGTCTCACGAGTAGCAGGCATGGTAACGCCAACTGGAAAGCACCAAGCATAGAGA
Organism: Desulfopila sp.; assembly: GCA_041582995.1. GTDB lineage: Bacteria > Desulfobacterota > Desulfobulbia > Desulfobulbales > Desulfocapsaceae > Desulfopila. Next base: position 15,300 of record JBFHGS010000103.1, on the reverse strand, counting down.
GTAACACGAGATCATGGCCTGTTGCCTGAAATGGAAAGGCAAGGGGCAGGGTAACAAGAACTGAGATTATCGCTCCAAGTAAAACAGCCTGCAGCATATCCGGTCTACCATCTGGACCTGCATCAGGTTTCCCGGAGTTGCCAACATATTGCATAGTAGTGAAGTTAATGGCATAAGCGAATGGCACGGCAAGTGCCACAGTAGTACCGGACAACGAGACTGACGCATTATCGCCTGCAAACATCCAGACAATACCAAACCCGGCTGTAGCGATGGCCAGCCAGGTTGTCCATACCAACCGATGATCAAGAAACACTCGGCTAAAGAGAGCTGTGATCAAAGGACAAAGCGACATAACGATCAAAACGTTTGCTACTGTGGTGATGGTAATTGCCACCATAAAAGCAGTAAACATCACAGACCAGCAAATGCCGGAAATCCAGATGGCTTTGGGTTGCCTGTGAAGCGTAGTCCAAAGTTTACGTCCACGGAGAATAGTCAGCGCGATTCCTATGGGTATTGCAGTAAAAAAGCTGCGCCAGAAGGTAACTTCAAAGCTTGCGGCTGAATCAAGATGGCGGGTCACTACTCCGGCTGTGCTCCAGAGGAGGGTGACGAAAATCATTAAAAGTATGGCGATGAAGCGTGGCATTGCTGTGTGTAATATTGAAGAAGAGTGTTAATAGTGACACAATCGAAGTTAGAAAAAAAACGTACTTTACGTGGAGGGGGTAATTACAGCAATACATTTGAGGTATGCTATCAGAGAAAAACGATGATTCATTTTGTAATTTGCATCTCTGATAACTGATGATCGACAATTCGCAGGAATTACTAGGTATTGCAATCCTCTTCCAGGGTAAGACTGTTTAGTCCATGAGCTATAGTCCGCAAATTTTTTTCCACTGAATTGACCTGATAATTTCGGAAAAACGCTTGAGTGAGAACGGTGGGGATTGTCAGATTTGCTTGAGATTTTGTCACATGGTGTGTCGGACAGGGGGGCTAGTTTTCACCTTTATTCGATAACATAGGTAAATCTGCCTTGTATGCATCATCGCTCAGGCTGATTCAGGTTCGGCGATGCCCGTAAGGAGTGTTGCGAGACTTTTTTCAACTTTTGGCTGGATTATTTTCAGCAAATCGTCGCTTTCAAGGTAGGGGCAGGGATCGTTATACGGAAAGTCACGGCATTGCTTCGGCCTGGCTGGATGTATCGAGCATCTGCCGAACATCTTGTCGTTACTTAAGAATATACACGAGCCGTCTTCACGGGTCTTGAAAGTGTTCTTATTCTCAAGATATCTTTTACGAACTTCACCGTCTGAAATAGAGAAGTGTCTGGCCATACGATTGATATCGATGGCATCAAGATAGAGTGTCGATCCTTTGAGTCTGTAGCAGCAGTAACCGGGACAGTAGTTGCAAAAGGTCTTGTTGCCGGCAAGGATGTACGGGGCGGAACTTCTGGTCATGAGTATCCTTCCCGTTGAAGTCTGGGATATAAAAAAGAGAAGAGTAGAAAAAAATGTCAGGGTACTGTTCTCTACACATCTTTGCCGCTTTGTACAACACTCTTTTCTATCGCAGACGGTGTTTAAGCTGAGTTCATTCCACCTCAAATTCACCTTCTGGCAGTGAATCTGAGGTTGGAGTGTTGTTATGCTTCCTACTCCTGAAGCTTCAGGTCCCTGTGTTGTGGGCTTTTCGGGCGAGGGTTATTTTTTCGAGTAATTCGGGAAAATCTACTGGTTTAATGCAATAGTCAAATGCCCCGTTTTTCATGCCGATGAGTCCATTGCTGATAGAGGCGTGACCGGTCAGGATGATTATTTCTACATCAGGCCAGATCTTTTTAATTTCAGCCATGCATTCCAGGCCGTTTTGGCCCGGCATGCTGACATCCATAGTGACAACATCAAACGAGTCTTTCCCGAGCCAGTCGAGTGCTTCAAGGCAACTGCCGGCAGTCTCGTGCTCAATCTTCCGTTGGCGTAAAAGCTTGCCCATAACTTCACGGAAGTCAGGTTCGTCATCAACCAGCAGAATTTTTTTGGTTGTCTGCATGCCCATTCTCCATGGCTACTGTTTCAGGTTGTAATGCCAGCATTTGCTCAATCTCCAGAAGGAACCTTTCTTTGTACCGTGCAACGGCACCGGGTTGGTTCATTACCATATCGAGCTGCCTGGCGTGTAAGGTCAAATAGCCGAGAACCATAAGTCTGCTCTCCAGATAGGCGGCTGGTTTCTTTTTTATTCTGGCAAGAAGCGCATCAGATTTCAACTCAATACTGAAATCATACTGCTCAAGTATATCTGCCAGTAGTCGGGCGCGTATTGCTTTGCGTTTCAGATCAGCAGCTCCACCTTTGAAGCGAAAGGTTACATAATTTTCTGTCAGGAGATCACTGGCATATGCTTCGATCATAGCATAATGATACCCAAGTCGGGCACTGAGATTACAGAAATTTCCGGAAATCAGAAAGTAATTTTTAACTGTCATTTTCGAGGCGACCGCAGGATCCAGTTCAGGGCGCATGGCTGATTGAAAAATGATTGAACCAAAACCTCTCATGCTGACCGGGGGCGGTCCTTCCCAGGGGAAGGCCGATATTCCGCGCCAGATAGCCAGCATCGGTTGCGAGGCGATGTCTTCTATGTGAACTGCCTTGGCTTCGGCATCTGCTTCGGAGCGTATACCATCAGCCAGGTCGATAACCCACCACTCAAGGGGAACCTTGCCGACCAAACGTTTTGCAGCCATCTGGTTTGACCTGGTCTTCTGGCCGAAGGTAAACATTTCCGATACTGATTTCTCATGACAGAAGCGGGTAATATCGTGCAGAGTCTCGCAGCAGGACGGCTTGAAATAGGATGACTCAGGATCAAGCAGAGTTAAAGGTGTTATATGCCGAAGGGTTTCGGCCATGATACGCTGGACCGGGCTGCCAGCCATAATATCTTTTTTTGCCGTTAATCGACTCAGTTGCTCGGGTCTGCTGCCACGGTAGATGCTGTGCCCTGAAGCGTTCAGAGTAAGTGTTTCACCATTTACGAGGGACTTCATGGCCCCCGGTACACTGAACAGGGCAGGGATGCCGAACTCACGGGAGACGGTGGCAAGATGACCGGCTTCACTGCCATGTTCTGCTATAATTCCGGCGGATTTGGAGAGAACCGGTGCCCATTCAGGCAGAGGGTGCTCAACTACGGCAATTGCTCCTTTGGGAAATCGCTGCATTTCTTTCTGGCTCGAAACTTTACATACAGTGCCGATAGTGCCACCTGAACCAGCACAGATGCCACCTAAAAAAAATGGTTTCTCTCTGTCCTTTTCAGGTATTGCGACAGGCTGTTCTTCTTCGGATTGTATTGCTGCAGCAACTTCTGCCAGTGGTCTGCACTGGAGGATGTATAAGCGCCCTTGTTGATCGTAGGACCACTCGATATCCTGGGGTTTTCCAAAGTGCTTTTCGATACGCAGGGCTGTTTCAGTCAGTTGTCTGAGTTGCTGTGGTGACAGAGAACCGTTAGCGTTGACCGGGTGCCCTGAAAGGTGGTCTTTCTGCCTGATGTCTGCATGAACAAGTGTGTGTGGAGGAATACGATCAACCAGATAGAGGTCAGTTGCCTGCGTACCATCCACGACTCCTTTGGCAAGGCCCGCAGTAACATTTATCCTGATCGTTTCACTATGGGACTCTTCCGGGTCTCTGGAATAGGTAACTCCGCTAATTTGTGCATCAATCATAACCTGGCAACCGACACACATCTCAATGTCTTCATGTCGATAGCCTCTTTTAGCTCTATACATAATTGCTTTAGCAGAATATTTACTGGCAACAATGCTCTTATATGATTCTGCAAGCGAACTCCGTTCAACATGTAAAGCCGAGTGATAGAGGCCTGCAAACGAAAGACCTTCTGAGTCTTCTCCGAGCGCACTGGAGCGTAGTGCTACCCTGCAGTCAGCAAAAGACTGTTTTTCCAGGTCTGCATAGTAGCGCATGAGCTCTTCTTCGATTTCAGCAGATAGTGGGGCTGCCATAATAGTTTCTTCAATGTCCTGACAGGTCTTAAAAAGGCTGTCGAGATCATCTGGTTCGAGGATCTGCAATAGACGATTAATTTCTGCAATAATCTCAGGAGTCAGAAAATGACGTGTTGCGGAGGTCGTCAAGACAAAACCTGGAGGAATCTCTATGTGGGGAATGGAGGATATTTCGCCAAGGTTTGCCATTTTTTCACCAACATAATCCTTATCTGTTCTGTTGATTTCCTTAATTGACCTAATATATGGACCTTGGCGGCGGGTTGGTTGCTGATCTATAATTTCATTGATGGCACTACTTGTCTTTTCAAAGACGGTTTCGAGTTCCTTGTACTTTCCATCAGACATTTCATTGAGGTTACCGATCATTTTATACACATTGACAAGCATTGTGATGACTCTGGAGCGTATAAGAGCCATGCGGTAACTGTCCCCGCTGTAATATGCTTTTTCGAGTTCGGCCATTGCCTGAAGAGTATTGTTATTCGCTGTCAGCAGACTGCGAAACCTGGCATAGCGCTTTTTGAAAACAGCCTGCAACTCCTCTCTGCTCTGTTGTGGTAACGGCGCAGAATGCGAAGAGCCCGGGGAGAAAATTGTTTTGAGGAAATCAAAAAGTTTCTGCATGTAACGATCCTTTTCAGTCAAAAAAAGCGGATTGGGTGATACCAGAAGAGTTTCACCCAACCCGCTAACCGGAATTTTACAGATTGTATGGTCTAATGGCCAATTTTCAATCCTAATCCCTCAAAGAGGTACAGGATACCAAATCCGTACCACATCGTATAAATGACATAGAATGCCAGGGCACCGACTACCAACCAAACGTTGTCTTTGAAGTTCTCAGTCTTAACTCCGTAATAGTTATAGGCAGGTTCTACCGCTTTTTTGTTGGCATTGGCAAAGATTTTTCCTTCGTCGAACTTTTTCTGGAAGGTCAGATCCTTGTCTATGAGCGAGTACGCTTTCCACCAGTTGAACAGAGCCTGTTTTTCCGGAATGCCATATTTGTCAGCAACTACCGCACCATTATTGTGGAACATTGCTTCAGCATCGGTGAGGCCACCTTTAAGAATCATGCTCATGTCGCCATTCACGGTAACTTTACTGCCGTCTGCCGTTGCTGTCACGCCACTTGCCGCCAGCTGGGAGGCTGTTTCCAGGGCTCTCTGATCGTCACCGATCGTGATTGTGACGTTAATCATATTCCCTTCATACTTGACGCTGTCTTTTGATATCTTCGGGATGAAGTAGGATGACCCTTTGGATATCATGTTAAAGAGATTATCCAGATAGTTGAGTCCATTCACTTTGCCCGGGAAAACCGGAGAAAAGAAAAGTGCCAGGACTACGAAAAAGCTGCTCAGCATTAACGCTGCAAGCGTAAGGTTCTTCTTTTTCTGCATATTCATATCAGTGTGCCTCCTGTTTCAACGTTTTGATGTTGGAGAAAAATACGTAAAATACCCAGAAAGTGAAGGCGCCCATAACCAGAAAGAAGAGGCTGTTACCAACAGTGTTCAGAATGCCGCTGGCCTCTTTGCTGAGTGAAATGTAGTTCATGCTCGCGAGTTTTGCCGGCAGGGCGAACAGGCGGTTAATAAAACCGGCAGTTACTGCCATGGCGAAGAAGCCGCGAATGGTGACTCCAGGTACAACCTTGGTTACGAGTGAGCCAACCTGCACGCCGATCAGTGAGCCGAGGAGCATACCCATTGCCAGAGTGTAGAAAACGAAGCCGTAAACAGCATACTGACTGAGAGCACTATAGCCAGCGGTAAAAACGATCTGCAGAATATCGGTTCCTACTGTGGTCATGGAAGAAACACCAAGACCGTAGACAAAGATAGGGAAGGTGAGAAAGCCGCCGCCAACACCCATGATTGCCGCAGCAAGGCCGACGATGAAACCACTTATAACCAGGAATATCGCGGAAATTTTACGACCGCCAGGGGTTACGCCTTCATCGAAGGTGAGCATCGGAGGCAGATTGACTGACTGCAACCGTTTACCCATTGGCGGAATTGCCTCTTCCTTTACTTTGCCCTGTGCTGCAACATGCTCACTTCTGCCTTTAATAAAGTCAGCGCAAGCGTAAAATGAGAGAAAACCGAGCATGAAAACGTATACGGTGGTGATGAACATATCACTCAGAACAGGATTCAGGTCGTAGAGATATCTGTTCAGCATTCCGCCGACAGTGGCGCCACCGAGGGAACCGACAAGAAAGGTCACCGCCAGGGATACTGAGATATTACCGAGTTTCCTGTGCAGGACGCTGCCCATAATTGCTTTTGCAAAAATATGGAACAAGTCGGTACCAACTGCAAGTATACCTTTGACGCCGGCGCTCATCAGAGCAGGTGCAATTATGAAACCACCGCCTGCGCCGATACAACCTGTTATCAGACCGGCGCAAAGGCCTACAAAGATAGAGGCAAAGAAAATGGTCGTGGTGTAGTACGACGGACAGTATGCTGATTTACCTCCGATCACAGAGGGCAGCCCCGTTCCATCACCGGCGGCGATAGCGATACCGCCCAGAAGAATTGGGACAAGCAGCATTAAAAGAACTGCTTTTCGTTTACGGCAACCCAGGATGTTGGTGGACATCTCCAGCTCCCAGCGGGCGTGAGCCTTGGCGCCTTCCATGAGGAATTGTTGTAGCTGTCTGAAAAATGACATTGTGCGTTCTCCAATCTCGATTGAGTCTTATAAAGAGAATTTCGGCTTCTTGTGTTAAAAGGGCCGGTTCATATTTTGTTTGACCATTGCCATTTCGATCTTGTCCTTATGCGCTTTTCTCTTCTGATACGCATCAGCCAGCTTTTCTGCGAGAGGACCAATTTCAATGGGTTTCATCAGATAATCAAAAGCCCCGAGTTTCATGCCCTGAATACCTGAGTCGACAGAGGCATGCCCGGTAAGCATGATGACTTCGATGAGCGGGTGCTGCTCTTTGATCTTTTTGAGACATTCGATACCATCCATGCCCGGCATTTTGATGTCGAGCAGAACAACGTCAATAGCGTGTTTGCCCTGAAGAATTTTGAGTGCCTCAGTTCCGCTTTCAGCAGTCAGGCATTCGATACCCTGGCGTGCCAGATGTTTCCCGGTAATTTCACGGAAGTCCTGTTCATCGTCGACAATGAGTACGGTGAAGTTCATGGTTGCTCTCCTTTTCTATGGTGAGGTAGACTACTAAATTGTTTAGCTTATACTTGCAGTACTGCTTGAAACTACCGGCACTGTAAGAGTTACTATTGCTCCTCTCTGCTGGCCGTTTCGAATATCTATTGAACCACCCAGCTTCTGCATAATATCGTAGCAGATAGACATCCCGAGTCCGGTCCCTTTGCCGGGCTCCTTGGTGGTAAAAAATGGGTCAAAGACCTTTTTCATCGCTTCAGGGCTGAAGCCCGGCCCGTTGTCGACCATCTCGATGTAGATGTTCGACGCATCGAGACGGCTGGTTATGACAATTGCGCCGTCCTGGCCGATTGCATCAATGCTGTTGTTTAAAATATTGAAGAACACCTGTTGCAGTTGCGGACCATCGGTCATAGTGCGCGGCAGTTCAGAATCCATATTCTGTTTAATCGTAATATTATTGTTCTGAGCCTCATTTGAGAGAAAAGAAATAGTCTCATTGAGCAGATTATTGATATCAACCTGTTCTTTTTCCGCTGACATTTTCCGTGAAAAACCAAGCAGTCTGTGGGTAACTGTCGCAGCCCGTTTAACATGGTACTGTATTTTGGTGATGGTTTCCTCATACTCACTCAGATGCTTTACGGTCTCCGGATTTTCGTCTGGCAGCAGTTCTTTGGTCCAGCCGGCCAGGCTGGTTATCATTTGCAAAGGATTATTAATTTCATGGGCGATACCGGCGGCGAGCCTGCCGACAGTCGCCATTTTTTCAACCTGGACAATCTGCTGATTGATCGAAGCATATTCACGGTCCGACTGTTCGAGTTTTCTGGTTAGCGAGGTGCTGGTATAGGTCGCGGCAGCCATTGACAGTACTGATATGACAATGACTATCACCAGAATGCGGTTACGTATCTGCAGATAATAATCGAGAGAATCTGAAAACCTGGCTTTCAGAACCAGTAGCCACTTACCTTCATCTATTGAACGGGTTACATAGACATCCGTATCGGTGACGATCGATTCAGAGTCGCGTTTAAATGATATCATTCTTTTTTCAATATCAGAAAGTTCCGTAGCATTTTGCAGGCTGGGTGTCTGAAACTCGCCGGAATGGTTTATAATAAAAGCATCACCTGAAGGTCCGAGCTGAGCGGAATGCAGCAGTGAGTTGAAGATGCTTGAATTGATGGTTGCCCTCAATACATAGGTCTTCAAAGGGTCGGTTACTGCCACCACAAAATGAGGGGTGTTGCGATATCCGGCAAAGACGTCACTTATGTGTACACCGCTGAGCAAAGTCTCCTTAAACCAGAGAGCATCCTGATACATCTTGCCTTCTATCATGGACCGGTACGGTCCAACATAGGCTTGCTGCCTGCCTGAAGCGTCGATGACCTGAAGATCCACAATATTACCGGTTGGGTTCATCGCAAAAAAGAGACGTTCAACGTTGGCAGGTGTTGCGAAATATTCAGGAGAGTACAGGTTTGTCAGCATGCTTAACAGATTGATTTTCTCATGTAAAAAACGTGAAATAACTTCTTCCCTATGCTCAATGGTACTGGTTGCAAGTTCTTTGAGCTTAATAATGTTGGTTTCTTCAACAGTATCTTTCATTATCCAGGCAAACCCTATGATAGGCACAACGCTCAGCAGGAAGAAAGTGATGATCAGTCTTCTGGTTATGGTTGTGTAGTAGTTCTTTTTGCGTTGCATAAAGACCTCGTTCAACTGGAGAAGATATCGATAAGTTTTGGTGCCAGCTGCTCAATGGGCAGCATGGTGTTCAGTATACGGTCGGCATCTAATGAAATCCTGTGCTCTTGTATGGCACTCAGAGTCTCATCGTCGACAAACAGCACAACTTTCCCCTGTATGCCGGCCAGCAGATCAAAAGTGTTGGCCATGCTTTTATTATATCTGGTCAGAAATATGATAACCGCATCCGGTGAATGCGTGAGAATACTCATGTCGGCATGTCTGCCCGGCGTCGAGGTTCTGGCAAGTATGTTATGTCTTTCTGTAAACATGGTGCAGATTGCTTCCATCGTTACTGCATGCGGTGAGCATTCAGAATCGTCATCAGTTATGAACAGGATTTTTTTTGTGTTTGGAGGAAGTAGCGAGGCAGGGATAGACATGCCGTTTTCAACCAGGAAATTCATTGTGGCAGCGCTGTCTACCATGTCGTCATGACTTGACCCTGCTGAAATCTTTTTACCGGCAATGCACTTCCTCACTTTGATGGCGGATATGCAGCAGGCCGCTGCTATTTCTTCTACAGACAGAAATTTCGGTTGATCCTTTCTGTTCTGATACCATCCTCTTGCCATATCGTTTGCATCCTTTAATCGTGAGTTATTGTGTGTGCTGTTGTCCTGTTTCGGAAACAGTATTTGCAATGGTCATGCCGGATTATAGATGTTTGTTCTTTTCTGAAAAAAAGTCAGTAATAACGAGACCATGGCAGATGTGTGTTTGATGATTGATCATATGAAGTCTCTGAGACAGCCGGGAATCGGATAAGAGTATTGTCACCAGATGGTAACAAATCTGGCATGGGTTAAATTAAGCACTTGAAATAGTGGGATAAGTAGATTTAACTTTTGGTAAAACCTGTTGGAAGTTCCGGCAGCAATGTGAAGATGAGGTAACAGAGAGAATATATGGTTAAAAATACAAAAGAATCGTCATTACCGGATGAGCGTCTCATTCAGATTCTTGAAAAGCAAAAAGAGGATCTTGTTATACGTTTCCTTAAGAAAAATGAGGAAGCGAAGACAAGTAATCTCTTCATAGACAAAATCATGTCGAACCTCTCTGATCTCTTTATCGTGCTTTCTAAAGACTATGAAATCGTTCAGGCAAGTCAGGAGTTTTATAATGTTCTTGGCTATAACGAAGCGACACAGGGTTTAACCCTGCACGCCATAACCAGCGATGATAATTTTCAGAAACTGGTTAATAGCCTGACAGCAGGTGAGTTTCGCAACCTGGAGACGAACCTGTTGGCTAGTAACGGTAAGGTTGTTTATGTAAATGTAAGAGGATCGACCTATACCACCGAGTCAGGACGGATTCTCCATATTCTCATAGCTTCGGATAGAAGTGAGTTGTATGAGGTGATGGATCAGATGCGGGAGACACAGAATCAGTTGATTCATTCCGGCAGGCTTGCAAGTCTTGGTGAAATGGCTGCAGGAGTTGGCCATGAATTGACTCAGCCACTGAATACAATCCTGCTGTTGGCCCGTAATTGCATAAAAGCAATGAATGATCCGGTACAGAACAGAGACCTGTTGCAGGAAAATCTTGTTACAATTGTCGACAGGGTGAATCATGCATCCTATATCATTCGCAATCTCAAAGGATTTGCAGGAAAAGTCCGGGGGGAGGCGGTACCGATAAAGGTCAATGCAATACTACTGGATGTCATCAGCTTTCTTGAACCACAGCTACAGCTTTCGGAGATTACTCTTGATCTTGCAATTGATGAAGACGTTTCATGGGTGCTGGCGCAGGAGGTGAGGCTGGAGCAGGTTTTATTGAATCTTATCCAGAATGCAATACAGGCCCTGGCTTCTAACACTTCCCCGGTCCTCAGAATTGCTACATTTAAGGCTGTTGAAACAGATCCGGTAACCTCAGAAGAAAAAGCATATGTGGGGATTTCTGTGACCGATAACGGAGAAGGGATTCTACCTGAAGTTCTCGATAAAGTTTTTGATCCGTTTTTTACCACGCGGGAAGTAGGTAGTGGAACAGGGCTTGGTCTGTCAATAGCCGAGAGAATTGTTCGGGGTTTTAACGGTCGTATAACTGTTAAAAGTGAACCAGGCATCACAACTTCATTTACTGTATATCTGCCGGAATTATTCCGGCCCCATAAGCCCGATTAAGGTATGAGTGTGAACACAGAAATGCAACTTCCTGTAATGGTAGTAGATGATGACCAATATCTCCTGTCGGCAATTGGCCAGACCCTGTATCTTAATGGGTATACAACAAAGCTGTTTAATAGTCCCGTTAAGGCGCTTGAAGACTTGAGAACCACTCCTTGTATTGCTGTGGTCAGTGATATTCGGATGCCGGGAATCGACGGTATGCAACTTCTTGCCCGTGTTATGGAAATGGACAAGGATTTGCCGGTAATAATGCTTACTGGGCATGGAGATATATCTCTTGCGGTGAAGGCTATACATGCCGGAGCTTACGAGTTTCTTGAGAAGCCGGTCGATGATGAAGTTCTGCTTGCCTCGTTGCAGAGAGCCGCGGAAAAAAGAACCCTTATTCTCGAAAATCGTAAGTTGCATGAAGAGCTGGTGAAAAAGAGTACCCAGTCCTTTTTTCGCGGCATGGTTGGTTCCCACCCTCTGATGCACCGTCTTTATGAGGTGGTGGAACTTATTGCCCGGGAGTCGGATCCTGTCATTCTCAGTGGTGAAACAGGTACCGGAAAAGAACTCGTAGCGCAGGCCATACACGAGATAGCAACCCCGACAGGACCATTTGTCGCGGTAAATATGGCGGCTCTTCCGGCTGAAATGATTGAGTCGGAGCTTTTTGGTCACGAAAAAGGAGCTTTTACCGGTGCAACAAGTCGAATAATCGGAAAATTTGAACACGCTGCAGGCGGGACTCTGTTTCTCGATGAAATATGCAGTCTGCCTCTGATATTACAGGCGAAGTTGTTACGGGTATTGGAAGAACGGAGTTTCAGACGGTTGGGGAGTAATGTTTCAGTGCCCCTGAAGGCTCGTGTTTTGAGCGCAACCAACAGGAATCTCGAAGAAGAAATAGCCGCCGGACGGTTTCGGCAGGATCTCTATTATAGACTGCATGTTCTTTCCATTGATATTCCACCTCTCCGGAAACGAAAAGAAGACATTCCTCTGCTGGCAGAATATTTCCGTCAGGAATACTGCAGGGAGAGGCAGGTTTTTGTTCCCCATTTTTCAGCCCGGCAGCTGGAGAAAATTGCAGCCGAGAGTTGGCCCGGCAATATCCGTGAATTACGAAATTACATACGCAGGCTCTGTGTATTTGGTGGTGGTGATGATCATGATGATGTCCCGGAAGTGAAACCTGCTGAGATTCCGCCGGTTGGAGATGATTCAGCAGTGCCCTTGAAGAACTATATGGATAAGGTGGAAAAGGAGTATATCGTTAATATCCTCACCCGGTGCGGTGGTAAAGTGTCGCTCGCGCATGCAATACTGGGACTTTCCCGGAAAGGACTGTATGACAAGATCAACAAGTACAGTATCGAACTGGATACTCTGTGCTGATAGACGGGATGGTGGTGAGGATTTATTCTCACATTACAGGTGCCTATTGGCTGTTTGGCACTTCATTGTGCTGAGCTTCAGGAGTGATAGAGGTGTAGATTTTCCTTAAAGTACGCAAATTATATCACGCCGAACATAGTGTTTATGAGAACTGGGGTTCAATGCTTGTCCAGAGCATTACGAACTGCTGCCGCCAACTCGTCTTTTGAAAACGGTTTTTGGATTACATGAATTGCCGTGTTAATCGCTCCATGCTGGATGATATACTCTGCTGAGTAGCCGGAAATAAAAAGGTTGCAGAGTCGTGGTCTGAGAACTGCGAGTTCTTTGGCGAGTTCAAAGCCATTCATTCCAGGCATTATGATATCGCTGATGAGTAGGGCAATTTCTTTTTTTTCATCCTCTTTTACTTTTCGGATAGCGTCCTCAGGTGTATTTACCGCCAGCACAGTATAGCCTAAACGCTGGAGTACCTGGGTAGTCATCCTGAGAACGGAAGGTTCATCTTCTACCAGTAAAAGTGTTTCCTGCCCAGAAAGAACCGGCTGTAAACTATCTTCTGCTATGGAAGACCCGGAAATGCTGGTATATCGTGGTAAGCAGATAGTGAAGGTTGTCCCTTCTTCAGGTTGACTGCTGGTTTTGATAAAACCCTTGTTCTGCTTTACTGCTCCGTACACTGTTGCCAGATTGAGGCCAGCACTTTCTCCTGTATTTTTGGTTGTGAAAAATGGTTCGAAAACATGAGCCAGAGTTTTTCGGTCCATGCCTTTACCGCTGTCGTGTATTGATATGTACACATATTCCCCTGGCTGAATATTTTCATGTACTTGAGAATGGTTGTCGTCGAGTAACATGTTGCCGGTTTTAATGTGTATTGTGCCCAGCCCTGCTATGGCATCCCGACCATTGGCGCAGAGGTTGACGAGAATCTGGTCGATCTGAACAGGGTCGATTCTGACACGCCACAGGTCCTTACCCGGCTGCCAGATAAGGTCGATATGTTCACCAATAAGTCGGCGCAGAACAGTAATCATTCCGTTTATGGTAGTATTTAAATCGAGTATTTTCGGAACGACATTCTGCTTGCGGGCAAACGCCAGAAGTTGCCGCGTTGTATCGGCAGAGCGTTCAGCCGCAGTGCGTATCTGCTTGAGATCACTAAAAACAGGTTCGATCGGGTCGAGCAGGCTCATGGCCATTTCGGTGTGGCCGAGTATAACACCCAACATGTTATTGAAATCGTGCGCTACACCACCCGCCAAACGACCTATGGCTTCCATCCTCTGGGCCTGGTTGAGTTTGAGCTCCAATTTTTTCTGCTGTTGTTCTGCCTTTTCCCGGCCTGAAATTTCAATCTGCAACCGGCTGTTGAGTTCAGCCAGAGTGTCGCGTTCTCCCTCTGCTTGATGACGGGCTGTAATTTCGGTACGCAGCTGGATTTCAGTCATTACCGCCAGTGCCAGATTTTGAATTATTTCAATATCTTCATTCGTCCAGTGCCGAACCTGTGTATCAACGACGCAGAATGAGCCGAGAATGTAACCGTCATCGGTAACGAGTGGAATACCAAGATAGGCAATTACACCGAGGTCACGAATAGCCAGATTATCTTTTATGATCGGGTGGAGGCGGGCGTCTTCTATTGTCAGAGGTTTTCCGGCTACTCTGTTATGCTGGCAAAATGAGTGTGTCAGGGGTGTTTCACGAAGGGACTTCCAGGGTTCAGGTAAACCAAAACTACTTTTAAAAAACTGTCGATTTGCATCTACGAGGGAGACCAGGGCGACTGGTGCGTTAAGAAAGCGTGAAGCCAGCCAGGTTAAGCGGTCAAACGATTCTTCAGTGGGAGTATCGAGCAGAGCAACAGCATGCAGAGCAGCAAGTCGGGCCGGATCATGAATATGGGAAGAGAGATCTTTGATCTTCATCACAAATAATGTCGGTTCAAAGCTGGTATAGCAGCCAGCATGGAATGAGGCAAGGGAAAGCATTTTGGAGAAAAAGCTTTCCCTTATACGATCTATATCTCTTTACAGGGTAGTATTTAATCAATAACCATGCAAGCAGAATACGAGTCCTGTCAGCATGAAAAGGGGGGCGGGGCAGGTGGAACGTGGCGAGGTGCACTGATATGGTGTTTGCCGTAACGACGATTACGGCAAACCTGGATTTTAGAAATAATAGTACGTCTCGGGATTTTCCTGAATATCCCCGTTTATCGGTGTCTCTACCCGTTCCTTCACCTCAGCGAGAGTTGTGCACGCTCCAAGTGCCCACATGAGTTTGGGTACGATTGCTTCGGTATTCATATCTTTGGCGTAAATAATTTTATCAAGAGGAAGCATTCTGCCAACCTCGTAGACCTGAAGGTCAATCCCTTCCATAAGACATTGGGTAGTGACCACAACAGCAAGATCAGCTTCGGTCAGTTCCCGCACCTTGGCTGACAGGTCAAGGATTCCTGACGAGATACCGCCGATTCCATAGCTTTCTATGATCACGCCTTTAACGTTATTTTTCAGGTAATCAAAGATCTTTGGGTCGAGACCTGGAAAGAGCTTGAGAACAAATACATTGTCTTCAATGTCGGCTGAGACGGTAAGGGAAACCGGTGCAGTTGTGTTATCGCAGGGGCGCCGTGCGAAAAAGTCTGAAACAGCCTGGTTGTAGCGGATTCTGTTATGTTTAACGACGGCAACAGGTGGAAAATTTACACTGTTAAAGGCATCGTAACTTCGTGTTTTGGTTTTAATTGCCCTGGTGCCGTTTATTAATTTTCCGTCAAAGGCAATGAATACACCGGCA
>JBFHGS010000102.1:0-15961 GCA_041582995.1 Desulfopila sp. | reverse complement strand
TGGGAATATCGCCATCTGGTTGAGAAATATGCTGTACTCAACCCGGAACGAATCTTTCTGATAAACGATTTTCCCATGGATGGCTTTGATAATGTCATCTCTACTGTCTTCGCTCAGCATGAAGCCTCATTTCTGGCTGGGGCACTGGCAGGGTGGATGACCAAAAGTGGTAAGATCGGCTTTATTGGTGGTATGGATATGCCCGTCATCAGGTCCTTTCAAACCGGCTTCAATGAAGGCGCGAAATTCTCCAATCCCAACATAGAAATTCTCGAGAGTTTTCTCTCAACCCCTGATGAATCACTATCCGGTTTCAACAATCCTGCTCTCGGCTTTTCGACTGCCAGCAGGATGTACCAGAACGGTGCCGATATAATTTTCGGTCCTGCAGGTCTCTCTGGTAACGGTATTATTCAGGCCGCACGTCGACACCAAAAGTACGTTATCGGTGTCGACGCCGATCAGGACCACATGGCACAAGGGTATGTCCTTACCAGCGTCATGAAGCGACTCGACAAGGCTATTATCTCTCTACTCGACAGGATTTACAACAAGGAGAAAATTACCGGAACCTATTCCTTTGGTTTAAAAGAAAACGGAGTATCCCTGACTCCTATGACGTATACAAAAAAACAAATACCGGTTGAAATTCAGGAAAAGATAGCACAACTCAGACAGGAAATTATAGATGGCAAGATACACGTCACGAACACACTGCAGATAAACGGGGAGACTCATTCGTCCCGGTAATATATAGAAAGAGTAGTATATGTCACTCACACATAGCCCGGGTTTCTCATGAAATTGAGTACCACCTGGAAACCATCTTCATGTTTCGGAACGTTGAGTAAAACAACTCCATATTTAGACGTTCACACTTTCCTGCCAAGACAGGCTGTCGGAGTCTTCGCCAACCTGCGGGATACCTTCCCCGGCTTACTACTTCACGGGGGTATATCCCCCCGTGAGCAATACAACATGCACAATATCCACCAGAGAGCAGTTCAAGAGAGCAGAATCTGTATCGACCAGGTACTGTGCACAACCTTGTTATTCAGCGGTACCTATCTCTAAATCAGCACCTTTCCAGGCAAAAATCCCACCAGGGTGACGGGAGACATTTGTGTACCCCAGCTTACTCGCCCACATGGCACCGTTATGACTTCTTGTACATTTCACGAAACCGCAATACATAACGATTTTTTTATTCTTATCATCTCCCAGTAACGCCACAAAATCTTCCTGACTCTTACCATCAGTTTCCGCACTGTCCCACTCCGTCATCTCAGGAATCGGGAAGAGAAACTGTTTAGCACCCGGAATATGGTTCTTCTGGTAGCTTTCTTTATACGGCATGGTATCGATTACAAGAATATCATCACCTGCCTGAAGAGATTTCGACAGTTCCTCAGTGGTAATAACATTATAATGCCCACGCTGAACTTCGCGCACCAGGTTCACAGCAACAGCTTCAGTTGCAACTTCCGCTTCAAATTTGGAATTACCGAAACCAAAAGCATTACCACCAAGGCAGAGAGGCGCCGCAACCATCAACGCAACAAGTGCTTTTTTCATCATTTTTCTCCGTGTAATTTGTATGAATATTTAAAATTATACCAACTTCCGAAAAGCATGGGTATCAGCAGCAGGAGATCACGCACGAGAGCAATGCGTAATCCGGAAAATGCCTCATGCTCTGGATCTTCCGGCCCAAAACAACCACAGTCAATATCAAGACCCATCTGAATCCCGTATCCCAGCACAAGAATAAAGAAAAGTAACATCAAACCTGCTCCCCAGAGTCCTTCCTTTCTTCCAAAAATCAATGCAATTGCAACCCCTATTTCTGCAAGCGGCAGCAAAATTGCAACAGGTAGGAGTAACATCTCCGGTAACAGTCCATACGCTCCAATGATCTTTGCAAATGTCTCAGGGTCGGCAACTTTCGGGATTCCTGCACTGAGAAATACTACAGCCAGTAACCAGCGGGACCCAAGGTCAAGCCAACGCCAAAGAGCAGTATTCTTTCTTTCGGCAATACATTCACTCATCTTCGTTCCACTTACTTTTCTGAGTACATTCTCGGTATTTTCTATTATTTACAACAGTTATTCAGACGGTCAATATCTCCAGACTCAAACTATTTGTCAAATTGTTATTTCCTATGCACCACTGATAAAGTATCTGCTTTTTCGATATACCGACAATGCTGCATTTACAGAGCAGTTGCATTTTCCTTTTGCTTTCAGAAAAACAGGCGAATACCATGAAAGGAAGGAAAACTGATATCAAGTAATCACCCACCAGACGTGAGCTGGGAGGAGACTGGTGAGACACACACCGCATCTACTCAAAATTGCCATTATTGCTGTTGGGCTCGCACCGTGTTTATCCATGACAGCTTTTCTGCTGCCAGGCGAACATGACTTTCACAGAGCGTTCATTCAGATTGGCTTAAGCTTTCTTCTGTTCGGTTGCGGTGAAATACTTAACCATCCACTCCAGACCGGCCGTAACTTTACGGAGAAGGAAGAAAGTCAGCTGCGATGTTTCAAACATCGTTATCGTCATCCATGTATTCTTGGCAATCTTCTGGATATAATCGGCCTGCTTATATTTTTTACAGCCCTAACGACATTCATATCTTTCTGACCATTCAGCAAATCCTCTGTGATTCTGGCCCATGTGTCGATTGGGTACAGATTTTCTCCTTGGCTTTTTTCTCCCTATGCCTACAATTAAAGGAGGGAGAAATGATAAATTAGGTAGTTTGAGGTCTGCTTCTTGGGTGGGGAGAGGAGACTACGTCTGTGCCATATCTCCGGAAGGCATCCGGTCATAAGGTATTATCAATTCAGCTGCAGGTGAAGTACATGGACAAACGCAGGCATCCACGCATCCCTATTCGAGGTCTGAGCGCAGATATTTCCGATGGCAAAGGGTTCTTCACCGGTTCTGTTACGGATATATCCAGGTTCGGCATGTCACTCAACCATATTCCATCAGGTCTTGACCCTGATGCAGACATCCTATCAGTGATTATTGATGGACAGGGGGCTCACTTTAAGCTCCTGGTGAAGCAAAAGTGGGAAAGCGAAAACGGCAGTTCCAAAATAATAGGTGGTCAAATCGAAAACAGCCCCTGGGACTGGACCGAATTTGTCATGCAGTTGGAACCTGAGCAGGACGACATCTGGGGCTGATAACTCTTTATTCGTTTTCAACAAAAAAACCGGCAGCAGATCACACGATCCACTGCCGGTTCAATTCTTCGCAAAACCTGCCCGTTATGCCGAGTGGACTCGATTATGCTCAATGTTATATTTGAAGTACGAAGCGCAAATACCCTCGCTTGAAATCATACAGGGTCCAATTGGGTTTTGTGGTGTACAGGCCATGCCGAATGATGGACAATCCGGTGGCAACCCCCGGCCTGAGATGATCATATCACAATGACATGAACACCGCTCCTCCCCTTCCATAAAACGCACATTGAATCGCCGTGTAGCATCATAAAGAGAAAGTTCATCCCTTATTACAAAACCGCTCTCTGCAATTGTTCCAAGTCCACGCCAGGCAGTATCAACTGCAAAAAACACCTCAGACACCATCCGTCTGGCGTTCATGCTCTCTTCTGAGGAGTAGATGACAGCCGAACTGTCATCAAAGATAGATACGTCGTGCCTGATATGCATAACCATACTGATCAGTCCACGGATAATATCGGCCTTCTCAAATCCGGCAATACAACATGATAAGTTATATTTTTTGGCCAGACTTGTATAAGCTTCCGTATCTGAAATGGTCGTTACATGGTCTGAACAGAGTAGGCCGTCGATATCGATATCCGGATCACGCATGATCGAATCAATTGTCGGCGGTAAAAGACGAATAGACGGTATAACACAAAAATTGTCTATTCCTTCACTTGCAGCTTCCAGGATGGTCTCAGCAATGGACGGAGCAGTCGCTTCAAACCCAACCGCAGTATAAACAATAACCTTATCAGGCTCACGCCTGGCAAGGTCGAGGCAATCCCGAGGAGACGTGATAACTTCTACCCTTGCTCCTTTTTCACGAATTGATGCAAGGGATTCACGACTTCCCTGTACCCGTAAAAGATCCTGACAGGTAGCAGTAATAACATCAGGTTGCGTGGCAACCTTTACAAAAGCATCGACATGCCCTGCCGGCATGACACAAACTGAGCATCCGGGCCCAGATACAAGTTCTAAATTTTTCGGAAGTTCTTCGCGCAGACGATGCCGCATAATTGCTTGATTATGAGCGCCGCATACAACCATAATTCTGATTGGCCTGTCGACAATCTCGTGCAGCCTCTTGAGCAACTGTTCCGGATCTCTCAATTCGTCACCTTCTCATTCAAGGATCTATGAAATACATAAGACAAATAACGGGGCCGTAAAACGGCCCCGTATGGGTCAAACAATGATATATAGCCGTATCATATTGATACTATAAACACTTACACAACATCAGCTCAGCAACAGATATCAAACAGATTCTACTTCTGCCTCTTTTTTCATATCTGCATAATTTTTGGATCTGGTGATTTTTTCGTTATTCAGCGTATCGATTTCCTCTTTGGTCAGATGAAACATTCCACACGCCGGACATGTTGCGTCAAACTCCTCACCAACTGCACGTGCTTTCAGTTCATCAATGGTCATATGATCGACATAACCACATACACCGGAAGGATTTTCCGCCCGAACCTGAACACGTTTCCCTCTTTCACTTCGCTGTGGCATTCTGGTCTCCTCATTTCGAACAACATTCAGTTCATCAGAAACATCCCACATATGGCCTTCACTATAACACTCTCGATCAATTCATCATCAAAAAAACGGCACAAATTGCATCGATGCTATTTACGGACATATGCAACCAACTAAGAACAGACAGAATTTCAACAATCTGTCTGTTATCGAAATTGTAAACTTTAGTTTCTCATTAATTGGTGATTCGATCTATCTCCTCACCTTTGGAATCAATGATGCTGACTGCCACAGGAACACCGCCATCCAGGCGGTGGGTTGCGCAAGACATTCAGGGGTCGTAGGCCCGGACGGCCATCTCCACCTGATTCAGCAGCCCCTCATTATAGTTTCCGTCTTTTATAAGCGAGATCGCAGCCTGCTTCACACTCATGTTCATCGGGGCAATATTATGAGTGGTGCCGACAATCAGGTTAGCTTTTTCAATACAACCGTTCTTATCGGTTACATAATCATGGATCAGTGTACCACGAGGTGCCTCAACAATACCGACGCCACGCCCTGCTTTCGGTTCTACTTTGGCCCTGATATCCGTATCAGTGATGCCTTCCCATTCAAGCAGTTCAATGGTGCGCTCACACGCATACACCATTTCTATAAGTCGCGCATAATGATAAAGCAGAGTCTGCTGAGCAGGACGTCCAAACTGACTGCGGAACTGCTCCAGTGCCGCTTGAGCATGAGGGGTGGAAATTTTGTCACAGACGTTAATCCTGGCAAGCGTATTGGCGCGATAAATTCCGCGTGGTGCAGCCAGATTAAGATCAAAACCTTCTCCCCATGACTTGGCGTATGGCATCTTTGAATATGCCCAGGGCTCAACATGCTCCCCAAGGTAATCCGTGTACTCCTCACCTTCAAAGTCCACATAGCTGCCATCCGGCTTCATCAGCCGCTGCTTTCCGTCATAAAGTCGCAAAGAACCATCCACACGATCTACAGTGCCCAGGAAGCCGGTAGTAATATTACCCAGCTCACTGATGACATCCATATATTTCGCAAAGACATTATTAATGGCAAAATCGAGCGAGTAGAGGGAGAAATCAAGCAGAGTACGTGCATCTTTCAGCATCTCCACCCGTTCTTCTTCCAACATCGGCTTGGCAAAACCGCCAACCACACCTGCAATCGGATGGATGGCTTTACCGGCAAAACGCTCCAGCATCATCTGGCCCAGCTGACGCATTTTCACTACCTGGCTGGCAAGCTCAGGAGCCGCCTTGGCAACACCAATGACATTTCTTACTGAATAATCCGCATCAGGCCCAAGCACAAAATCAGGTGATGCCAGGAAAAAGAAATGCAGTATTTTGTCATTAATATGTGCCATAACCTGACACATTTCACGCAGCTTGTGACCAGTAGGTGTTGGAGTTACACCAAAAGCACCGTCTACCGCTTTATTGGATGCCAGGTGGTGCATCCAGGGGCAGATACCGCAGATCCTGTTGACGATACGGGGAACTTCCTCTGCAGGACGTCCCTCAATGAATTTTTCGAATCCGCGCAGGGACTGAATGTGGAGGAAAGCATCTTCCACATTGCCACCATCATCAAGATGTATGGCAATCTTCGCATGTCCTTCAATGCGGGAAACTGGGGCAATGTTTAAAACAGTTCCCATACTATACTTCCTCCTTTACAACTTTTTTCTTCATCGGCTTGAGCATGCCGTGCGCGCCGGAAAAACGCAGCAAGGAACGCCTGTCAACCACCGATTTAAAATCAATCCCGTTACTTGCCAGCGCATTCATCATATCAAGCAACTGGTTGCCATCTTTTCTCACCGGCCCGAAACATCCCCGACACGGAACACGGGCAGTAATACAGCTTGGCGCACCGCGACGTGAGCAACCCGAAGCAGTAACCGGCCCCATGCAGAGATACCCCTGCTCAAGCAGACAGCGCATTTCACTGAGCGGCTCATCAGCCTTATATCTGGCGTTGGTGGTAAAACGCTTGATCGTATTGACCTCACCCTTTCCTTCACGTTTCGCCGGGCAGGTATCACAGACACTCTTACCTGATAATACCGGTGCTCGATTTTCAAGCAGTGACGTGAGAACTTCAACGATCTGCGCAGGGTTTGGCGGACAACCGGGTAACTGCAAATCGATCTTCACCTTCTCGTCACAGGCATATACCCGATCAAGAGGTGCCGGTACTTCAACATTCGGTATCATTGCACCTGGATCAGTTGTTGAAGTCTGGTAGATCTCTTCCCAGCTCTTCTGCTGATCCTGACCGTTCATAAGTGCCGGAATACCTCCGTGCGTAGCACAGGAACCAAGAGCGATTAACACATCGCATTGTTTACGCATCTCTTCAAGCACTTCAAGATGCTCATGATTGCTGACACTGCCGGTAACAATACCAACAGTAGCTTTAGGGATTTCAAGTGTTACCCCTTCACCCGTCTGACCGAAATACTTATGGTCCATCAGCACAGGAGCATGAACAATATCAAGTGCTTCCGTTATAAGTGGAATCAGCTCTTCACCGATATTCAGGATTGAGATCTCACAACCCGAACATGAGCTCAACCATTCCAAAGCAGTAGTAACTCCCATCTCAACCTCCTTATGCCGCCTCGGCACTCTGACTGTTAACTGGGCCCAACTGCTTGATACGTTTTGTCATATCGGTAACAGCTGCAACAAACCTGTCCGGCTCGGCTGAGCTCACCCAGGCTATCTCAAATCTCTGGCTATCGTAGCCGAAATCCTCCAGCACTTCGTTGATCATGTCGGAGCGTTTCATAGCTTTATAATTACCATCCAGGTAATGACATTCACCGAGGTGTCAGCCAAGTACCATCACCCCGTCTGCTCCCTGACCCAAGGCATCTACTACATGCTCGGGATGAACCATTCCCGAGCACATTACCCGTATAATCCGCACGTTGTGCGGATACTGCATTCTGGAAATTCCCGCAAGATCAGCAGCGGCGTAGGAGCACCAGTTGCAGCAAAATGCAATGATTTTAGGCTCAAAACTCATTTGATCTACTCCTTGTTACATTCTATTAATTCAGCACCGGTTGCCTCAGACTGCCAAAGCTGCCTGAATCTGACTGCTGATCTGCTTCATGGTAAAGCCGGCCACATGCACACCCCGTTTCGGACAGGTACCCTGGCAAAGACCGCAACCCTTACACTGCGCTTTGTTGACGCTGATCAGTTTCTCAGTTCCCCCCTCGACTTCACGACTCACCAGCGTGATCGCATGGTATGGACAGACATCGATGCACAAAGCACAACCATCGCAGTTATCCTTATCAACACTGGCTTTTACCGCATCAAGGGTAATATCGAGTTTGGAGAGCAGGGTTGCAGCCCGTGATGAAGCCGCAAGCGCCTGGGCAACAGACTCTTCTATCGGTTTCGGATAATGCGCAAGGCCAGCTACAAACATACCTTCAGTAGAGAAATCCACCGGCTTCAGTTTGGCATGAGCCTCAAGGAAGAAGCCGTCACTGTCAACAGGAACTTTGAACAGTTTAGCCAGATCCTTGGCATTTTCCTTTGGTCTGATGGCTGAGGCAAGAATGACCATATCTGCCTCAATTTTCAGAGGACGATGCAGTACATGATCCCAGACCTTGACTTCAATAATCTGTCCGTTTTCTGTCACTTCAGGCTTGCCGTGCAGCTCGTAATTGATGAAAATCACGCCCATTTTCCGAGCTTGCCGATAGAGTGCCTCACGCTGTCCGTAGGTACGCATATCACGGTACAGGATATACACATTCCGCTTGTGATCTTCTTTTTTAAGCTCAATGGCCGTCTGAACAGAGTGTGTACAACACACTTTTGAGCAATAATTGTCATCGCCTTCACGGGAACCAACACACTGGATGAAAGCAAAGGTGTTTGCAGCACTAACGTGCTTTTCCTTTAATTCATGCAGCTTGTCGAACTCAATGGAGGTGACGACCTTCTTGATTCTTCTGTAACCGTATTCGGTTGGAGAATAGATTGACCCGCCTGTAGCGATAATGCCGATACCGTGCTCGATCGTCCTGCTCAGTCCCTCTTTGGTTCTGATCGTGGTTTTGAAATTCCCGACAAAGCCATCCACACCGGTAACTTCAAACTCTTTATGAATGATAATTTTGTCATTCCAGATAACAGCATCAATCAATTTAGCGACACGAGTCGGAACATGTTCCCCTGACCAGGTATCTTTCAGATGCAGAGCATTACCACCAAGACTGTCTGTACGCTCAACCAGATGTACTTCAAATCCCTGCTCTGCCAGATTAAGCGCTGCAGTCATACCGGCCACACCACCACCAACCACAAGACCCTTCTGAGTGATGGGCACAGATATCGGCTGCAGAGAAACACCATACGTCACTTTGGCTGCAGCCATCCGGACCAGATCCTTGGCCTTGGCGGTTGCCATCTGTGGCGTATCGCTATGTACCCAGGAGTTATGGTTTCTGATATTTGCCATCTCAACCAGATATTCATTGAGACCAGCAGCTTTCAGCGTTTCACGGAACAACGGCTCATGGGTACGCGGTGTGCATGCCGCAATCACGATCCTGTTCAGATTCTGTTCCTGGATACGCTTGACGATCATATCCTGCGTGTCCTGCGAACAGGAGAAGAGGTTACGCTCGACATATACGACATTGGGGAGTGTAGCAGCATATTCTTCAACCGCAGCCACATCAATAACACCAGCGATATTGGAACCGCAATGACACACAAATATGCCAAGACGAGGGTCTTCTGCACTCACATCTTTCTCGTCCGGAAATACCGCCTCGGTTGAGAGCTGATGTCGTGCAGGTGCCAGAATCTGAGCAACCGCCGCGGCGGCAGCTGAACCTTCAACCACTGATTGCGGAATATCTTTAGGCCCTGAAAAAGCGCCACAGGTATAGATACCTTCGCGGGAAGTTGTAACCGGAGCAAAATCAGAAGTAGCCGCAAACCGATCAGCTGTGAGCTTGATACCGGCAGTGTCGGCGAGCTGAGCAAGTTGTTTGTTGGTCTCAAGACCTACTGAAAGAACAACAAGATCGTAATACTCTTCAATCTGACGTCCCTGCTCATTTACATAGGAGAGTCGCAGATCACCAGAATTTCCAACCGGCTCAACGCCGTTCACCTTACAGCGCACAAAGCGAACACCGGATTCGTTCTTGGCCCGATCCATGTAACGATCGAATTCTTTACCATGAGTCCGCATATCCATATAGAAAATGGAAGTCGAAAGCCCGGGCGCATGATCCTTGGCAATGACCGCTTCTTTTATGGCGTACATACAGCACACGGATGAGCAATAGCCATTACCACAGAGATTCTCGTCACGGGAACCTATGCATTGCAGGAAGGCTACCTTATTGACAGACTTACCATCAGACGGTCGCACCAGATGTCCTTCGGTGGGTCCCGACGCTGAGAGATACCGCTCGAGCTGCAGCGAAGTGATGACATTTGGGAAGGTCCCGTAACCCCAGACACCTGCGTTTGTCGGGTCATACGCTTCAAACCCCGGTGCCAGGATTACCGCACCGACATTAATTTCGTGGATTTTTTCGGTATCGTCAAAATTGATAGCTCCTGCATCACAGACCTTCTCACAGAAACCGCAGGCACCGGGTTTCTGGAGACGGATACAACTTGCTGCATCAATTTGGTATTTCAGCGGTACCGCCTGAGGGTATTTTACATAGATTGCCTTACGTTTACCGGTAGCCGCATCATATTCGCTATTAACCTTTTTAGGGCATTTTTCGGTACAGGCACCGCAGGCAATACATTTATCCATGTCCACGTAACGTGGAGCTTCTTTTACCGTTACAGTAAAGTTTCCGGCATTACCATCGATTCCGGTAACTTCGCTGAGAGTCATCAACTTTATATTCAAGTGCCGACCGCACTCCACCAATTTTGGCGCGATGATTCACATCGAGCAGTCATTGGTAGGAAAGGTCTTATCCAGCTGAGCCATGGCACCGCCGATGGCCCCCGACTTTTCAATCAGGTAGACAAAATATCCCGAGTCGGCGAGGTCCAGGGCTGACTGCATCCCCGTGACTCCACCTCCCACGATCATTACCGACCCAATCCTGTTGTTGTCCAGCATGACAGGTGTCTCCTCTCGTGTATATTTCAAACCCGCCCATTGACCATCCGGGCAGTGCTTCAATTCTGGTCTCTCTCGATAAGTCCCCCGGCCGCCTTTTTGAGAGGCAGCCAAAAGCCTTTTTACTGCCTCTTCGGAATAATCAGGGAGTCTGCCACCAGCTCCCAGAGGTATTTCACCTCAATATTCAGATCATATTCCTTGTTCAGTGATTTCATGATCTGGTCACGGCAGTTATGACATGGGGCGACAACGAGTTCTGCTCCTGACTCGGTAATCTGCCGGGCTTTGATACGCCCGTAAAAGACACGTTCTTCGGAATATGGCATCGCCCAGGCTCCACCACCTGCACCACAACAGTACGCGCCGTTTTTGGCAGGAGTAAGCTCACGCAGGTCTTCAAGACATGCTCTGGCCACCTCACGCCCTTCTTCAAAATATGCCTGTCCGAAAGCTTTGAGAGATTTACGACCATAGTTGCAGGGGTCGTGATAGGCACCCGCCATTTTATGGATCGACTTGTCGAGCTGGATTTTTCCTTCACGGATGTATTCGAGCAAAAGATCAAATACGGTTACAATCTTGAATTCATTGAGTGCTTCAGGAAACCACTTGGTCAACCCGAACCGGGTTGCATAATAGGCGTGGCCTCACTCGGGTAGGAGGAGAACCTTACAGTTCAACCTCCGCATGTTATCAACAATTCGGCCGCAAACGGTCTTCATTGACTCATCGTCACCAGAAAACAAGCCCCAGTTCACACCTTCCCAATGCTCTGAAGCAATAGTCCAGGATTCACCGGCTGAGTAGAATATTTTCCACCACCATTTCATGTCATCGGGCTCAGCAAACGGCTCCTTGGAATTCACCGTCACCAGAACCCTGGCACCATGAACATCGACCGGCGTCTTGAACCCTGGACACTCATCCGCGGCCAGTTCCTCACCAAGGTCTTCGAGCAGGAACAGGAAATCATCTTTTGGAATACCAAGATTATTACCGCGTTCAAGGCACATTTGTACCCCTTTATGAATCGGTCCGGGAACCAGGTTTCTATCTCTGGCACCGCGAATTTTGCGCATAAGTGCTGTAATCTTGATGTTGGCAGGACACGCCTCTTCGCATTTGGCACACATCGTACATTTCCATGGCCAGCTGGAATCGATGAGTTCCTGATCCATACCAAACACTGCCATGCGTACAATCTTACGGGGGTCAAGACCATCAACCCCGGAGATTGGACAGGCACTGGCACATGATCCACAGGTCAGACAGGAGTCCGCCCATGATGGGTCGAGCACCAACGAGCTTGCAGTATCAGAGAGCAGGATTGGTTCACTTTCAATCTTTTCAATCGGTTTTACTTTCTTCAGGTCAACATGGCTGGTAGGACGGACAAGGGGTTCGCGACCAAACTTATCGCAAAGGCCCTGGTAGTCCTGGAACTTCATAAGATACTTACGACCTGGTCCTTCCTTAGCTTCAAGGGTTCCGGCGTTAATCCAGTTTCTTATGGTGTTCCGATGTACTCCAAATTCCTCCGCCAGTTCACTGACTTTAAATTCGTACATCATAAACGGTCACCTCAATTAGCTTTGTTCAGAAAGAATGTGAAAAACTTCGTCACATGCTACGGAAACGGCAGCAGACATGGCTGGGGTCAGACCCGGAGAGATTTCCTCCGGGATATATTCAACCTGGGCCGCAAGAATTATCACGCGGATACCAGTGTGCTGTTCAAGTTCAAGCAATAGATTTACTGTGGGAAATTGATGAAGAGAAAAATCGTGGATTTTCTTGGCGGGGATATCTTTTGGATTGATACGGAACACATCACCTGGATTTTTATCAGTGAAGTCAACTGCATCTAAAATAATAACAGTTTGAGGACGCCCTTCATCTGTCAACAGATAATCGAAAAGATACTCCCGCACCCCTGTTCCTGCATCGACAGCCTTCACACCTTCAGGTAAGGTACGGTTTGTATTCAGTTCCTCAACGACCGCGGGTCCATAACCGTCGTCTCCCATTATTTCATTGCCACAGCCAAAAATTATCGTCTTGTGCATCTTTGTTCCCATTGTGCAAAGTGTGCTTGGAAGTTGAAATTTTGCCCAAACTACCACTCGCCAATAGCAACTTCAAGAAGTTATTTTTTTCAAATACACACTATATCTAACATGTGCCCGTATTTATTAGTTATTATTTATATATTTTTTAGAAACCACGTTTCCTGAATCACCACCGCGTGGTACACTCTACAATGTGGTACGTTTTTTGTTATGATTTTTTTCCCAGCCAAGTACCTACAAATTCGATGTAATTGTAAAGCAAACTATCTCATACTTAAATACCTATACATTCCATTCACACATCCTATTACAGACGCGTTCATATGCCTCATTCGACATGCTCATCAGTTACATCAGCGAACGATCCAAGTACTCGGATAACATATAATTTACAGATATTTACAGGATATACATTGAACGGAATAACACTGTTTCAAATCACTTCTACTGAGTATTGTGTGCAGATAAACAACATGATGTTGCATGTTTGCATAATTAGCAATCTTATCACTTTTCTCTCTGCAAGCATGCTGAGGTGTTATGCGTTGGAAGCTGGATATTGGGATTACACAAATATTGATGCTGCGACTACTGAATATTACGGCAAATACTTTGATTTCCCGAGTTACCTGTGACGAAGCAGTTCACTCCTCGCTCTTCACTCCTTATCCCTCACCTGTGTAAGCTGAGATTCAGGTGTACTCGGAAGTATCACATTGAAGATAATTTTCATATCTCACACCATGTTTTCCGATGAGCCGAAATTCAGACTGAGAAATGCATTTCCAACCCGCTATCGTCACAATGACGAGTTGATAATATACAAAAAGCCCTCCATGCACGTAAGCATGGAGGGCTTATATCCTTGTCCCTGTATGTAGAGCCCTTTTCGGGCAAAATTTACCGGGAATGAATTAACCCGCATCGCTATTCATTTCGGGCTTTGTCAGGCTCAGCGTTTCACCAGTAGCAAATAATTGATCATGTTTACAGACGAAACATCAAAAACTCTTACGCCGCATGAAATGACATTGAGTGAATAACAATATCTGGTTACCCATTTTCTCAGCACGTATGGCCGGGGGAGACAGCACACAACGACATATACTGCAACTACTCAATACTGAATAATTACCATATAGCAATTTTAATCAGTATACCCCTCGGGGTTCTGCATCTGCCAGCGCCAGCTATCTTCACACATTTCCCGAATACCTTTCTCGGCTTTCCAACCAAGCTCACTCAGAGCCTTCGCCGGATCGGCGTAACAGGCCGCAATGTCACCAGCCCGTCTACCAGCGATGACAAACGGTACATCTCGACCACTTGCCTTCTTAAATGCCTCAACCATATCCAACACACTATATCCCTGTCCCGTCCCAAGGTTGTAAGTCACAACTCCCGGCTTTTCCGCCAACTTCTCAATAGCCTTCACATGACCTGCAGCCAGGTCCACCACATGAATATAATCACGCACACCTGTTCCATCTTTTGTTTGATAATCATTACCAAACACGGTCAACTTCTCAAGTTTACCAACCGCAACCTGAGCAATATAGGGCATCAGATTGTTTGGAATCCCATGAGGATCCTCCCCGATTCTGCCACTCACATGCGCACCTACCGGGTTGAAATATCTGAGCAGTGCAACATTCCAGCTCTCATCGGCAACATGAATGTCACGCAGGATATCTTCGATCATCAGCTTTGTGCGTCCATAAGGGTTCGTGCAGGAAAGTGGAAAATCCTCAAGGATCGGGACAGATGCAGGGTTGCCGTATACCGTTGCGGAAGAACTGAATACAATATTTTTCACACTGTATTTAGCCATAGTCTCACAGAGAATAAGTGTGCCTGTGAGATTATTATGATAGTACCAGAGGGGTTTCTGCACTGACTCACCAACCGCTTTCAGACCCGCAAAATGAATAACAGCATCAAAAGGCATTGCGGTTTCTGAGAAGACCTTTTCAAGATTTTCTCTATCCAGCAGGTCAACTTTGAAGAAACCTGGTTTCACACCAGTCAATTCTGCCACCCTCTTTAGCGATTCTTCCTTTGAATTCATTAGATTGTCAACAACCGTAACCCGATGTCCAGCATTCAGCAATTCTATACAGGTGTGACTACCGATATAGCCGGCCCCGCCGGTTACAAGAATATGCATAAACTCCCCCCAAATTTAAATTGTCTATCACTTTACTGAAACTCCAGTCCTTTGTTAAAAATATATCATTGACCATCATGAAGACACTGGCCACACAGTCGGACATGGAGAATAGCATACGCAATTGAATGCAAGCACATATAGTAACCAAATAGTGCACGAGGGCAAGCTCAAAGAGCTCCTATTAAAAATATAATATTCCAACATTACAGGCTAATACATCTCAATCAGAATATTCTGTTCGACTTTCCCAGGCTGAAATAGACATTCCCTCTGGTAGAGTATGTCATTACATGACATAACGTAATCTGATTCCCCCTCTTTTTCAGCAAGAATGGTGAGGCGTCTCGCGTCAGGAGTAAGGAGCATACACAGCAGCATGTTCCGTTCTCAGAGATTACAGCAGATACGACTACCGAAATGACACTTCGACGAATGCAGTTTGCACCTCACCTTCACTCCTATCCTGAACAAGCTGGAATTTAAGATCAGTCAGATAACGAAATTCTGTCATACGCTATATCGATATAGTTATCTACGTAACAGAAGACAACATTCTTTCAGGAGAAAAAATGAGTAGTTTACCTGCAGTGCTCAGAGCCATCGTCTGTTATCTCTTCGTGATTGCAAACGGAGTTCTGCCCCCGGTTACCGCTACCGCAGCAGAGTACAATTTCGTCTCCATAGAAGGTTTGCTGGAGCAGGAAGTTGGCAGGCTTGTCATCCCGCAGGTTTTCGCAAAAATGGGCATAAAAATTACCATTACGCCCCTTCCGGGGAACCGCGCTCAAGCGGCAGCGACATCCGGAAAAAAAGATGGT
>JBFHGS010000101.1:0-16063 GCA_041582995.1 Desulfopila sp. | reverse complement strand
GGTTGTAGAATAAAATGGTCACGACGGAGCGGAGGACCTTTGGGCAGCAAGGAACTGGAAGGCCTGGCAGAGTATATGCTGAAGTGGGAGGAATTACAGAGCGAACCTGCTCTGCAGGAATTGCCACCGCCTCCAGTTCATGTTTCTTCACAGATACAGATTGCACCACAGAAGGAACAAGACGCAAATCAGGAGCCTGCCACAAAATCTGATGAATTCCCTGCAGCTTTGCAACTCCTCATAGCACGAGATTCGATTGCACATGGTGGGTTGCTATACACTCGAAACTGTCACCGTTGTCACCTTGCCTATGAAAAAGCACGCATGGGTAGAGGTTTGAGTTCTGCAACTGTTCAGCGATTTATTACGGAAGGAAAAACCTCAACTCAGATGCGTCCCTTTGCACAGGTGCTCGGCGGCCAACTCAGCACGAAAGAAATACGGGCAGTCGTCGCATATATTGTTCGCTGGGAGGAGGCAGGTGAAGAGCTTGCTCTGGCGGGACAGTTACTCACACCTCCATCACTTGACCCATCGGATCTGAAACCGTTACGACTACCTCGATTCCCGGGTGTTAAAGGAGACACAAGCGTAGGAAAAAAACTTTTTTTACAACATTGCAGTGCTTGTCATGGCAACTCAGCTGAAGGGTACATCGGTAGTAACCTGGAACAGCCACGACGGGTACTTCGAACAGACCTCTTTCTTAAATCCATCATCAAGCAAGGAATACCCGGCTCTATCATGGTCGGTCAGGATCAGGGCAATGATGACAACCTTACTCCCAAAAATATTGATGACGTAGTCTCTTTCCTTCTTGATCTTCAGGAGAAGAGTAAGAGAAATGTATCATTAAAAAGAACAGACCGGTAAAATTTCCGGTCTGTTACATACGCCTGAAAACAGATATTCTCATTTAAGATTTACAGCCCTGACAGCATCATAGACATCAGCATCAGTCGAACGCCCAAGCTCGATCCATTCAACCTTAAAACTCTCATCCGACTGCTGAGCTACTCTGGCAGCATAGATGGTACCAGCACTCAGATCACCTTCTTTATCTGCAACATATTTGCTCAGGATAACTCCGGTCCCGTCATCACCACTATATACAGTCTTGCGATCATTCATAACCCGGCTCATCTCATAACTCAACCGTCCCATATTATAATGCCTGACTACTTGAGTTGTAGAAGAATCACCATTTGCATCCGGAATCAACTCTAAAGGATAGCCATAGTCATACGGGTTGGCCTGCTCGTTAAGATAATCCGTCATATCCGCAACGTTTTTCTGCCATCCTGATTTTACAGCCATCGGCTCATATTCCTCACTGGAAAGTCCGGTGTTCCATGGCGTAGCACTGGCATTACAGTTATTCCAGGTTCCACGTAACGAATCGAAGTTTACGTTCTCACCATCCAGAACATCCCAGCCACCCTGGGTGCGTTGCAAGTACATCTTGGCGACATTACCCGGCCTGCACTCGAAATTGGTAAATAGATAGCCATTATCGCCTGAAGCAGTAATCGGCAGAAACATATTGCCATCCGGATGGTTGCACATTTCTTTCAGACTTCCATCAAGACGGTTAACCTGACCAAATCTGTTACCATAAACATCGTTAGGGATAACTTCACCCACCCGGGCCAGAACCTGATACTGGCCTGAAGCGATCTTCAGATCATATATATCATCACCAGTCGGCACCTCAACCTCGGTAAACTCATCATTTGAAGTAAAACCATTCACAATTCCTACTACACCGCGATTATATGGAAATTTACTCATAGCTGATGGATGCTGGATATTGAACAGCACGTCATCACTGTCGGTCACAGTAATGCCGGTAATCTCTGCACCGGTCGGCACAGTGGCAAAGCGTTCGAGTTTATTACCGTTCCATCTCCAGAGGGAGTTGTTGGTGTGGCTGCTGGTATCCTCAGATATCCAGAGGTTACCATGTTTATCAACGTAGAGCCCATCAGGATTAGCTATATTATTCACGTCACATTGATCTGCAAAACCGCTTGGAACGCTTGATTTTACGGTTTTATTATATGGCCCACCAACAACAGCTGGCTTTAGATTGCTGATGTTGTAGTTCTTGTCGAGATCGGCCTCATACACAATGCCACATTTATTTTCCTGAAGCTGAATATCACCTTTGTCATCACTCATGGTTTTATCGATAGAACTCATAGCGATATAAATCTTATTGTTCTTTGTGTCATAAGCAACCCCTTCCATCTTCCTGAATTCAGCACTCGCCCCCATCTTAGCGGCGAACTCTCTCGTTTCAAGAAAAGCTGCCATCGGGTCATTTAAGGATACAAGACGTTCATTGTCGTCAGCCACCGCCAGACTTGTAAAACTGCAGGCCATGAGGGTTGCAAGCGCCGAGAGGGACAGTAATTTTTGCATTTTCTTTCTCCTGTACATCATTTTAATGATTTATTGGTATATGAAACAATGTGAACAACACACAGCCCACTTTTACGCCAATGATGTTAGGATTATGTTATTTACTGATCAGGATACAGGTCACAAACATCTCATGTATATGTACTTTACTAACTGAAGGCCAACATGCCACACTGTTTGCATAGAGTGTATGGCAAAGACCTCCTTTACAATCATTTCAACAAATCATCCGATAATATTCCCGCAATCTGCCAAAATAATACTGACCCGCTATTGCACCCTCATTGCTACTCACACCACAGAACATTTTGATATTTAATGAAAAAATATAATAGATCAAATTACAGCTAACACAAACATGAGCTTTTCCCTTTGCACAAAAGCATTTCGAGCTAAAACGGCCAGCATATTACTCTTGCCAAAGCTACCACCTCCTGCTAGGATTGCGCCAAATACGTGTACGCCCTATCTGTCCTATAGATTAGTCTTTTCTTCAAATTGCACTTCACTATATCTTCTTTTGGTTCTATGATTTTCCGCAACATCACTCTGTCCTCACTACTGTTCTGGAATATATTCTGTTGCCTGCTACTTGCTGACTTGGCTGAAGCTGATGATTATGATCGCAATATTTTCATTCTTCATTCCTACCATCAGGAATATCCCTGGACAAAGAATCAGAACAACGGGTTTGTCTCAGCTTTCAAAGAGGCACATCTCCAATATGAAACAACCTTCAAAACAGAATATCTCGATACCAAACGAGTCCAGCCCACAGCAGAATATCAACTTTTTTTCAGAGATTATCTCAAGAAAAAATATGATGGGTACAAACCAGATATTATCTTTGCAACTGATGACGATGCTCTGGAATTTTTACGGAATTTCAAAGAATCAATCTTCCCTGAGTCACCGGTAATATTCAGCGGGATTAATAATACTACCAGTCTTTTGCGTCTTGACCGCAGCAGCTATACCGGCGTTCTCGAAACGAAGGACATAGCGGGAAATCTCCGTCTTGTTCAGGACCTCTTCCCCAAAACCGAGAAATTACTGATTATTGGCGATGGTTCTTCAACCTTTACTGCAATCAAAGAAGACATCAATAATCATATTGCAACCCAGCGAAGTTCACTCACCATAGAAGTTCTGGGCGATACTTCTTTTTCAACCATTACGAAACGGCTCTCCACTCTCGAAGAAGGGCTTATATTACTGACCACCGTTGGCGGATTTCTGGATGAGAAGAAATGCAACATTCCGCTGAAAAATGTCATCAGAACCCTTTCTCAGTCAGGCCGATTCATACTCATAAGCATGGAGGATGTGTACATTCAGGATGGTGTTCTCGGAGGCATAGTCACGCATGGCGAAACTCAGGGGGCCATTGCAGCAGCTGCTGCCCTCCGAATTGCAACCCATCAATCTTCTGTGGCTGAGATTACTCCTGTTTCCGCGCCTAGCATTCCAGTTTTCAATTACAACGCCATACAATCTCTGGGTATAGACCAGTCTCTTTTACCGCAGGGGAGCGAACTGCTGAACAAGCCCTATTCACTGTACGCGAACTACAAAGGTGAAATCTGGGCTATGATCATTTCCTTTCTTACCCTGCTGACCTTACTACTCTCTTTATCAGTAACCACTCTACGTCGCCGTAAAGCCGAAGAAGCACTGGAGGACAACGAACAGTTTCTCAATTCGGTAATCGAAAACATACCTGACATGATTTTTGTGAAAAAAGCTGATGATCTCAGTTTTGTACGCCTCAATAAAGCAGCTGAAG
Source organism: Desulfopila sp. (assembly GCA_041582995.1). Taxonomy (GTDB): domain Bacteria; phylum Desulfobacterota; class Desulfobulbia; order Desulfobulbales; family Desulfocapsaceae; genus Desulfopila. Next base: position 11,853 of record JBFHGS010000101.1, on the reverse strand, counting down.
ACATAATAGGGGTATCCGTCACAGAGCTGATCGGTAAAAATGACTTTGATTTTTTCCCTAAAGAGCAGGCGGAATTTTTCATCGGTAAAGATCGTGAGGTACTTTCCAGCGGTGTACAACTGGATATAGCAGAAGAAGAGATTCAGACCCCGACAGGCGCTCGCTATCTTCATACTAAAAAAATTCCAATGCAAGGTGTAGCTGGCAGACCGGCCTATCTTCTCGGCATATCAAGAGATATTTCCAGGGAAAAGGAGGCTGGAGAAAAGCGTAAAGAACTTGAAGAACGGTTACGACAAGCTGAGAAGATGGAATCAATCGGCACACTTGCAGGTGGAATTGCCCATGACTTCAACAATATTCTGAGCTCCATTATCGGTTATAATGAACTTGCACGTCTTGAGGTCGGCAACAACCCTGAAAAACTGGCCAGTTTTATTGACGGCTCACTGAAAGGGGCATACCGAGCCAAAGCTCTCACCCGCCAGATTCTCACTTTCAGTAAAAAAAGTGACCTGTCTAAAATAGCTCTCGACCCTGCGGATGTACTTTCTGATACTATACTTATCCTCCGCTCCTCCCTGCCCAGCACTGTAACAATTGAAAGCGATATCCAGAACGGCTCAACCGTATACGGTGACCCTACCCAACTCCACCAGATTGTTCTTAATCTCTGCACCAACGCTGCTCAGGCCATGGCTCAACACGGCGGGATTCTCGGGGTTAACCTGAAAGCTGTAGATATAGGCCCGACAGGCGCACATGCACTTCTGAGAATCCCATCCGGCAGATACGCACGTATCCAGGTCAGTGATACAGGTTGCGGTATGGATGCGGAGACGCAACAGCGGATGTTCGACCCCTACTTCACAACCAAAGGAGCCAACTCCGGCACAGGACTTGGTCTAGCAGTTGTTCACGGAATTGTAAAAAGTCATAATGGTTATATTCACGTTTACAGTGAGCAAAATCAAGGTACGTCAGTACACGTCTATCTGCCACTGCATGATGAGCAACCTGCAGACATCACAACACCATTATCCAGAGATGTTATGATAACGGGAGGACATGAACATATCCTCCTTGTCGATGACGAAGAGGATATCATCAATATGACACGTGATCTGCTTGTGCGTTACGGATACTCAGTTACAGCTTTTAGCAATGGCCCAGATGCACTTGCAGCACTACAACTGCAACATAATTCCTTTGACCTTTTACTCACCGACATGACGATGCCCGGCATTACAGGGGCCGAACTGGCTACCGAGGTAATGAAAACTCAACCTGCATTGCCTGTTATTTTATGCACAGGTCATAGTGAAATGATCAATCGGGAAAAGGCACTTTCCATGGGGATTCGGGCGTATTGCGAGAAACCACTTGCTGTTGAGGAGATCCTGGTGACTATCAGGGAGGTGCTTGATGAGGGTAATTAACAGTTTTCGAGAGGGTGCACCTCAACAACTAATCTTCATAACGAGTTCAAGTCCGTCAATTTCATCCATACGTTCACCAATAACCTGAAACCCAGAAAGACATAGGTAGATGTTTCTATTATCTTCGTAGATGCTCCAGGATTAGCCCGACTGCGATATTTTTCTGTTTGAAAATTCTAACGGATGCAATAAAATTCAGTGCGTTCCCGATCTGTGCACAGGGTATTTCGCCTACATTGAACTTCCCCAGCAGTAAACAATTCGAAAGTGTACAGTGTATTCTTGCCGATAATTGATTATAAAAGAGATATGTTCTTTTTCTCCCTTCGATCACAGTTCAATTTCTCACAACGGTGTCAATTCATATCCGATATTTCTTTCACAAACTCAGGCAATTTCAACCGACTCATTACAAACCGTAGTTCGCATACGTATAATGCCGCACACAAAAGGTAATGAAGAAGATTTCGATAGCAACAACCAGGTACTACCATGCAGGAATTAAAATATTTTACAGGATACCCCGATAATCTGACAGACCAGATTCAAATTGTGATTGCAGATAAGAAACTGGCCGATCTGCTGCTGAAAAAATATCCGGCATCACATGAAATCCGTACAGACAAGGCTCTCTATGATTACACCATATCTATCAAAAATGAATATATGGCTAAATCTCAACCGCTCAGCAAGGTAGTATTTGATCCGAAGATCAAGATGCATAATCAGGCTCTCGGCATCCATAAATTTGTTTCGCGCGTGCAGGGCAGCAAACTTAAAGCAAAAAACGAAATTCGTATAGCTTCCACTTTCAAAAACTGCCCTGAGCCCTTTTTACGTATGATTGTTGTCCACGAGCTGGCTCATCTCAAAGAAAAAGATCATAACAAGGCATTCTTCAAGCTCTGCAAATATATGGAACCGGCATACCATCAACTCGAATTCGATATGCGACTATACCTGACTCAACTTGATCTTTTCGGGCCTTTATACTAATCAGCAGTGTATCTTTATACCGCTGCAATACCTGGTGGTCACAGACCCGGTTGCTGCTCGTACCTAGCCCAGTATTTCAGCAAAAACCCGCATAAAATTACCGCCGAGTATAGCAACGATATCCTCTTCAGAGTAGCCGCGTTGAATCAGGCCGGCAGTAAACTCCCCTAAACCGGCATGGGTCTTAATGACATCCTCGCTCGGCAGAGGCTCTTCGATCTGCAGATAATCCCTGAAGCTTTCGCATAAGTCAAAGCCAAGTCCAACGTGTGCTACACCCGCAATTTTTACAATATGATCAACATGATCAAGAAAATGGTCAACGGTCACCTTCGGCTCGTCATCACGGATAAATTTATTAATAGAGTTCATACCGATAACACCGCCTTTTTCCGCAATAGCACAGATCTGCTCATCAGTCAGATTTCGCATACTCTTTGCTAGTGCCCGACAGTTTGAATGGGAGGCAATTACCGGTTGCCTTGTGACAGCTATAACATCCCAGAAACCTTCGTCATTCAGATGACTGACGTCTACAAACATCCCAAGCTCTTCAGCTTTTTCAATCAGCTCTACACCAAATGTCGATAACCCGCCCTTCTTTCCGGAACGGGTAGAAACAAACGTTGCTCCATCAGCCACATAATTACGACGACTCCAAACCAGCCCTAATCCCCTCACCCCGAGCTCATAAAAAACCCTAAGGAGTCGAATATCATTCTGCAGCGGCTCGGCTCCTTCCAATGAAAGAAATAAAGCTGTTTCGCCTGCAGCCCGGGCAGCACGGGCTTCTACAGTTGTTCGACATAGCCGAAATGAGCCTGGTGTTTCATCTATTTCTTCCATGAGATAACTGATTTGATCCAGAGCACGACGCAGCCCCATTTCAGGAAGAAAATAATCATGAATAAACATGGCTGAGACGAGCAGATCAACCTTCCCGGCCTGAAACTGTTTCAGGTAACTTGTTTCAATGACCTTTTTCAGACCTCGTTCGCGCCTGTTGCCAACTTCATATGTCAGGTCGAAATGTGCATCAACAGTAAACGCTTTTTCATGCAGAGCAGCAACCTGCTCCAGATATTTTTTATCCATGATTCGTATCTACCTTCCAGAAAGTCTATTGCTTCAGGCTGTTATAGAGTGAAAAGAAATAAACGCAATACATCAAAATAGTTACCTGCCTCATAGCCTATTGTTACAGGTGAAATCAGCCGCGCTCCCGGGAAGAAAGAAGCTTTATACGCATCCTTAGGATTTTTATAAGAGATAGTCACAGTAAAACTGGCAGGAATCGTATCGACATCCAGTGCGGGTCTATCATAAAGTGCCTGCTGTACTCTTGACCTGATCATTTCCACGGCAAAATCCGGATGAATATTTACCGTGGAAGCACCGGTTCCTGTTTTTACTGGAGCCGTAACAAGTCCTGGCATCGCTTCCGTAGCAAGATCGCAGATCTCTTGATCGCCGGAGACAAAAACTACCGGAACGTTCTCAAGCATTGCAGTATACCGGTTAATATGAAACTCCGAAGCAGGTTCTCCGTTAATGTTAACTTCAGCTATAGATTTGCTCATAGTATGGGCTAGAGGGTTTCCGGCACAACCCGCCGGAGAGTGGTATCCAATCATAACAGCTGCATCAAAAGTTGAATCAAGTTCCTGCATCATCATATACGGATGTCGACTCCAGCCTCGTACAAGCCGTGTGTTTTCTGGCAATTCCGCAGCTACAAGGTTGCGTGCACTGCCATGCGCATCCCGGATATATATTTCAGTTGCTCCTGCAGCCAAAGCCCCCTCACAAGCTGCCCGTACCTCTTTGTTCATCTGTTTTTGAAATTCCGGATAATCTGATGTTCCTTTAGTTGCATCATCCCAGTCGGTACAGCCACACACGCCCTCTATATCGGCACTAATATAAATCTTCATCAAAGTGTAATAATTTTATAATGTTATAATCATTATGCTATTTTTGCAGTCCATAGCGACTTACGGAAATACATGTATCTGCGTGTCGCTGACTAAAGTCTTCATCTGCTTCGTTACAGCTATTGTATTTAACCCAACCACTGGCATGAATGAACCGGCCATTTCCAAGAGATATTGCTACATGTGTTGCCCTCTCAGGAGTCTTTCCGAAAAAGAGCAGATCAGCAGGCATTGCTTCCAGGAAACTGATATTTATACGGTTTTTCTCCTGTTGTTGATATGCATCGCGTTGCAGAAGAATGCCATGCAGCCTGAATACTGTCTGCACAAAACCTGAACAATCAAAGCCTTTGGGGCTTCTGCCTCCCCAGGTATACTGATAGCCAAGAAATTCTCGGGCCAAAGCGAGTATATTTTCTGCTGAAAATTGCGGAAAGATATCAAACGCTTGCTTCTGAGACCAACCCGAAAGCCCATCAGGCAAAGCAATTTTATACCAGTCTCCATGCTCATCAGTAACAGGCAGTCTACAGCCTATTACTGCATCTCTTATGGCAGGTGACTCTGCAAACGGTTCTTCCCGTAATCGCACAAAATGCTTCCTGACCAATCTCCAGTCAGCCGCCGTTTGTATATCATTCCATATTTGATCAGTACTGACCCAGCTCTCATAACCATCCTCCTGGCGAATTCTGCAAAAGAGAGGAGTGTGCTCGATAACCTCGACCTGCTCCCCGAGAATCCCCTGTGACACGATCTCACTCGCGTAGGATGGCTCGCGATAATGACTGCTGACACTGACATTTATTGTAGCGTTTGGTAACATGCTCACCTTCAATTCAGATATAAACCGGAAAAATTAGTAATCCTGAAACTGATCTATTGCCGCCCTGTCGTACCCCTTGCTGGCAACAAGAAGCTGACGGGTATACTGATTGCACAGCTCACCACCCTGCAGCTGGTTTCTGGTAATCTCCTCAACTGTCCGACCATGGTTCATAACCATAATATGATCACACATATGCGACACAACAGCAAGGTCGTGACTTACCAGCACATAGGTCAGTTTACGTTCAAGGCGGATATCCTGCAGCAGGTTCAATACTTCTGCCTGAATAGAAACATCAAGAGCGGAAGTGGGCTCGTCGAGTAAAATAACTTCAGGTTCAAGAATCAGAGCGCGCGCTATTGCTACCCGTTGGCGCTGTCCGCCTGAGAGCTGATGCGGGTAGCGGAATCGAAACCGGTCCCCGAGGCCAACCTCGGCCAGCACTTTTTCTACACGTTTGTTGGCATCTCCCAGCTGATGTATTGCGACAGGCTCTTTCAACGTTCTGTCAATGGTGTGCCGTGGATGCAATGAGCCATAGGGATCCTGAAACACCATCTGTACCATACGGAAAAAAGCCATATCCCGCTTATGCCCGATCATCGTGCCGGCTATCTCAAGAGTACCGCGCCAGTTATGCAACAAGCCGGCGATACAATTAAGAACGGTGGATTTACCTGAGCCGGATTCACCTACAATTCCAAAGCTTTCACCTCTGTTAACAGTGAACGAAACATCTTCTACAGCATGATTTCTGGCCGAACCATGACCAAAAATGACATTCAGATTCTCTACCTTCAACATATTATTCCCTACCCGACAATGTGTGTGAAAAATCAGCCTTCAGCCACGACTCATCGCGCTTTAAAACAGGCAGCCGTTCTCTCTTCCCTTCGATTTTCGGCAGACAGTTCAAAAGACCTCGAGTATATGGATGGGTAGAGTTATGTAATTCAGCAGCCTCGACAATCTCCATTATCCTTCCGCCATACATAATAATGATTCGGTCACAGAATGACGAAACCAGCTCGAGGTCGTGGGACACAAACAACAGCCCCATCCCCCGCTGTGAAACAAGGTCATCAAGTATCGCCAGAACCTGGAGTTGTACTGTCACGTCAAGAGCGGAAGTCGGCTCATCGGCAATGAGCAGACTCGGCTCAGGAATAAGCATCATAGCAATCATGATTCTCTGGCCCATTCCGCCAGAGACCTCGGTCGGGTAGAGTTTATACACCTGTTCGGGATTTCTTATCCGGACGGCAGCAAGCATATTCAGAGTCTGCTCTTTAGCCTGCCTCCGAGAAACCCTGCGATGAATAGAATATGCTTCCATAATCTGTTCGCCGACAGTCCGAACAGGATTGAGGGAATATTTCGGGTCCTGCATTACCATTGAAATCTGCTTTCCCCGTATTTGCCTCATCTGCTTATCATTATAAGTGAGCAGGTTTTCACCTTTAAAACTGATCTCTTCAGCATCGACTTTGGCATATGGAGGAAGAAGACGCAGTATCGCACGACCGGTCACGGATTTACCTGATCCGGATTCACCGACAATACCTATTTTCTCTTTCCCTATTGCAAAGCTCACATTTTGTACTGCCTGTACATCTCCTTTGGCAGATGGAAAAGATACATTGAGATTACGTACTGAAAGAAGTGTATCGCTGTTCATTTTCAGTTATCACTCTTAGGATCGAGAACTTCCCGCAGGCCGTCTCCAAGAAGGTTAAAAGCCAGACTTACCACGAATATCGCAGTACCCGGCATGGTTATCAGCCACCAGTGATCAATAATATAGGCCCTGCCGCTGGAAGTCATTGCACCCCACTCCGGTGATGGCGGCTGCGCCCCGAGACCAAGAAAGCCAAGCCCGGCAGCCGTCATGATTACACCTGCCATATCAAGTGTCACTCTGACGATCAGAGAAGACATGCAAAGCGGCATAATGTGGCCGGTTATAATGCGTAAAGGCCCTGCACCCTGCAACCTGATCGCCCTTATAAAATCCGAGTTCCTGATAGTGATAGTCTCTGCTCTGGCAATTCTGGCATAGGGAGGCCATGAAGTAATAGAAATAGCGATAATAGCATTTTCTATACCCGGTCCCAGTGCCGCAACAAAAGCCAGAGCGAGAATTAATTTCGGGAAGGCGAGAAAGATATCGGTGACCCGCATCAGCACAGTATCAATAAACCCGCCGAAATACCCGGAAGCAGTACCGATAATTATGCCCACAGGAGCTGCAATTATTGCCACCAGGCCGATGATGTACAATGTTAAGCGTGATCCCCAGATAATTCTGCTGAAGATATCCCGGCCCACTTCATCCGTACCGAAGAAGTGGTCTAAAGATGGCGGCTGCAAACGATCACCAAGTCGCGTAGTCACCGGATCAAATGGCGCAAGCTGCGGTGCGAACAGCGCAATGAAAACAAGGGCCAAAATGATTAACAGCCCTAATACCGCCAGGCGATTTTTCAAAAAGTCAAGTATCCCCAGATAGGCTCTTCCGGCAGCAGCCTGAAAAGCGGACTGAGGCGTATCCGTCAGCAGCCACTCTCTGCCAGTACTAATGTGTGTAACTCTCTTTGCCATGATAAATAACTATACGCGATTGCAGCGCGGTTGCGGTTATGTCAGCGAACTCGAGGGTCCATAACTTTATAGAGAAAATCGGAGAAGAGATTCACCCCGAGAAAAATAGCACCGACAACAATAGTACTGCCAAGAACTGCGTTCATATCCGCGTTCAGAAGGGAGTTGGTGAGATACAGCCCGAGTCCGGGCCAGGCGAAGACGGTTTCGGTGAGCACCGAACCTTCAAGCAGTGAGCCAAAGCTAAGCGCAACAACGGTTATCAGGGGAATCGCACAGTTTCCCAGCGCGTGCCCCCATATCACCCGCCATTCAGCAACACCTTTAACCCGCGCGGTCAGAATATACTCCTGCCGTAACTGTTCAAGCATAAATGAACGAGTCATGCGTGAAAGATAGGCCATGCTGTAATATCCGAGCAGTGCAGCGGGCATAATGACATGCGACAACGCATTCCTGAAAACTTCCCACTCCCGGGCAATTATGCTGTCAATCAGTAGTATTCCAGTGACCGGATCGACAATATCTTCATAGAAAACATCTATTCTGCCTGGTCCCGGTAACCAGTCAAGCCGTACATAAAAGACCATCAAGGCCATGAGGCCCAGCCAGAAAATTGGCAGAGAATAGCCAAACAGACCAATGACACGTGTAATGTGGTCCAGCAGACTGCCGCGTTTGACCGCTGAAAACACTCCAAGTGGAATACCAACAACCACTCCTATAAGTGTCGCAGTAATTGCCAGCTCAAAAGTAGCCGGAAAAACACGGATTATATCTTCGAGTACAGGCTTTGCCGTGAGCACTGAAGTGCCGAGGTCTCCACGCACTACATTACCGACATAAATAAAAAACTGCTGCCAGAGAGGGAGATGCAAACCCATTGCTAAGCGGGCCCGCTCATACACCTCAGCAGAAGCTTTATCGCCGACCACTGCAAGCACCGGGTCAATCGGTACAACCCGACCGATAAGAAAAGTAATGAGCAACAAGCCAAAGAAGGTAATCAGCACCATAACCAGCAGACGGAAGGTCTGATCCGCTGCCCGTGTTATGCGCCTTTTGTGGAACATCTGCACCATATCTTAAAGAGAGTCCGTATAAAGTAATAAAAGTATCTGATTATCAGCAAAATTTCAGCTTGATCAGATGACGCGTAAGGAGTGAATATTGAGGCGTGAACTGTGTTCGTCAAAGGCACACCTACACAACAGTAGTTGCAACATTTCTGGTGACCACAACACACCGCATTATATACTCCTGGCGCATAACACCTCACCATTCTCGCTGCAAAAGATGGGGAATCAGATAATAAATTTTCTGCTCTTTCAAGTCCGGCGAATCCGCTTATCACTGAAAACTGCGGCTTAGCGGATTCGCCGAAACATCTCTACATCACATAAAGAGCCTCTGCTGAAGCACTGTTGGTCGTGCCTCTTGAAAGTCTTTACTTGGTAACGTACTGATAGAAATTGGAGTCAAAACTAGGTCCAATAATAAAACCGTCAACATTTGCCCGTTTGCCAAGTATTTCTATATCTTGAAACATAATAACAAACGGAGATACTTGCTGATGTTCGCGCTGAAGTGCCAGATACATTTCCGCACGTTTTGCGGTATCCCGCTCCAGAACTGCAGCGTCTGCTTTCTTCGTCATCTCAGGGATATCCCAGGAATTCCTCCAGGCCAGAGGCTTGGCACTGGCATCATCTGAGTTATCCGGGTTACGGGCAAAGGTATCTGCATTGGTGTGAGGATCCATATAATCCGGTCCCCAGTTACCAATATAGATATCGTGAGTCCGGGAGCGGTATTTGGTCAGCGTCTGCTTTCCTTCTCCCGGTATAATCTCAAGCTTAATATTGGCCAGAGCCAGCGTACCCTGAATAGCAAGAGCCATTGACGTTGTCGGCTCACTGTTACGGGTATCCATCGTAACGGTGAAACCATCTTCAAGTCCAACCTCTTTCAGCAGCGCTTTCGCTTTTTCTACATCAAGCTTGAAAGGTGTTTCCTCAAGGGCACCGAGAAAGCCTTTCGGCAAAAATGCCTGATGAATAGTCATCTTACCATTGAGAATAGTCTGCTCCATTCCCTGATAATCAACCAGGTATTTAAAGGCCTGACGTACCTGTGGAATCTGCAGATATTTGTTTTTCTGGTTCAAACCCAGATAATAGACAGCTCCTTTGGCCCGTTTGCGTATTTTCACATCCGGGTTACCTTCAAGGCCTTTGATATCGTCCGCCTGCAGGTTTCTGGCAATATCAATATCTCCTTTTTCAAGCAGCAGTCGTTGCGTTGCAGTCTCATTGATATGTCGAAGTACGATGCGCTTTAATTTGGCTTTTTCTCCCCAGTAGGTATCATTGCGATCGAGAATGAGAGACTCAGAGGGTTTCCAGCTTTTCAGCATAAATGGTCCTGAACCAGCGTAGGCAGTCTTCAACCAATTATAACCGAGATCACCATCCTGCTCATGTGCCATCACTTCTTTCATATCCACAACAGACGCCGGAGTGGAGGTCAGACAATAGAGAAAAAAGGTGGGGGCATACGGCTTGTCGATTATCATTTGAACCGTATAATCATCAAGCTTAGTGATCGTCTGCTCAATATTGTCAGGGGTAAATCCAAACTGGGTAAGGATGAATGCCGGAGACTTATCCAGCTTGACTACGCGCCTGAGCGAAAAAACAATATCTTCAGCAGTAAGCTTATTTCCGGTAGGAAATTGAATTCCTTCTCTGATTTTAAAGATATAGGTCAGACCATCATCCGAGATTGTCCAGCTTTCCGCCACACCACCGTAAATATTGCTTACATTATCAACATCATAGTTAATCAGTCGATCATAGGTGTTTGCCGCATACTCAGCTCCGGAGAATTCAAATATCTCAGCCGGGTCCATAGTTATGAGATCATCTATTCTCCCTCCCATCACCAGAAAATCCTTGGGTGTACCTGCCTGCACCAGATGGGCCGAGAACAGCGCCATTATGAAGGCCACGACCAGCAATCTCTTCATTCTTCTCTCCTCTCTAAGTTGTACTGTTTACGATTTATGCTGCAACCAGCGACATTTTTTTTGTACAGTTACAGCGAACATCAGTTATCACTTCTCAATACGGCTCGTTTCTTCGGCCGAATCTTTCACGGCAGTTAGAAAGCAATAAACATTCCATTATATTAATTTTCATACCAAAATCACATCCACTGGAAAGTTGGTCTTTTTATTATGAGAATTAACATTACCAGAAAAACAAAGGATGACATTTTTGTAAATTTCTTTTCTGAAAATTACAGCATTGTATATTAGCTACACTTTAGTCTCAAGCCTACCTGATGTTTCTCGTCCACAAAAGTGGCATATCGTTGAAGACACCGTTCCACATACCTTCTGATAACTTAACCAATTAAACAGCATTCTGATTCCCCTACATTGCAATTGGATCAGGTGAGAGTGAGGGGGCAACCCAAAACAACATTAACTTTAACGCAAAATGCAGTCTATAAATAAAACTGAAATCATCCTGCCCATCTTCATATTCTTAGGAACTGATGCGTTGTTTAGATATGTCAACATTTCAGAAATACTCTCATGATTGTCTCCATGAAATAACCGGACAAAAAAATTTTATCCGACCACAGAAAAAAAAAGCCCCCTGTAAGGGAGCTTTTTTCCTGTGGTTTTTATTACCTGTTTTCCATGATTATTAATGCATGAGAACAACCTTCACGACAATTGCAACTGAAGATAATCAACTCTGGTTCGCCGGTAAAATCTTTTCTGATTACCCCTGAATATCAGATTGAACAGGTGAGGGGAAACAAGATATCTTTTACCCTATCCCAACGTGAATGTATGTAAAATGGGCGTCAGGAGTATCAGTTCTTCCCTTTTCCTGTCGAGACTACGACAGGTTCTTCAGCGCTATCAGCAGCTTCACTTTCATCACTATCATCACCGCTGCCCGGGACATAATCATCAATAAACAGAACGCGACGGAACCAGGAATCTGCACCAGTCTCGTTACCATCTTTATCAAAATCC
>JBFHGS010000100.1:0-16119 GCA_041582995.1 Desulfopila sp. | reverse complement strand
GGGGAAGTCTCGATTGTGACTGCGGCAGGTGAAAACTTTGTCGCAGTGGCTATAACTGATTCAGGTCGGGGCATTCCGGATGATCAGCATGAGCTGATGTTTGAACCATTCTTTTCAACAAAACCGCAGGTGGAAGGTGCCGGTCTGGGACTCACTGTGGCGTACTCCATCATCAGAAACACCGGTGGTGACATTTCCTGTATCAGCGAAATGGGCAAGGGAACAACGTTTACCGTTTCCATACCGTTGAGCTGAAAATTCTCCTGTAGACCTCAATCCTTTGCAAATCGTGATGTGAAGCTTATGCGATGGGTCGGCAATATCTCAGCCGCCTTGACGAATTGCGATCCCGGTCATATGAAATTTCTAGAGCAAAGTAGATCAGGAAGTGACAAATTACCTGACCCTCTGGTAGGTTTGTCCGATTGTATCATTCAGCCTTGCCTGTTTATGAGTTCATTCTGTGCCATTTTTTCAGTCTTTTGCCTGTAAATATAGCTAACTATAGTTTATTGACAAATACCCTGGAGCTGACATCAGTTTGAACTGACAAGTATGGTGGGCTCATCAGCATGTATGGAAATATTTTATGGATATCCCGTTCGAACTCGTTACTCCTTTTACCCCATCCGGTGATCAGCCCGAGGCTATTGAGCTATTGGTGAAAGGAGTACAGGAAGGTGTCAAAAGTCAGGTGTTGTTAGGTGTTACCGGTTCCGGTAAGACCTTTACTATGGCAAGTGTCATAGAAAGGGTACAGCGGCCTACTCTGGTTATTGCCCCGAACAAGACTCTGGCGGCCCAGCTTTTTACCGAATTCAAGGAGCTTTTCCCTGAAAACGCAGTGGAATACTTTGTCTCCTATTATGATTATTATCAGCCGGAAGCATATATACCCCAGTCTGATACGTATATCGAGAAAGACTCGGCCATCAACGATGCTATAGATAAGTTACGCCATTCAGCTACCCGTTCTCTTCTCACGCGGCGTGATGTTCTGATCGTCGCTTCTGTTTCCTGTATATACGGTCTCGGTTCACCCGAGGAATACCGTAATATGCATCTGTTCATCAAAAAGGATGAAGAACATCCGATGGATGAGGTGCAGCGCCGTCTGGTGTACATGCTTTTTGAACGCAATGATATTTCTTTTCATCGTGGTACCTTCAGGGTGCGCGGAGATGTTATTGACATCTTCCCGGTGCATGAGGAGGATCGGGCCATCCGGCTGGAATTCTTTGGTGACACCATTGACTCGATAACTGTTATCGACCCGCTTCGCGGAGTAGTGCTTGAAGAGCTCGAAGAGTATACTGTTTTCCCCGGTAGTCACTTTGTTACCTCAAAAGACCGACTGCAGATCGCACACCGCACTATCAAAGAGGAACTTGTCGTACGCCTGGATGAGTTGCATCGCGAAAACCGGTTACTGGAAGCACAGCGAATTGAACAGCGCACCATGTTCGATCTGGAAATGATTCAGGAACTCGGGTATTGCAACGGCATTGAAAACTACAGTCGTCACCTTACGGGTAAACAGCCGGGTTCACCGCCTCCTACTCTGCTCGATTATTTTCCTGAGGATTTTCTGCTGTTCATTGACGAGAGTCATATCGGCATTGGTCAGTTAAACGGGATGTACAATGGTGACAGATCACGCAAGCAGACCCTGGTAAATTTCGGTTTCAGGCTACCTTCGGCGCTGGATAATCGTCCTTTACGGTTCGACGAGTTCAAAGGACGAATAGATCAGGCTATTTATGTCTCGGCCACGCCCGGAGCGTATGAGATGGAGGCGGCTGAGGGCAGGGTGGTGGAGCAGGTCATTCGCCCTACAGGGCTGCTTGATCCGATTATTGAGGTTCGGCCTGCGAAAAATCAGGTTGATGATCTGCTTGAGGAAATCCGTATCCGTGTTGCGCGTGATGAAGCAATTCTGGTGACGACACTCACCAAGCGCATGGCTGAGGATTTGACGGACTATTATGAAAAACTTGGTATCCGCGTGCGCTATCTGCACTCTGACATCAAAACTCTTGAACGTGTCGAACTGATACGTGATCTCCGTAATGGAGAGTTCAACGTGCTGGTGGGGATTAACCTGCTGCGTGAGGGACTTGATATTCCTGAGGTATCACTTGTGGCTATTCTTGATGCGGATAAAGAGGGCTTTTTACGTTCCGAGCGCTCATTGATTCAGACCTGTGGTCGTGCGGCGAGAAATGCAGACGGCAGGGTTATCATGTATGCAGATGACATTACAGGCTCTATGCAGTATACCCTTGATGAGACGGAGCGGCGGCGCACTCTGCAGCATGAATACAATGTTGAAAATAATATAGTGCCGCAGACCATTATATCGAAAGTAAAAGATACCATGCAGCAGCATTTGCATGCCTCGGGCTATGTTACGGCCGACCGGCAGCAGGCCCTGTTGGAGGCTGCTGAAGATCTGCCGGTATATGGATCGGTCAAGGAACTGGATAAAGAGATTAAGAAGATTGAGAAAGAAATGCTTAAGGCAGCCTCTGAACTGGCTTTCGAAGAGGCGGCAAGACTGCGTGACCGTATCAAGACTTTACGAAAACTTGAAATAGAGCTCGGATGAAAGACGGATTGTTACAGAAACTCTCTCTTCGCATTCTCCCGCCTGTCATCGGGGTAGTACTGCGATTCTGGTTTGCCAGCTGCAGGGTAACAGTGCATGGCGGTGAGCATTGTCGAAATACTCTTGATGCCAACAAACAGGTTATCGGCACATTCTGGCATTACTCGCTTCTGGGGGTATTTCCAGTGTTGAGCAAATACCGGGGGGTTGCCATGGTGAGTTCAAGTAAGGATGGCGAATATATAGCCAGGTTCATGGAGTATTTCGGTTTCAGAACGGTACGCGGTTCCCGGAACAGGCACGGAGTACAGGCCTTGAAAGATCTGATAAAGCTGGCGCGTTCGGGTGAAAATACGGCGATTGTAGCTGATGGTTCTCAGGGACCTCCGCGTATCGCTCAGCCGGGTTCTGTGCTGCTCGCTTCCCGTACCGGCATTCCGATTTTGCCAATGGCCTGGTCAGCTTCACGATATCTGTCCATTCGCTCCTGGGATAGAACATCTTTTCCCAAACCTTTCTCTAAAGTTGATTTTATTTATGGCGAGCCGATGTATGTCCCTGCAGGTCTTAAAAGTGAAGGCATTGAGGAATATCGTCAGCAGCTTGAGGAACGTCTTAACGGTCTGTATCTGGAAATGTGGCGGATACATGGTAAAGATGAACATTGAAAAGAGTATTGAATTGTCTGCATGCAGGCACATTCATAAATATTTATATAAACCGAACGTAATTTTCAGATAATATGCAGAGTAAAGGACTGGTAGTAGCCGGGCTGGCAGGAGGCTCAGGCAAGAGTGTAGTTTCGGTAGGGCTGACTGCTGCATTTGCAGCACGGGGTAAAGTTGTGGTGCCGTTTAAAAAAGGACCTGATTATATAGATGCAGGTTGGCTTAAGCTGGCATCGGGCAGAAGGTGTTATAACCTTGACCCGTATCTGGTCGAAGAGCCGGTTTTGCGCCGGTCTTTTTTCAGTCACTCGGCGGGGGCGGATATTGCGCTGCTGGAAGGCAATCGCGGCCTTTATGATGGTGTAAACCCTGAAGGTGGATATTCCACAGCCGAGCTGGCCATTACCCTGAAGATGCCTGTGCTGCTGGTTGTAAACTGTACCAAAACGACCCGTACAGTGGCCGCTATGGTGCTTGGTTGCATGCATTTTGATGAGCGTATTGATATTCGCGGAGTGGTGTTGAATCAGATAGCCACCGAGCGGCAGCGTCGTCTGGTCACAGAGGCGGTTGAACGGTACACCGGTCTGCCTGTGCTTGGTGTGATTCCGCGTATGGACCGCGATATATTTCCTATGCGTCATCTCGGCATGGTTCCTTATCAGGAATATGAAGATAGCGGTGATGCACTCTCTTTTCTGGTGGAGACAGTCAGTAATAATCTTGATCTCGATAGGATCGAGGCGATTATGGAGCCGTTTGCCACTGAAGAACCTGCTGCAACTGTACTGAATGTGGCCGAAGCCTCTCCTGAAAAAGTGAAGATTGGCATATTGCAGGATGCAGCGTTTCAGTTTTATTACTCTGAAAATCTGGAAGCGCTTGAACAGGCAGGAGCAGAGATTGTGCAGCTGAATGCTCTCACCGACCCGGAACTGCCGGAGCTTGATGGGCTCTATATAGGCGGAGGTTTCCCGGAAACCAGCGCCAGAGCCTTGGCGGAAAATGAGAGTTTTCGTCGTTCAGTAAAAGATGCTGCGGAGGCCGGACTGCCTATTTATGCAGAATGTGGTGGCCTTATCTATCTGGGTGAGTCAATTCTGCTTGATGGTGAGGAGTATCCGCTGGCGGGAGTTTTTCCGGCCAGGTTCGGCATGTCGATTAAGCCGCAGGCCCACGGTTACTCGGTTTTTACCGTTGAGCGGGAAAACCCGTTTTATCCGGTAGGAACTACTGTCAAAGGGCATGAGTTCAGGTATTCGACAGTGCTCGACTGGGGCTGGGACAATGACAGCATGGCCCTGAAGATGAAACGCGGGAAAGGTTTTCACGAGTCGCGGGACGGCCTCTGTTTTAACAATGTGCTGGCACTGTACACTCATGTTCATGCTGATGGAACACCGTGCTGGGCAACAGGTCTTGTTGAAAGATGCCGAAAAGTTAAGGCTGACAGAACGAAATGATGACGTTGCCGACTGGTGGTGATGTATAAAAAAACTACAGTCGATGAACATTGTGTACGTTTGAAAAAACGGAGTGCAGTACTTTCAGGTAGTGCAATAACACAACACTTCTCAAGTGGCACACAATGTTCATGAGACCTCAGGCTCAGTGTGTTGGCGGTGTTGTTCCCAGCACCTTGGCACTGATGTCTCGCTGCTCTTCTTCTGAAGGTGCAGGATCGACCCAGTGGATGAAAGATTCTGTCACCCGCATGAACGTGCCATTGTCCTCTTTGCATTTAGCGCAGATAGACTCAGCCATATCCCTGTACATAATAATTTTTGAGGCCGGTTCGCCCTCGATGTCAAGTGCGGCCATTTTGCGGCAGCCACAGTCAAGACGGACAACAACTACGCCGATTCCTTCGGGGCTTCCTTCCAGAATTCCTTCAATCATGGCCAGTTCACGTTTTTCGGCCATGAGCTTTTTGGTTTCTTTTTTATCGGACTTCTTTTTTGTCATGATCTTTCGTTTGAGATTGAATATGGAGCATCAGTTGCCCGGGAAAATGATTACAACCCGTATTTCTCTACGTATGTCCTGTTGATAATAACACAATGCGCAGGAGAGGGCGGGCTGGACCACAATGAATATAAACAGCGAAAACAAATCTTACGAGGAGGACCCCGAAAACACCCAACATAAATGCAAAGCACTGTGGGGGTCAACTATTATCGTTGATAGTACTGTTATCCTCTCTTTGGAGTCAAGCCGTTACCGGATGGGAAAGAAGTAGAGCCTGCTGCAAATACGAAACTGTGATTTCATGGATTATCCGGTGATTTGCCACACCATGACTCTCCGTAAGGTGCATATAGGGGAACTCAAAGATATACTGGACTGGGCAGTCTGGCAGTTTTCAGGCGCTTGTCCCGGTATGCTTTGGGCCCCAACTGCTCGTTATATATAGAAAACAATGCTCACAATATCCGGTATATGGTTGTTGTTGCTCTCTGGAGATTTCTTCTCTTTGAGAAGAAATATGTATTCCCGGAGGTACGACATGGTGGCGCTTTCTATCACGTTATCAGATTGATACAACGTAGGGTAATTATCATTATAACGTGGTGTCAATTTTTTAAGTGGTCAATAAATCGATGTTATTGTGTGGCTTGGGTGGTGGGGAGCTTTTTTCTTGACAAAAAACAGACCGTACATTAATTGGTGGAGTACACGAAATAACTGGTTCGTGAAGGTATTTGGACTACATACAGAATGTATGAAGAATACTTCTCTAAATTATCCCATTCATGGAGGTGTATTATGTTTGAAGTAGTTGTAGATAAAGATAAATGTAGTGGCGACGAAGAATGTGTATCTGCATGTCCTGCGCAGGTTTTCGAAATGGCTGACGGTAAAGCAGAAGTTGTAGAGCCAGACGAGTGCCTTGGTTGCGAGACCTGCGTTGAGGTTTGTCCTGAGGGTGCTATCACTGTTACAGAAATGTAATAGCTTGTACCATCCAGTGTGACGCAACAAGCCCATCTCCTTACAGGGGATGGGCTTGTCTTATTTGAAAGGAAAGTGTTGTACGATGTTATCGAAATTGTCCCGGTTTAAACCGGGTGTGCAGAGAAAGACCCATCTTCTGCTCGCTGCCTGTCTCTGGACCATGGTTGGTTTGTTTCTGATGGGGCGCGGAGCCCACTGGTTGTTTAACGCCGATCTCCTTATTCTGGTAATACCGGCGCTTCTGCTTGGACTTCTGAAGTCACACTTCATTCTCGATAAAACTGCACGAAAGAGTATAAGCCGAATTCTGCTTCTGAAAGACGGAACCTGTCTCGGAGCGGTGTATTCCAAACAGACCTGGTTGCTGGTGGTGGCCATGATGACAATGGGGACGCTGCTCAGGCACTCCTCCTTTCCGCGGCCGCTGCTTGGTGTTCTCTATATAACGGTGGGTTCGGCTCTGTTGTGGTCAAGCAGAAACGGCTGGCAGACCTGGATGACCACGCACGACAACGAAATGTAAAGGATTATGACTGCACACATCTGTTCTTCAAATCAAATCACTGTTGATATATCGGCTCTCAGCCACAATTATCGTACGCTCATTTCTGCAATACCGGATGGGACTGATCTGCTCGCCATGGTCAAAGGTGATGGTTACGGGCATGGTATGGTGCAGGCCGCAAAGGCTTTTGCAGCCGCCGGTTGCAGGACATTCGGCGTAGCAGAACTCTGTGAAGGTGTGGCCTTGCGGCAGGCGGGGATAGAAGGCGACATCTACATCATGGTTGGCTTTCTGCCTGAGCATGCAGTCCATTTTTTCACCTACGGGTTGACGCCGGTGCTGTTTTCCCGCGAAGGTATCGCCCTCATTTCAGAGACAGCGGTGCGGCTCGGGCAGACGAAAAGTGTGCATCTGAAAATCGATTGCGGCATGAGCAGGCTTGGTATAATGCCGGCAGAAATTGAAACTTTTGCAGAGCTCATTGAGTCTATGCCAGGTATTACCCTGGCCGGGGTGTTGAGCCATTTCCCCGAAGCGGACAACAGAGAGTCACCTGCAACAGCGAAAGCATTTTCAATATATTCAGAAGCATGCGCTAGAATAGAAAAAAACTTTTCAGGGCTGAAGCATATTGCCAATTCAGGAGCAGTGCTTAACTTTCCCGAGACATTAGGTAATATGGCAAGAGCGGGAATTGCACTTTACGGGTATTCTCCGGACGGTCGAAGAGAAAATGGTCGAGTTGACGGGCAGTTTTTGAAACCCGCTTTGAAATTTTCTACCAGAATTGTCATGGTGAAAGATGTTCCTGCAGGTGCAGGCATCAGTTACGGACACACCTATACTACCACTCGCCCGACCAGGCTGGCCGTACTCCCCGTCGGTTATGAAGACGGATATCCGCGGTGCCTGTCCAGTTGTGCCGAAGTACTGATACATGGCAGGAAAGTTCCAATTCTCGGCCGGATATGCATGAATCTCTGCATGGCCGATATAACAGAAATCGAGGGAGTGCAGGCCGGCGATGAGGCCGTACTTCTGGGAGAGCAGGGCGGAGAAAGTATTACTGCCGATGATATCGCCGCCAAGGCGGGCACCATCAGCTATGAAATTCTCTGCATGCTCGGTAACAATAACGAAAGAGTCCACATAGAGCAGAGTTCATGATCCGAGCACAATTAAAAGATGTCCTTGATAAATGTTTCCAGCAGGGTGTTGCAGAAGGCAAATGGTCTGAGGCAGGAGCTGGTAAATTCACAGTAGAACTGCCGAAACACAAAGGTCAGGGAGACTTCTCGACTAACTTCGCCCTGGTATTGGCCGGAATTGAAAAACGTAAGCCTCGTGATATCGCTCAAATTCTTGCGGATATGCTGGTTACTGAAACACAACTGGTGGCAACGGTTGAGGTGGCAGGTCCGGGTTTTGTCAATGTTCAGATTCAGCCTGCAGTGTGGCATAAAATTATTCCGACTGTCAACGAAGGCGGAGCGAAGTTTGGTCTCAGCTCCATGGGTGGCGGTCGCAAGGTCATGGTTGAGTTCGTGAGTGCCAACCCGACAGGGCCTCTCAGTATCGGCCACGGCCGGCAGGCAATTCTGGGTGATTCCATTGCTCGTCTTCTCGAGGCCACAGGCCATGATGTGTACCGGGAATACTATTATAACGATGCAGGACGACAGATGCGTGTACTTGGAGAATCAACCCGTGCACGGTATCTGGAAAAACTCGGGTTGGATCACGAATTTCCGGAAGACGGTTATCAGGGCGAATATATCATGGAGATCAGTCAGTCTCTGATTGATGAACATGGTGACAGTTTAAAAGACGAGCCGGATGTAACACCTTTCAAAGAGAAAGCGGAAAAGTTTATTTTCGAGGATATTTCTTCCACACTCACGCGTATGGATATTAACTTCGATAACTATTTCAATGAGCGTTCTCTTTATGACGATGGTCATATCGACGATGTAGTCGGTAAGCTGCGTGAGATGGGGTACGTTTATGAGAAGGAAGGTGCAACCTGGTTCAAAACTTCTGAACTGGGTCAGGATCAGGACCGGGTTATTATTAAGAGCACCGGCGAGCCTACCTATCGTCTCCCTGATATCGCTTATCATCGTGAGAAATTTCGTCGTGGTTTTGACTGGATGATCGATATTTTCGGATCCGATCATATTGCCACCGTACCTGATGTGCTTTCCGGAGTGAAAGCCCTTGGTTATGATGAGTCAAAGGTTACCGTCGTTCTGCATCAGTTCGTTACCCTGACCCGTGATGGCAAAACGGTGAAAATGTCTACCCGTAAGGCGAATTTTGTCACTGTCGATGAACTTATCGATCTGGTTGGTGTTGATGTTGTCCGTTTCTTCTTTATGATGCGTAAGGCTGACAGCCAGCTTGAGTTTGATCTCGACCTTGCCACCAAAGAGAGCCAGGAGAACCCGGTCTATTATGTTCAGTACGGGCATGCCAGGATGTGTTCGATACTTGACCAGGCTGAGGAAAAGGGCGTTGTGAAAGTTGACTTTGCTGACATCGATGCAAGTCTGCTTCAGGAACCTGAAGAACTCGAGCTGTTAAAGACCATGTCGCAGTTTCCGGCAATGCTTGAGGGAGCAGCGCTTGATCTGGCACCGCATAAAGTGATTTTTTATCTGCTTGAACTTGCCGGTCAGTTTCATAGCTATTACAACAAGCATAAGGTAATCACCGAAGATATCGGCCTGAGCCAGGCACGCCTTTGTCTTATCGAGTCGTTGCGCCAGGTGTTCAGGAATGGTCTGGCTATTATCGGTCTGACTGCTCCGGTCAAAATGTAAACGGAGTCTGCTATGGCGGCAAGGCGGAAGCCACCGGTAAAAAAAGTCAAGTTTGAGGTATCCCACAGCGGTATTGCCGGTATTGGCATAGTCTGTTTCTGCATATTTTTGTGGATGTTTCTGCTGGGGGTCTGGACCGGTCAGTCAATGCTTTTGCCGACATCAAAAGCTGAGAAGCACGTGGCGCAGAAGAGTGCACCTTCGAATCTGCAGGATAATGCGCCACTGCGTATTGAGGCCGTTGCCGGAAAAAAAATAAAGAAGGTCCAATAGCCTTATGTGAGAACTGAAGAAATTAAGGTTATCCGCCTGTATGCAGCCTGGTTTCTTTCAGTTTGAAGTGCAGCTTTTCTTTGATATTTACAGCGTTATATGTAATTGTACATAATTTGCGTGACCGGTTTTGACGCAGTTCAGAGATTCCGGCCCTGATGGGTAAAATGCAGCTGGTGGAAGTTTTTTTGTGTAGCAGCTACGGTTCTCTGTTCGCTTCATGGGAACCTGAAATCGGCCGCTGAAACTGACAGTCCCCACTGTGAGAGAATATATATCATCTACAGAGTGACCAAAGATTATGATTGGAACAATACTTACCAAGGTATTCGGCAGTAAGAACGACAGGGTCCTGAAACAGATTCATCCTCTGGTGAACAGGGTCAATGAGCTTGAGAGCACAATCCTTCCTCTTGATGATACCGCTCTTGCAGCAAAAACTGTTGAGTTCAGGGAGCGACTTGCAAAGGGTGAACCTCTTGATGATCTGTTGCCGGAATCTTTTGCGGTTGTCCGTGAAGGTGCCCGCAGGGTGCTTGGTGAGCGTCACTATGATGTTCAGCTTATTGGTGGTGTTATTCTGCATCAGGGAAAAATCGCTGAGATGAAAACAGGTGAGGGTAAGACACTTACCTCGACCCTCGCTGTTTACCTGAATGCTCTTCCCGGTAAGGGAACCCACGTTGTTACCGTAAACGATTATCTCGCGGCCCGTGATGCTGAGTGGATGGGACAGGTTTACCGATTCCTCGGGATGTCTGTCGGCAGGATTGTGCACGGTATGGATGACGCAGACCGTAAAGCTGCCTACGCAGCAGATGTGACCTACGCTACCAATAACGAACTGGGCTTTGATTACCTGCGCGACAATATGAAATTTGAGCTCGCCGATTTTTGTCAGCGCGGCTTTAATTTTGCTATTGTCGATGAGGTTGACTCCATTCTGATCGACGAGGCCCGTACACCGCTGATTATTTCCGGACCGGCTGACATTTCCACTGAGCTGTATGAGAATGTGAACCGGATCATGTCCGGCTTTAAGCGCGACGAACACTACACCATTGATGAGAAGGCTCGCCAGGTCTCACTGACCGAGGATGGCATCGGGCTCGGTGAAGAACTGTTGAAAGTTGAAAACCTGTATGATCCCGGCAGTATCGAGCAACTGCATCATCTCAATCAGGCATTGAAAGCGCATACACTTTTTAAGCGTGACGTTGATTATATCGTAAATAATAATCAGGTCGTTATCGTTGACGAGTTTACCGGCCGTACCATGGAAGGGCGTCGTTACAGTGATGGTCTGCATCAGGCCCTTGAGGCCAAGGAAGGGGTGAAAATCGAGCGAGAGAACCAGACGCTTGCCTCCATTACTTTCCAGAACTACTTCAGGATGTACGATAAGCTTGCCGGTATGACCGGTACTGCAGATACCGAGGCACCTGAATTTAAGAAAATTTATGATCTTGATGTCGTGGTCATGCCAACCAACATGCCGATGGTTCGTGATGATTACGCAGATGTTATCTATAAGAATGAAGATGCGAAATACCGGGCTGTAGTTCGTGAAATACAAGCAATGCATGAGGCCGGTCGACCGGTTCTGGTCGGTACCATTTCCATCGATGTTTCCGAGAAGATTTCCCGGATGCTGAAAAAAGAGAAGATCGAGCATGAGGTTCTGAATGCCAAGCATCATGAACGTGAGGCTGAGATTATCGCCGATGCCGGACAACTCGGAAAAGTAACCATCGCTACCAATATGGCGGGCCGCGGTACTGATATCAAGCTCGGAGCAGGTGTTGTGGAAGCAGGGGGGTTGCACATTCTTGGTACTTCCCGTCATGAATCCAGACGTATTGATAATCAGTTGCGAGGCCGCGCGGGTCGTCAGGGTGATCCCGGTTCGTCTCGTTTCTTCCTGTCTCTTGAAGACGATCTGCTGCGGATTTTCGGCTCAGACCGAATCACCGGAGTGATGGATAAGCTCGGAATGGAAGAAGATGAGCCGATCGAACACCGTATGATTTCTAAAGCCATTGAAAATGCGCAACGCAAAGTTGAGGGACATAACTTCGATATTCGTAAGCATCTGCTTGAGTATGATGATGTTATGAACAAGCAGCGCGAGATCATTTACGAGCAGCGTCGTGAGGTGCTGGAAGGCGATGATATCCAGGCTGTAATTCAGGAGATGATCAACGATGTTGCTGAGTCAGTGATTTCTGAATTCTGTCAGGAGCGCATTGATTCCATCGAATGGGATTGGGATGGCTACCATGACCGCATGCTTGAATTATTCAATATCGGCTATAAATGGACTGAAGAGGAACGTACCGAATTGACGCAGGAGCAGTTCCGCGAAAAAACTCTGGAACTCGTGAGAAAAGCTTATGCGGCGCAGGAAGAGGTGAATACTCCGCAGAATATGCGTCAGCTTGAACGAATCCTGTTGTTGCAGATTGTTGATACCAGCTGGAAGGATCATCTGCTTTCCATGGATCACTTGAAAGAAGGTATCGGTCTGCGTGGTTACGGCCAGAAGAATCCGCTGAATGAATATAAGCGCGAAGGGTACGAACTGTTCAATGGCGTTATGGATGCTGTTCGGTCGCAGACTGTTTCCAGTCTTATGCGGGTGCGGGTCATGAAGCAGGACGATGTTGATCGTCTTGAAGAAGAGCGTCGCCGCAAGAAGGAAGCAGAGCTTGAGATGATTCGGAGTGTTGCCAAAGAAGGCGACAGTGACGGTGACGATAAGACCGTTAAACGTGATGGTGACAAGGTCGGTAGAAATACACCGTGTCCCTGCGGTTCCGGCAAGAAGTACAAAAAATGTTGCGGCAAAGATTACTGAGAGCAGACCGGGATTAAGAAAACATCACGGCTAAGATTGAAGTGCTGAGGACAGTGTGTCTTCAGCACTTTGTCTGTTTATCAGCCATGCAGTTTATCTGGCTGCATCAGCATTTCCTCCATATGACGAATCTCATCAATGCCTGAAACCACAATGTCAGCGTCAGGCAGTAACTCTTCTTCAGGCAGCTTCTTTTCATAATCCATTGACGAAAGGATGGCTTTCATGCAGTTTATTCTGGCCTTCTTTTTATTATCGGAACGAATTATGGTCCAGGGGGCGATGGTTCGATTGGTCTCGGTCAGCATCTGGAATTTGCGTATAGAATACTGATCCCAGTACTCCTGGGCAAGATTGTCCACAGGGGAGAGCTTGTAATGTTTGAGTGGGTCTGTCTTGCGGGAATCAAAACGCTCTTTCTGGACAGCCTTGGAAACAGAAAAATAAAACTTGAACAGTTTTATACCGTCTTTGACCAGCATCTCTTCGAACATCGGTACATCTTTTAAGAATCTTTTATTCTGCTCATCTGAACAGAATCCCATAACCGGTTCAACCATAGCCCGGTTATACCAGCTCCTGTCAAAGATAACTATTTCTGCTGCCGACGGCAGGTGGGAGATATAGCGCTGAAAATACCATTGGGTCATCTCAGTCTCGTTGGGCTTGGTGAGTGCCACAACACGGGTGTTTCTGGGGTTGAGATGCGTGATGATACGTTTTATGGTACCGCCTTTTCCTGCCGCATCACGACCTTCAAATATCGCCAGCAATCTTTGTCCGCTGGTTTTCATTGAGACCTGTAGCTTCATGAGTTCTATCTGGAGCTTTTTTAACTCAATCTCATAGGCCAGATGTTTGTTCTTGATCCAGACGGCGGTTTTGGCATCACCTTCCTCTGTAAACAGGTTTTTGTATGCGGTGCCCTCTAACAGGCGGATGTCTTCAGCTACGGGTTCTTCAGTAGTCTTTTTCTTGGCCATGTACAACTCCTGTCTGCTTGAGGTTAAGATTGGCTTGCCTGTCGTAGCCCGGATTTCTTATAAAATGACGATAAATCGGGGTTAACGCAAAGCGGAACCGTACTGCTTTTTCTCACGTATCATATTTTTAAGTTCAATGTTTCCCGGAATGACCACATCAGGGTTAAGTTCAAAATCCAGCGTTCTGCTGCGGCCCACATACTTGATTGAATTCAGGATCAGTTTCATGGTCTCCAGTCTGGCAAGATGCTTGTTGTCTGAGCGAACCACCCACCATTTGGATTTTTGTGTGTGGGTTTTCTGCAGAAGAACCTTTTTCTTTTCTGTGAATTCGTCCCAGAGTTCCTGAGCCTGAAGATCGACTTCACTGAGTTTCCATTGACGGAGCGGGTCATTCATGCGGCGCTCAAATCGTTTAGCCTGTTCATCCTTTGAAACCGAAAAATAGAGTTTCAGTAATACAGTCTTGCCAGCGTCGAGAATGAAATTTTCCTCATAACTGTTTACTTTTTTGAGAAATCGCTTGTACTGGTCGCCGGTGCAGAAACCCATGACAGGTTCAACCATGGCTCTGTTGTACCAGCTACGATCAAATAAAACTATTTCCCCGGCATGTGGAAACTGCTCGATGTAACGTTTAATATGGAGCTCAGTCCGCTGAATTTCATTCGGTTTGCCAAGGGCTACAACTCTGTAGCGTTTTTCATTCATGTATCTGGTGACACGGCGAATAGTACCGCCTTTTCCAGAAGCATCCCGGCCATCGAAGAGAATAATCATCTTTTTCCCGGTTTTTTCAAGATGCATCTGCATTTTGATCAGTTCAGCCTGATATGGTTTCAGCTCTTCAGTGTAGTAGTACTTCAGCAGTGCTGCCTCAACAATTTCCTCTTTATGTTTGTCTGTAAGAACGCTTGCTATCGCCTGACTGATGGCTGAAGGTTGGCGGGCTTTCAGGTTTCTATCAAGATCTTTCACAAGATCGCGGATAATGGAAGCTGTTCCCCGGTCGGGGTTAAACAGCTTTGATGTATCCGAATTGCTACTATTACTTGTCATGAAAAAAAAGCTCCAATATTAGGAAAGTGTGAGGAAAACATTATGATTCAGTTAATTGTAGAGTCCTAATATTATAACAGAAATCGTGAGGGCAATGCAAACTTCAGTTAAGCTTTTTTCCTGTCATATACATTGTTTGGTAGATAGGTGGCAGGTTCTGCAGTTGTAATTCGTCAATTAGCCTGGCGACATTGTAGCTGATTCGATAGTGGTCTACTGATACAGTGCCGTCTGCAATATGCAATACCGCACAACTGGCAGCAGGATTGCCGTCGAACATCCTTCCTGCAGAGCCAGGGTTTATGAAATGGGTTGCATCGATCTCGAAGTGATATGGGCTGTGTGAGTGTCCGGTGACGATTATTGTATATGGGTATTGTCGTGCAAGCTCAAGAAAACGGCTTTGTGGAGTGGTGTCAAAAAGAAATTCATGAGGTTCTGCCGGGCTTCCGTGGAAAATTCCAAGCAGGTGCTGCTTTTTTTCGAGGTTTTCTGCCTGGGTAAAAAGCTCAATTTCTGAAGATATTGCGCGTGAGAGAAGGTAGCGGCTGCTGGCAGCAGTGAGCTGTTCCGCAGTGTGGGTGTACATAATACGTTTCTCAGGCTTTGACGGCTTTTTAAACGATTTTCCCTGCAACAGCTTATTGACCTTCTTGTCAGTATTGCCAAGTATGGACACAGCATTGTGCTCTATCAGCCATTGGATTACTTCATTGGCAAAAGGTGCGTAAACGACAGAGTCCCCGCAATTGACAATGTGATCAAACTGCGTGTCTGCAAAAAACGTATCTATTGCCTGAAGGGCCGGGAAGTTACCATGAATATCTGCAAGCAGTAAAATTCGCATTTATAAAAGTGGTCCTATTAATAATACTGCATTTTCTTTCAGCCGTTCGAAAATTGAACGGTTGCTGAGCCTTGCCATATCGAGATCGTCGGCAGAAATCATGTACTCATGCTGCAGGGTACGCAACTGTGCACAGGTATCCCGATCATAAATGAGCAGAGTCGCTTCGAAATTCAGCCAGAAGCTGCGCATATCAAGATTTACCGACCCGAAGAGAGCGAATTCCTCATCTATGGTAATGGTTTTTGAGTGGAGAAAACCGCCGGTAAAGAGTTTAAACTGTATACCGGCCCGGCTTAAATCTTCGAAACGGGCTCTGGTTGCATATTGCGCAAGCCGCGATTCATTTTTGGCGGGGATGATGATTGTTACCTCAACTCCCCGCAGGGAAGCTGATTTCAGAGCGGTGAGTAGAGATTCGTCCGGAATAAAGTAGGGGGTTGTGAGAATCAGTTCTTTCCGGGCAGCGTATATTGTTGTCAGTAACAGGCTGTGAATAGCATCTGCATTAAAGCCGGGACCTGAGGGCACCAGTTGCATGG
>JBFHGS010000099.1:0-16135 GCA_041582995.1 Desulfopila sp. | reverse complement strand
GAGATAGTGCAGCTTTTTACCAAAGGAAACGCCGCATATGCCCACAAAGAGTACTCAGGTAGCTTCAGGCTCAACTCATTTTTTATCGGCCAGAACGTCCGTCCCATAATTCAGGAGGGACTTGGCAGTTACACTCCGATGATGCTCTCAGACATACCTCACCTCTTCAATTCGGGCAGAATGCCGATTGATGTGGCACTTGTACAGGTGAGCCCCCCGGACGAACAGGGCATGGTTAGTCTGGGCATCTCCGTCGATATCGTCAAAAGTGCTGTTGAAAATGCCTCGCTCATCATTGCCCAGGTGAATCCACAAATGCCGCGCACCCAAGGCGACAGCCTGGTGAGCGTTTATGATCTCGATATTCTGGTGCCGGTTGACGTTCCTCTGCTTGAACGCGAAGATGAACCGATCCACCCGACCAGCCGTGAGATCGGCAGACGGGTCGCAGCCCTTATTCCAAATGGAGCAACCATCGAGTTCGGCTTTGGCAGGATGGACGGCTACGGCAGGATTCCGCATGCAACAATCGAATTTCTCTACGACAAGAAAGATCTTGGCATTCACAGTGAGATGATCACCGATGCCATCATCGGTCTGATAGAATCCGGAGCCGTCACAGGTGCTCGCAAAGCAAGCGACCGTAAACGTATTGTCACCAGCTTCTGCCTCGGAACACGCAGACTCTATGATTATATCGACAACAATCCTCTTTTCTGTTTCAGGCCCACCGAGTACGTCAACAATAGCGAAGTGATAAGCAGTCAGACCAAAATGGTTGCCATCAACCCCGGCAGGGAGATTGACCTCACCGGTCAGGTCTCAACCGATTCGCAGGAAGGCCAGCTCTATTCAGGTATTGGCGGCCTGATCGATTTCAACCGAGGCGCGGCCCATGCCAGAGACGGCCGGGCTATTATAACCCTGCCCTCAACCGACCCCGAGGGTAAACGTTCTAATATCGTCCCGCACCTCAGTAAAGGCTCCGGAGTAGTTGTCACCCGCGGTGACGTGCATTATGTGGTCACTGAGTACGGAGTAGCTTATCTTTACGGAAAATCGATTCAGCAACGTGTTATGGCCCTTATTTCGATAGCTCATCCTAAATTTCAGGCTCAGCTCTTTCATGAGGCTATAAACGCCCACTATATACGCCCAGCAATGGCTGAACTCGGCAGCAGATTTGTTATGCCGACTGACGATACCATGCATACTACCATGCTGTTTGATGACGGCACCCAGACCCACGTCAGGGCTGTTCAGCCAACGGATGAACCCGGTATGCGCGACCTTATGTACGACCTGTCAAAAGAAACTGTCTACTACAGATTCATGAGCCGCCAGTCCACATTTTCTGACAGGCAAATTCAGGATTTCATCTATGTCGATCACCGTCAGGAAGTTACTATCGTGGCAACCGTTCCGGAAGCCCACGGAGAAAACATCATAGGAGTTGGCAGATATTTTCTCGACGAAAAGACGAATCGGGCGGAAGTGGCTTTTGTAGTACGAGACACCTGGCAGAACAGAGGACTCGGCACATTTCTGTTTACCCATCTGGCAGAACTTGCCAAGCGAAACGGCATAAGCGGCTTTACCGCTAACGTATTGCGTGAGAACCAGCGAATGCAGACTATTTTCAATCACTGCGGCCACAAGGTGACAACCTGCCTTGAAGAAGGTATCTATAACTTCACCATCGACTTCTGAGTCTATGTACGACTTATCAACAGGGCGGCAGCTTTGCCGCTCTGTTTTTGAGCCTGATATTCCGCTGTATTCAAGCACTGCCCGGCTGCACTCACACGTTACATTTAAATTCTTTGCAATTTAGTTTTTTTTCTATATCATGCAAGGTTCCAGTTAAAAATCAGATATACTCCTACCGTGGCTTCACTACACATCCACCAATACCAGCTCAAAAGGAAAAGTATTCAGATGGGGCGATCAATAGAAATCTACGATACCACACTCCGTGACGGCACCCAGGCCGAAAACTTCAACCTCTCGGTCGAAGATAAAATTCGCATTACCCATGCCCTGGACAAGCTCGGTATTGATTTCATTGAAGGCGGCTGGCCAGGCTCCAATCCAGTGTCTGCCGAATACTTTCACAAGATGCGAAGTATCAAGCTGAAGAATGCCAAGCTTGCAGCTTTCGGTTCCACCCGTCATTTCAAAAACAGTCCGGAAGAAGACCCGAATCTGCAGGCCCTGCTTGATGCCAAGCCTCAGGCAATCACCATCTTCGGCAAAAGCTGGGATATCCACGTAATAGAAGCACTGCATATCAAGCTTGAAGATAACCTGCAGATCATCCAGGACACTCTGGCCTATCTTCGTCCCCATGTCGCACATCTGATTTATGACGCGGAACATTTTTTCGATGGGTATAAAAATAATGAAGAGTACGCCCTTGCGACCCTTATCAAGGCAGCGGAAGGCGGAGCCGAAACACTTGTGCTCTGCGACACCAACGGCGGTACGCTGCCCCATGAGATCTGCCCTATCATCGAGCATGTCAAAAAACACCTGTCAGATCATGGAAAAAATATAAAAATCGGCATCCACTCACATAACGACTCAGAATCAGCAGTCGCCAACGCACTACTGGCTGTCAGTTGCGGAGCGGATCATATCCAGGGTACCATCAATGGATTTGGAGAGCGGTGTGGCAATGCCAACCTGACCTCAATCATACCTGCTATTGTTTTCAAGATGGGGCTGTCCTGCCAGGTGCAGCAACACATAGATCAGCTGTACACTGCTTCACGACTGGTCAACGAACTGGCAAACCTGCCCCATAACCGCTACCAGCCATATGTTGGCGAATCTGCTTTCGCCCATAAGGGCGGCATACATGTGAGTGCCGTAAAACGTAACCCGTTAACCTATGAACATATTGATCCGGACAAGGTGGGCAACATTCGCCGTATCCTCATCTCTGATCAGGCTGGCCGTTCAAATGTTCTGCATAAAGCTAAGCTCTGGGGACTCAAGATCGGCCCGAATGATCCAGTGCTCTCTTCTATCATTAGTGAATTAAAAGATCTGGAAAACCGTGGTTTCTCCTTTGAAGGTGCCGAAGCAAGCTTTGAGATTCTGATGCGCAGAGCCCTCGGTCTGCAGCGTAATTATTTCAAATTCGAAACATTCCGGGTAATGAACCATAAATACCGAATGGACAAGCCGGCTCTCACAGAAGCTACTATCCGGCTCTATGTCGGTGGTAGCGAAGTACACACCGCCGCCATGGGAGATGGTCCGGTAAATGCCCTGGATAAGGCCATTCGTAAAGCACTTGTTCGATTCTACCCCTGCCTCGAAGAGATGGAACTGGCAGACTACAAGGTGCGGGTCCTCTCAGGAGAACATGGCACCGAAGCCAATGTACGGGTACTGGTGGAAAGTCGCGATAAGAAGTGTAGCTGGAGCACCGTCGGGGTATCTGTCAATATCCTCGAAGCAAGCTGGCAGGCACTTGTGGACAGTATCAACTACAAACTGATGAAAGAAGACGGTAAAGACAAATAGCGAACCCTTAACCTGAAGGTTCATTACTGCATACCGCGGAGGGATAGATGGAAGAGAAAATTCGCCTTGGAATCAGCTCCTGCCTGCTCGGCAATCCGGTACGTTTTGATGGCGGGCATAAACATGATCGCTTCCTGACCGACACTCTCGGGCAATACGTCGACTATGTTCCCGTGTGTCCTGAAGTTGAATGCGGCATGCCCATCCCAAGAGAAGCACTGCGCCTTACAGGAGACCCGGAATCTCCACGACTGGTCACGTCCAGAACCCAGATTGACCATACCTTGCAGATGCAGAACTGGGCAGCGCAACGTCTCAACCTGCTGGAAAATGAAAATCTCGACGGCTTCATTTTCAAAAATCGATCTCCGAGCAGCGGTATGGAACGGGTCAAAGTCTATCCGGCCAGCGGCAAAGGAATGCCTGAAAAAAATGGCGTAGGAATTTTTGCCCGTGCCTTTATCGATCGTTTTCCAAACCTTCCTGTTGAAGAAGAAGGACGTTTACACGACGCCATCCTGCGGGAAAATTTTATCGAACGCATCTTTGTACACCGTCGCTGGCGAACACTTATTGCTGAAGATAAAACCGTGGGCGCACTGGTACATTTTCATACCCGCCATAAACTGCTGCTGTTCTCTCACAGTGAGAAGATATATCGGGAAATGGGACGGCTGGTTGCGAACGCCAAACATACGCCGCAGGACGAACTCTTCAGTAGCTATGAGCAATTACTGATGTCCGCACTTAAGCTGCGCTGTACGTTAAAGAAACACACCAACGTACTTCTCCACCTGATGGGTTACTTCAAAAAAGATCTTTCCACAGACGAAAAACAGGAACTACTGGAAATTATCGATCGGTTTAAGGGAGGGTATATCCCGCTCATTGTACCGGTAACCCTTATCAATCATTTTGTACGCAAATACAGGCAGGAATATCTGGCAGAACAGTATTATCTCAATCCCCATCCTCTGGAACTGAAACTCCGGAATCACGCCTGAATCGGTTGCGCAGGCCCTGTCGCACATTTTTTTTGCTGCAGCCTCGCAGGAAACAATCCCCGGTCCAGTCAATGGTCCGGGAACTTTTCTCTTATCTCAAGAAACTCCGGCAGCGCCTCCACCAGAATGTCCACCAATTGAGGGTCGAAGTGACTGCCCCGCTCACACTTCACCAGCGAAACAACCTCATCCAGTGGCCATGCATCTTTATAACAACGTGTTGAACCGAGGGCGTCAAATACATCGGCCAGTGCTACAATCCTCCCATAAATATGAATTTCCTCCCTGGACAGTCCCTGGGGATATCCACCACCATCCCAGCGTTCGTGATGCTCATGAGCCACGATTGCCGCCATCTGCAGTATCTGCCGCTGAGATTTCTTGAGAATATCAAACCCGAGATTCGTATGATCGTACATCACCTCCAGTTCTTCCCGGGTAAGCTTTCCCGGCTTGTTCAACACTGCATCCGGTATACCGATTTTACCAGCATCATGCATTGGTGAAGCAAACTTCAGCAACATGGCCTCCTGCTCACTCATGCCATATTTCCTGGCCAGCAGATAGGTATATTCAGCCACCCTGCGCACGTGGTTTGCAGTTTCATGGGAACGGCTTTCAATAACTTCACCCAAAGTAATGACAACCTCTTTCTGGGTATTTATTATCTCCTCCTGAAGAGCAAGAGAATCAACGGCACTCGCAATATTATTCATAAAAATCATAACAAGACGCCGGTCAGATTCAGACTGGATATTGCAACCATCCAGATAAATGATGCAAACACTATCATTCGGGGTCTGAATATGGCCGAAAAAATCGGTATGACCATACTCACTCTTCCCACTTGCAAGAACCTGAACAAATCGCCCGTACAATGATTCAGGCAAAGTGACTGAAGGCAGAGTATCATCACATCCCTCAAACGATCCCTCCCCGCAAATCATGCGGCTATCATTGCGGTCTTTGAGCATCACAAAGGAGTCACCACTCCCCTGCTGGATTTCAAGTTCAACCCGTCCCAGTTCCTGCCTTAGCAGGGAATTCATTGAACGCAGCACCCCGCCTAAAAGCTCACGAACAGTAATGAATCGAAACAATTGCCCGGAAGCATCGACAATGGTTTCAAGATGCCGATTGATCTGATGTACTTCCTCTTCCCTCTGCTTGCGTTCTACAACTTCAGCCTGCAAAGCAATATTTTTTCGTCTCAACTCATCTGTCTTTTTGGCCACTTCATCTTCGAGATGCTTTTGGTACATCTTGTTTTCACGCACCAGTCTGACCTTCTCAAGGCACCGACTGATGGTGTTTTCCAGAATGGCCATATTGCTGATAGGCTTGGTGAGGTAATCCCACGCTCCAAGCTTTATACTCTGTACGGCATCATCAAGCTGACCGGCCCCGGAGATAATAACAACCGGAGTCTCCGGAGAATGTGCAAAAAGATATGCAAGCACTTCAAGCCCTGCCATGACCGGCATATCCAGGTCGGTGAGCACCAGATCAATCTTCTCACGCTCAAATATTTCAAGCCCTTCACGTCCGTTTTCTGCTTCAAAGGTCACATAACCCCATTTCTGTAAAAACGCGGCAAAAACCTGGCGAATCATCGGTTCATCATCTATTACAAGGATCTGTATGGCGTTATCTGGCATAAAATATACTTTCAGCTTTTCTCGTTGAGGGCGGTTAAAATGACAATTACTTCAAACAGGCAAAAGGTCTTTTCTTGTTATTTTTTTGCATTTTTACGATATGATATCAAACAATTCGACAACGAATACATCATGAAATCACTCTTTAGTCGTGGTGCCATATGACCTGGTATAGCGGTCTCTCCTGCAAGTGCCGGTATCATCATAGCAGAACCAGCAAAAGTGATGAAGTTCATTGTCAGGTTTTATCAACGGTTATTATGCCCAGGTAGCCATCTACTGTGACCATATCGCCCGTGGTAATGTACGAAGTCACCTGACTGACTCCGGTAACACAGGGGATACCGTATTCCCGTGCAATAATTGCCCCATGAATCAGCATCCCTCCACGTTTCTCGACAATACCTGCAGCCAGAGGTGCCAGGAACGTCATATTAGGATCAACACTTTCCACAATCAACACCTCACCTATCTGGAAATCAGCCATTTCAGCAGGAGCTGCAATCACGCGTGCTTTACCTCTGGCCACACCACGAGAAGCAGGCTGACCAGTCAACTGACGCGCACGAACCAAAGAAACTGTGCTCATTGGTGTGATGTTCTCCTGAGAGGCCGGTCCATGCAACAGTACCTCTTCGCCATCCAGCAACCTCGCAATTTCATCAGGAGTAGTTATCTGCAGCTGCGAATCGCCAATATCCGTGATTCGTCTCCGCCCTTCAGTCACAGCAAGTGCCAGCTGCTGCTCGATTCTACCGAGATAGATATTGTCATCGTCTCGCAATCTGTAACTTGCACGAGCCAGGGAGAGCAATTTTTCGCCATCAAACTTGCTGTTCGCTTCTCTCACGCGTTGCAGGAATGCTTTTTCCTGCTCCTGACGTTTCTGCCCTTCCCGCATACCGGCTGCAGGTCGCTCATCCTGAAGACGACTATACTCCAGTATCACCCTTATGATCAGGTCGTCCCGGTCCTGCTCATTCTCCATCTCGCCTGTAAAAAAGTTACCGAAACGATTCTCAAGCTCAGCGAATTTCTCTTTGAAATTCTTATCTGTTACCGCTGAGTAGCCAGCGCTCTTTACCACAGCGAGGTTCTCTGGGGAAGAACGTAGCATTTCTGCAAGTTGCTGTAACATAGAGTTACGGGCAGTGCTCAGCATCTGCTCGCCGCATAATAAACCGACAAACTGATAGGGATCATCCGGTTCCATCAAGTCATTATAGATTTCACCAAAAAGCCGGACTCCGTGGGCAAAAGGAATGCAGTCGTCCCAGTAGACCTTGCTCCAGTGACTGGAACGCTCCATGCGATATCTGATTTCCGCCGCAAGCTCGTCATTATCAAGCAGTTTCGGATCTCGGCCGGACATCATGACTGCCTCAGATTCCATAGCCGGCAGCATATGGTTTTCAATACTTTCCCGGAGAATGAGAAGATTAGCATAACTGCGATGCAGACTCAGATACCAGGCCCGCTGATCTTTATTATCGCCGCTGACTGCTGCTGTTATGGGACGAACCTGCAATACATAGAACATTTCACCGGCCCAGGTCCACTCAATATCCACCGGCTGACCAAAGGAGTGCTCCAGCGCTACCATACTCTTTGTCAACGCAGTCAGTTGCAGAGCAGTTAAGGGAGAAGTCTCCTTCTTACCTGCATCCAGCTCGACGAGAGAAACGCCCTCCTCTCCCACCGCCAACTCGTATTTCCGCTCAGCCATCTGCACATGTTCTACTACCTGAAGGCTCTTTCGATCAATAAACCACCTGTCCGGTTCAATTTCGCCATCCACCAAACCCTGGTTGAGTCCATATATTGCTTCAACCACCATCCGGTCCTCACGCAAAGGATCTCTGGTAAAGGCAACCCCTGCCGTATCACTGTGCACCAACTTCTGAATCACTATGGCCATGGAACTGGTACTCACTGAAAGCTTCAGCTCCTGCCTGTACAGCAGGGCCTTATCAGACCAGAGAGAAGCCCAAACCTTACGAATATGCAACAGGAGCTGTTCGATACCAGTAACATTCAGATATGAAGCATGCAGACCGGCAAAAGAACTGCCGCTCTGATCCTCATCCGGCGCTGAAGAGCGCACCGCAAGTTCTTTTAAGCCCAAACTGCTGCTGAAATACTCCGTGATTTCAGTTACGAGATCTACTGGAACAGGAGTGCTCAAAAAAAGATGGCGAATACGCAGTGATGTATCCCAGATTTCCTCCCAACGCATATCATTGAAATCTTTTCTGCTGAGCTCGATCTGAATTTTTTCCCGTAGCCCGTTTACCTCCAGAAAATGCTCATATGCTGCTGTTGTCAGACAGGCACTTTCCGGCACAGTAAAACCAGCCCGCTGAATTCTCACCAGGGCAAAAGCTTTACCTCCGAGAAGCGCTACTGTATCTGCTGAATCATTATCAAGTGAAGATATCCATTTCATCCGTGAGGTGCAGCTCCATTACATGCTGAAATCGATTTACTATCAGATAATGGCGAACGCGTATTATAAACATAGCTGTGCTTGGTGACTGCAGGAATTTTTCCAGATAGGGGTGGTGAGACAGGTACAATGCAGAATATTTCTCCCGCTCCCCATCCTCAATTTCAGAAGCATTACCAATCACCGTAACGGCAGCAGCCGCATGAAAATCAGATTCACTGTTTGTTCTGGTATCAATCAACAGGCTAACACGCGATTCACCCAATAAGTTCATATGCTTTCTGGTAGCCCTGCCTGTTGCCACTACTATAGTGGTCAGATCCGCAGTGTGGGCAAAGGCCATCAGGCTGGTATACGGGTGACCGTCACGCTCTGTTGCCATAACTGCAAGGCGCTGTGAATCAAGGACCTGCTTTATTTCCTGAAAAAGGTCATCATTGCTCTTCATCTTCTCTCTCCGGCCATTCATTTCCACACTGAGCTGTTAATAGTATTTTAGCTATGCCTCTCATATATTGACAGGATTACTTTTACATAACAACCACCAACCACATTTTCCAGACCCGGTTCCAGGTGCACCTGACAACTCATTACAGCAAACAGAAAATCACAGACAACAAAGAAAATACATTATATTTTCGGGCTATTACGCAAGATACACACAACATAACCAGAACACTTTCCGGCTGCCAGTCATTCTCATTTCACGTAATTTTCGGCTTTGCCCTACAGATAACCAGCCTTTTATGGTATTACTGAGGAGACAGCAACAACTGCCCGAAAACTCAAGAGAAGGCCAAGCGCATGACTGATCCGAAATCTCCAGAAGAAGTGACCCCAATCGTTTCATCAGAACATTTAACCTCACCCGACAGCTGGCAACTCAGCGAGTTCGAATATGGCCTGATCATCGCCTATAACGCTTTTTCCCGCTGGATGATGCGCTGCATGAGTGCATCCGGACATGTTGACTTCAGTCCACTTGATATCCTTGTGCTCCACAACGTAAACCATCGGCGTCGGGAAAAGCGGCTAATCGACATCTGTTTTGTCCTGCATGTGGAAGATCAGCACACAGTCAATTATTCGTTAAAGAAACTGGTAAAAGCAGGGCTGGTAGGACGTGAGAAGCGTGGAAAAGAGATCTTCTATTCGGTCACTGAAGAAGGAGACTCAGCCTGCGCGCAATACCGTAAGATACGGGAGAAATGTCTCACCTCATCATACAGGGCAATGGATCAGGAAAGTGCAGAGATGAGTCAGACCGCTGCCCTGCTTCGTATGATGTCCGGTATGTATGACCAGGCGTCACGCTCAGCCTCATCTTTATGAGGGTGTTACATTATGCTGCGACAACCAACTGCAGTCGTCGCAGCGAAACAGCACTCCTCACCCCCCCATCAACTGTGGCAGAATCGTCACAACTTCTGGGATCAATGTTATAATAACCAGCGCCAGCATCAGCAGTAAAAAGAAGGGTAAGGCAGCGTAGGCTACCCGAAGGATATTCATGCCGGTCAGTCCCTGGATAACAAAAAGATTGAAACCTACCGGCGGTGTAATCTGTGACATTTCCACCACGATGACCACGAAGATACCAAACCAGAGTGGATCGATACCAGCCTGCTCCACCATCGGCATAATGACCGAAGTAGTGAGCACTACAACCGAAATCCCATCAAGGAAACAACCGAGAACGGTAAAGAAAATGGTCAAAGCGCCGAGCAGGGCAAAGGGGGAAAGATTCATGGTGCTTATCCAGGTCGCCAGGATCTTAGGAATACCGGTAAACCCCATGGCCACCGTTAGAAAAGCAGCGCCAGCCAGAATGAAAGCTATCATACAGGAGGTTTTAGTTGCCCCCATGAGGCCCTCAAGAAAGCTATCTTTATTCAGTGTCCCTGTGTACCAGGAGAGCACCAGTGCCAGCACCACACCGACTGCGGCTGCATCTGTCGGAGAAGCTATACCCGAGTAGATCGAACCGATAACACCACCAATAAGCAGCATCACCGGAATAAGCCCTCGGGAACGCTTCAGCTTTTCTTTCAGCGGCAGACTCGGTTCCCCTTCAGGTATCTTATCCCGGTGCATCAGGGACCAGATCACCACATAGCCGATGAAAAGGCTCACCAGCAATACTCCTGGCAAAAGTCCGGCAATAAAGAGCCGGGCAATAGATTGTTCTGTAGCCACACCATAGACAATCAGAATAATCGAGGGCGGAATGAGCAGCCCAAGCGTTGCCGAGCCAGCGAGAGTGCCGATCATCATTTTTTCAGGATAACCTCGTCGGGCAAGCTCAGGGATAGACATTTTACCAATGGTAGCAGCAGTCGCAGCTGACGAACCGGAAACGGCGGCAAAAATACCACAGCCAAGAATATTCACGTGAAGCAGCCGTCCGGGCAGATGGCTCAACCAGGGCGAGAGGCCGGCAAACATATCTTCCGAAAGCCGGGAGCGGAACAGGATTTCGCCCATCCAGATAAATAGCGGCAAAGCGGCCAGAGCCCAACCGTTGCTAGCTCCCCAAACAGTAGTCGCAAGCACTTCACCGAGTGGTGCCTCGGTAAACATGAACATACCGGTCATGCCGACCGCCAGCAGTGAAAAAGCAACCCATATGCCGCTACCGAGAAGGGCGAACAGGACCAGCAATAATATTATGGTCATTGATACTTCAGTCATAATTTCTTTATGCCTCTACCGATCTGTTATTCTCTTTTGCCACCCGGTTCTCTTCGAGCAGACCTTCGCCCTTCTCTTCGTAACTCGGTATTCTACCAGCCAGTACCGTCACCATCTCATCCGCCAGGGCAATTGCCAGCACTATCAGACCAAACAGCATTCCACATTGAGGAATCCAGATCGGCACGGCGATCATGCCAGCAGATAGGTCATTATAGCTATAAGACTCCCAGACAAGGAGTGCGGTGAACCAGGTGAAGTAGAGAGTGATACAAATAGCGACGCCAACACACCAGACTTCTACGACCCGCCGAATTGCAGGGGGCAGAAGGCCGACAACCAGAGTTACTCTTATGTGTCCCCCTTCCCGCAGAGTAAGGGCGAGGGCCAGAAATGAGGCTGCTGCAAGAAAAAATCCGGTAAAATCCGCATACGAGGGAAT
This sequence comes from Desulfopila sp., assembly GCA_041582995.1. GTDB lineage: Bacteria > Desulfobacterota > Desulfobulbia > Desulfobulbales > Desulfocapsaceae > Desulfopila. Next base: position 4,360 of record JBFHGS010000099.1, on the reverse strand, counting down.
GGTCAAACCGATTGCGGTTCCTGTTACTATAGTGCTTATGCGGTCGACAAGATTCAAAAAGACCTGGGAAACCACCAGCAGGCATATCATCGCAATGAAAGCTGCTGCCAGCCAACCGCTCATTGTATATAGTCTGTTGAGCCAGCCTCGTACCATATATCACCCCTTACAACACTATTTCAGCAGAAAGACCTGTATTGACAGAAACTCCACAATCATCTCAGACTCACACAGGTAAAAAAAATGATGCCACCCTGTCAATCTGGATGGCATCAGGCAATACATATACGATTACTTCCGATACTGATCGAGCAGAACCTTACCTTCGGCACCAGCTGCTTCCTGCCAGTCGGTAAGCATCTCGTCTCCAACTTTTTTCAGGCCTTCCATCAGTTCACTGCTCGGTGTGACAATGATAACACCATTGTCTTTCATCACCTGAATCTTCTCTTCGGTCTCTTTTTTACTCATGGCAAGACCACGTTTCTCTGCTTCGGCCGCAGCAGCAAGTACAGCCTCCTGCACTGGTTTATCCAGCTTGCGGAACGCTTTCTTGCTGACGACTACAATGTTTTTCGGAACCCACGCCTGAATATCGGTGAAATGCGTTACAAAATCCCATGCTTTGGAATTGGCACCTGTGGATGGTGAGGTAATCATCGCTTCAACCCGGCCTGTGGCAAATGCTTGCGGGATATCGGGAACCTCAACCTGGGTTGGCGCTGCTCCAACTTTATTGGCAAAGGTTTCAAGAGTCGCATTATAAGCCCTGAACTTGATTCCTTTCAGATCTTCAACGGTCTTTATTTCCTTCTTGGTATACAGCCCCTGGGGTGGCCAGGGTACGGAGAACAGCGGCATCAGTCCCTGCTCGTCAAGCAGCTTTCCAACCACTCCACGCTGACTGTCCCAGAGTTTTTCCGCTTCATCATAGTTGGTGGCCAGAAACGGCTGAGAATCCGCTCCGAAAACAGCATGTTCATTTGAAAGCTGCGAAAGGAAGAACTCGCCTATCGGTACCTGCCCACCGCGTACCGCGTTCTTGATCTCAGGATGCTTATACAGCGAACCGGCTGAATGGATCTTGATTTTCAACTCGCCGTTCGTCGCTTTTTCAACATCGTCAGCGAACTGAATGATATTTTCAGTGTGGAATGTTTTATCAGGATACGGCGTCGGCATATCCCAGGTTGTTGCCTGTACGCTACAGCTGAGTCCAACGGTTACTGCCATGCAACTAAGAGCGGACATCATGGTTTTGCGCATCTTCATAGTTCTCTCCTCCTCTAAAGATTTACACCCTGATTTAACGGGTATTTTTACCGCTGCGAGACATGCAGAAGTTACAATATTGCAAAATTGATATTGACTTTTCAATACATTATTGACATTCTTCCATAACGTTGACGTTTTGTCGATATAAAACAATTATCCGTAACACATTTGTAATCACATTCGATATATACATCGCAACTACATATAGCTAAACAATAGGCAGTACAGGAGCAAGACAATGGCACAATGGCAAATTTGGATTGACCGCGGAGGCACTTTTACCGACATCGTTGCCAAACGCCCGGACGGAACACTTATCAGCCACAAGCTGCTGTCTGAGAACCCGGAAAATTACCAGGATGCAGCGATACATGGCATCCGTGAACTCCTTGCAATAGATCCACACAAGCCGGTTCCCTGCGATGTGATCGAGCATGTTAAGATGGGTACCACCGTGGCTACCAATGCCCTGCTCGAACGAAAAGGTGAGCGCACCCTGCTGGCAATTACCCGCGGATTTGGGGATGCACTGCGTATTGGCTACCAGAGTCGCCCCGATCTCTTTGCCCGCCACATTATACTGCCGGAAATGCTCTATGAACAGGTAGTGGAAATCGATGAGCGGGTAAGCGCCCGCGGAGAGTGCATAACGCCACTGGACACTGAAAGCGGACGCATCGGTCTGCAGAATGCCTACGACAGCGGCATCCGCTCTGTGGCTATTATCCTGATGCATGGGTATCGCTATCCTGACCATGAGCAAAGAGTTGCCAAACTCGCAAAAGAAATAGGCTTTGAGCAGATTTCGGTCAGCCATGAAGTGAGCCCTCTTATGAAACTGGTCTCACGCGGAGACACCACCGTAGTCGACGCCTACCTCTCCCCAATACTCAGGCGCTATGTGAACCAGGTAGCAAGCCAGTTGAACAGTGCTTCCGATAGCGGCGCCCGTCTCATGTTCATGCAATCCAACGGCGGTCTGACTGATGCCATGTTTTTTCAGGGCAAGGACGCAATCCTCTCAGGTCCGGCAGGCGGTGTGGTCGGCATGACCCGAACCGCAGCCATGAGTAACCTCACCAGACTCATCGGTTTTGACATGGGTGGAACGTCAACCGATGTTGCCCATTATGACGGTGAGTATGAGCGCAGCTTCGAGACAGTTGTCGCCGGCATACGGATGCGCGCCCCCATGATGCATATTCATACCGTTGCCGCAGGTGGCGGCTCTATTCTGCATTTTGACGGTTCCCGCTACCGGGTTGGCCCTGAATCCGCAGGGGCTAATCCCGGTCCTGCCTGTTACCGGAGGGGAGGACCGCTAACTGTAACAGATTGCAATGTGATGCTTGGCAAGATCCAGCCGCACCACTTCCCGAAAGTCTTCGGACCAAATGCCGATCAACCGCTCGACCGTGAAGTTGTAGAATCAGAATTTGCCCGGCTGGCAAGACACATTGCCGAATCAACAGACACCCCTCTGCAGACACCGGAAAAAATTGCTGAAGGATTCCTACGTATTGCCGTTGAAAACATGGCCAACGCCATCAAGCAGATTTCAGTTCAGCGCGGCTACGATATTACCGAATACACCCTGAACTGCTTCGGAGGTGCTGGTGGCCAGCATGCCTGCCTCGTTGCCGACGCACTTGGCATGAAACAGGTGTTCCTTCATCCGTTTGCAGGTGTGTTGTCAGCATACGGTATGGGACTCGCAGATATCAGGGCAATGCGTGAAAAACAGATCGAGCTGCCTTTTGACCATACTGCAGAATCCCTCATCACTGACGCCGCATCACCACTCATAGGCGAAGCACAGGCAGAAATCCTCAATCAAGGTGTAAACCGGGATAACATTTCAATCATCTGCAAGGCGCACCTTCGCTATGAAGGAACAGATACAGCGCTTCTTGTAGACGTCGCCAACACGGTCCAGATGCAGCATGATTTCGAACTCGCCCACACCAAACGATTCGGCTTTATAGCAGAAGGCCGGGATCTGGTGATTGAAGCCATCTCTGTTGAAGCTGTCGGCATCAATGAACCGCGTATTGATCCGGAAACGGATATTGTTGCAACATCCGAACTTCCTCCAATCGATACGGTCTCTATGTTCAACGGCGGAGAATGCCTGAATACTCCTCTCTTTCGACGCGAGCTGATGCTTCCCGGCCATACTCTTACCGGCCCCGCTATTATCGTTGAAGCAACCGGTACTGTTATTGTCGAAGAAGGCTGGCAGGCCACTGTCAACAGTCGCCAGCATCTGCTTTTAAAACGCCATAAAGCCCTTAAAAAAACAGAAGCAATCGGAACTACCGTCGACCCGGTAATGCTCGAGGTGTTCAATAATCTCTTCATGTCTATCGCTGAACAGATGGGCGCGACACTTGCTAACACCGCCTATTCTGTCAACATTAAAGAACGTCTCGATTTTTCCTGTGCTCTCTTCGATGCCGATGGCAATCTTGTAGCCAATGCTCCGCATGTGCCTGTGCATCTCGGTTCTATGGGCGAATCGATTCAAACCGTTATTCGCGAAAACCTCCTGACCATGCGTCCAGGTGATGTTTTTATGCTGAATGCACCCTACAATGGTGGCACACACCTGCCGGACGTTACTGTTATAACACCGGTCTTTGACGAAACAGGAGATTCTGTACTCTTTTACGTCGGTTCACGGGGTCATCATGCGGATATCGGCGGCCGCACACCCGGCTCTTCCCCTCCCGACAGTCACCATATCGAGGAAGAAGGTGTTCTCATAGATAATTTTCTGCTGGTTCACAACGGTAAGCTGCGGGAACAGGAGACGCGTGCTCTGCTTGCATCGGGAAAATACCCGTGTCGCAATATAGAGCAGAACATGGCCGACCTGGCAGCCCAGATAGCTGCCAACGAAACAGGTGTGCGCGAACTCCGCAAGATGGTCAGCCACTTCGGGCTTGGTGTAGTTCATGCGTATATGCAACACGTTCAGGACAACGCTGAAGAATCGGTTCGGCGCGTTCTTGATGTACTGCAGGATGGAGAATTCACATATCCTCTTGATGACGGTGCACGCATCAGAGTAAAAATTACAGTT
>JBFHGS010000098.1:0-16324 GCA_041582995.1 Desulfopila sp. | reverse complement strand
TGCTTGGAAAAAATGATTATGACTTTCATCCGGTTCCGCTTGCGGAAAAATATAGTCAGGATGATCTCAGGGTTATGTCGCACGGTCGAAAAGAGACTCTTGAAGAGCGTTGGCAGACCATGGCTGATGCAGAGAGGTGGGTGCAGGTAATAAAGGTGCCACTCAGAAATGAGACTGATGATGAGGTTATCGGTACAATTGGAATATTCTGGGACATAACAGAAAAGAAACAGATCGAGATATCTCTGGCTGAAGAGCGCAATCTTTTGCGGACACTCATTGATAATCTCCCGGATTATATCTATGTGAAAGACCAGGAGAGCAGGTTTCTGGTAGCAAATCTAGCACTGGCAAGGATGCTGGGTGCAAGCTCTCCTGATAGGCTTGTTGGTAAAACGGATAAGGATTTCTTTCCGGAAGAACAGGCGAATAAGTTTCTTGCCGACGAACAGGAAATCTTCGATACCGGGCGGTCTATTATTGATACTGAAGAATGTGCAACAGATTTCACAGGTATTGATCATTGGGTGCAGACCTCTAAAATGCCTTTGAAAAATATCTCAGGAGAAACAATCGGGCTTGTGGGCATAGGTCACGATCTTACGCGTCAGCGTAAAGAAGAACAGGAAAAAGAAAATATAAAAGCACAGCTTCATCATGCCCAGAGGATGGAGACGATTGGAACGCTCACTGCGGGAATAGCTCATGATTTCAATAATCTGCTTTCTGTTATCAATGGATATACCGAGTTGATGAGATTGACAATTCCTGAAGATGATAAAAACCATGAGACTCTGGGGAAGGTTTTGAAAGCCGGGAAAAGCGCGGCAAAACTGGTAGCACAGTTACTCGCTTTCAGCAGAAAACAGGCGGCTGAGGCAAAGGTCATTTTTCTCAACAGGTTATTACACTCTACTCAGGGGTTGTTAAAACGTGTCATTGGTGAAAACATTGAGATTCATCTGGACCTGTCACGGGAATTATGGCCTGTCAGGATTGATCCTGCTCAGGTCGAACAGATTATTGTTAATCTGGCGACAAACGCGCGTGACGCAATGGCGGATGGTGGTTCGCTTATCATACGGACTGCAAACATAGTCGTTGAATCTGAGGGGTGTTCACGTTTCCCGAGCATGCACCCTGGGGAGTGGGTGCAGTTTTCGGTGAAAGATAATGGTGCCGGGATGAGCCTTGAAATCCAGAACCGGCTATTTGAACCTTTTTTTACTACCAAGGAAAAGCATAGAGGTACCGGCCTTGGATTGGCGACTGTGTTTGGTATCGTCAAGCAGAATAAGGGCTATATTTATGTAGAAAGCACCCTCGGGCAGGGGACTGAGTTTTTCGTGTTTTTGCCGAAATCATGCGAATTACCCGATGAGTTACTCGCAGAAGAGTTTACACCGCGCAAGGATTTCAGGGGGAGTGAAGTGATACTGGTGGTTGAGGATGATTTACCGGTACAGAATCTGGCCAGAACGATACTTGCAGATCAGGGCTATACTGTACACACCGCAGCGAATGGCGCAGAAGCACTGCAGGTAACAGAACGCAAAGGTTTAGATGTACAATTGCTGTTGACGGATGTCATTATGCCAGGGATGACGGGTAATATGCTTGCCAGAGAATTCAGACGTAAATGGCCAGGAACAAAGGTGCTTTTCATGTCAGGGTATACAGATGATGCTATTAGCAAACATGGTATCCTGGACCCAGATGTTGCATTTATTCAGAAACCTTTCAGTACTGTTGAGCTTACGAGAAAAGTACGTGCCGTGTTGGATGATAAAGGGCAGCCTGTTTGACAGGTGAATACTGATAATCGTGATCAATCCCTGTAGTGCACTGGAGAAGAAAGAATGTTTTATGTCTATGATATAGATGGGATTCGTTTCAGGGGGCCAATGGAGGCGCTTGAAAAAGAGCGAAAAGTTGAGCGCCGGGACCCGGTACCTCCACTACGTGAGGGGAAGGGCGTGGCGACTTCAGTTGTGGGACACGGGAACAGGGCAGTTGAGGCGTATCGACAATCTACCAGACAGGAGGACATGGTCGAGCCTCTGGTTCATATTCATCAGATTATGACGAACCCTGTCTCAACCATCAGCGGTCAAACATCGCTCGTTGAGGCCTGGAAAATTCTGAGTAGAACAGGGTTCCGGCAACTGGTTATTCTTTCCGATAAAATGCAGCTCATAGGCATGCTCTCTGACCGGGATGTCCTAAAGCGTATAAATGTCATAGATGAGGAGGTTGACGTCGATCGTGGTCTTACTGCGGCGGATGTTATGCAGAGTGAGGTTATTACAACTGACTCCATGAGTGATATTCGCAGGGTTGCAAGAGTAATGGCTTTTTATCATGTCGACGCAATGCCTGTAATGGGTACTGACGGGAGGTTGGTAGGAATTGTTACCCGTGGAGATATTCTGCGCGGTTTTGCTGAAAACCCAAAACTTAATCTCTGGGCATGAATGGGTTGAGATGTATATGTTTCTCAACAGCAGTATGTTCTTGTGTTGATCCTTATCTCACGGGTATCTCTCGTGAGTCCTTATCTCGTCTGATACTATTCTGATCTGTAAACGAGTGACTAAATTATTTTTAAAGTAACGCTTTGAAGTGTTGGTATTAATTCTCATTAACAATCCGTGTCTATTTTAGAAAATCTTCTTCCGCTTAAAAGCAAATTTTTTTTTATCAGCTAAGTTTATTGTCAGAAATGGTATCTGTCCACGTTGCATAGCGGCTAACCGTTGGATAGTATAAATAGAAACTAAGTTTCTATTTATACTATCTTGTTGTAGTTCAGTCCAAAAAATGAGCTTTTATTGGTGAAAACATGTTGCTTAAGTGTTTTTTTGCTTGAGTTTGTATGATTCGTTTGATAAATAAAATTGATAAGAGAAGATGGTGCATATTCCACTTAACGTGAAATTGTGCTGTTGACTGGCCTCAAATGCTCGGGCAGTGCATAGAGGTCAGCTTCCGGCAGGATCGCTGATATAATGTAAATATACGTATAATCAGCGTCTTGCTGGTATTTGGGGGCCGGGTTCTGTAATTCCACACGGTTCAGATTTTACATACATACGAAGAGTTGCACGTGCCTGCTGAATGGTGTGTTCTCTGGATTGCAGACATAAAATATTTTACAGTATGTCTTTGTGCAAGCCTGTAGAGAATGATTCAGACCACAAAACTCTTAAACTAGAAACCGAGTTTCAAATCAGAACCAAGCTATTGTGACATGGAATAATAATGAAATAAGACGATGCTCTTTTGCAGAGTGAACAGTCTTGTCTGAATAGGGTGATCATCGAATTGCATGGGCGGCTTGGGGGCCGGTTGAAAACCATTGTTCAGATGTAAACAATTACAACTGTGCGGCAACCTATTCTGGTGTCGGCAAAATGACAAGGAGGAGCAGCATATTGGGTACACAAAAGAGAAGTTGGTGAGGTGGAGGAGGTCGACGTTTTTCCTGGTGAATCATTTCTAATCAAACCCCGGGTCGGCCGAGGACGGTGGCTACCAACCAAAACTATCCATTTCAGAGGAGACGCAAATGATGCAACAGGATCAAAAAGTTCCGACTCAAGCGTGGGTAACAACATTCGCCGGGACATCGATAAATCTATGTCTTGGTATTCTCTATGCATGGAGTATCTGGAAAGCAGCATTGGTAAATGTGGACCTTGCAGGTCAGCAGTTCCCGGCGGACAGCATGAATGCCGGCTGGGTTTACCTGACAAATGCCCAGGCGGCTACGCCCTTTACCCTGTGTGTAATTATCTTTGCGGTATTTATGATACCCGGTGGTAAAATCCAGGATAGAATAAGCCCGAAATTCGGTGCTACTCTCGGTGGGTTGTTGCTTGCTGCAGGTTGTATCGTTGCCGGTCTTATGAAGAGTTATACAGGACTCCTGCTGGGTTTCGGTATTCTCGGTGGTATGGGAATGGGTATCGGCTATGCGGCTCCGACTCCTGCTGCCTTGAAATGGTTCGGTCCCAAGAAGCGTGGACTGATTGCCGGTCTTGTTGTTGGTGGTTACGGCGGTGCAGCACTGTATATAGGTTATCTTGGTCAATATCTTATCGATAAGTATGGTGTAACCGGCTCATTTATAGGCCTTGGTACATTCTTTGCTGTTGTAGTTATAATCGCTGGTCAGCTTCTGAAAACTCCTGAAGAGGGCTATGTGCCTCCTGGTGTTGATACCTCACCTGAAAGAAAATCTGCTCCGAGTTACGTGGCTAACTGGACCACGTCAGAGATGGCGAAAACTTGGCAGTGCTACGCTCTTATATTCATGTTTATTCTGACTACCCAATCCGGTCTTCTCATTATCAGTAGTGCTGCAGGTATCCTCAAATCAACTGCGAAAGATATTCCATTCTTCCTGGCAAATGGCTGGTTGCTGGTGTCATTCGGCGGTTTTGTAAATGCTTCCGGACGTGTCGGTACTGGTGCCTATTCAGATAAAATCGGTCGAACGAATGCGTATGCCCTGAATTGCAGTGTTTCTGCATTGTGTCTCTTCTCGCTGCCGATGGTCATTGCCTCGAAGAATGTATTATTGCTCTTCGTCGTTGTGGGCATAGCGTACTGGCAGTATGGCGGCGGTCTTGCCCTTATGCCGTCATTTACCGCGGACTTTTTCGGCCCGAAAAATTTGGGTGCTAATTACGGTATAGTATTCATCGGCTGGGGTTGCGGTGTGTTTGTCGCACGTCTCGGTGGTTGGATTCAGGATGTTACCGGCAGCCTGAACAACGCATTTTATCTTTCAGGTGCCTTACTTATACTTGGTGTAATACTTGCAAAAGCCACAAAAAGGCCAGACTATGCAAAGTTTAAAGGTGAGGAAGAAGTAGAAAGGGTACGCGCTTAGGAACTGTACCTGACTGAAGTACCAATATCTTTTCGTAATAGCTGATTGTAAATATTCTTTGAAATACTACTCAAACGACCAAAGGAGCAATTACATGAGCGAAGATAGCAAAGTCGTCGAAACTTCTGAAGCGCAGATCGCCGTACATTGGAAGGAAGAGGATTATATCCAACCGTCAGAAGAATTTATTGCCCAGGCAAACCTGACAGATAAATCAATTTTCGAACGGTTCAGCCTGAAGAATTTTCCTGATTACTATACTGAGTTTGCCGATCTACTTACTTGGTATAAAAAGTGGGATGAGGTTCTTGATACCAGCGATGCCCCATGTTTCAAGTGGTTTAAGGGTGGTAAGCTGAACGCCAGTTATAACTGTATTGATCGTCACCTTGAAAAGAACAGAAACAAGACAGCGATCCATTTCGTGGCTGAGCCTGAAGATGAAAGAGTAAGTCATATTACCTATCAGGAACTCTACACACGGGTCAATGAGTTTGCGGCACTGTTGCGTAACACTGCGAAGCTGAAGAGAGGTGACCGGGTTACCATTCATATGCCGATGTCTGCCGAATTGCCGATCACCATGTTGGCCTGTGCGCGTATCGGCGTCATCCATTCTGTGGTATTTGGTGGATTCTCAGCCAGCGCCTGTGCCGATAGAGTTATAGACTCAAACAGTCGCGTTCTGATTACCATGGATGCATATTACCGGGCTGGCAAACTTCTGGATCATAAAGCGGTTGACGATGAGGCCTGTCAGCTGGCTGAAGCCGGTGGCCAGAAAGTGGATACGCTGCTGGTATGGCAACGCTATCCCGGTAAGGCCTCAAGCGAAACACCAATTATTGAAGGGCGCGATATTATAGTTAACCAGGAACTGAAGAAGTATTACGGTGCGCTTGTAGAGCCTGAGGAAATGCTGGCCGAGGATCCACTGTTTTTGATGTATACCTCAGGAACAACTGGTAAACCGAAAGGTTGCCAGCATGGTACTGGCGGGTATTTGTCATACGTAACAGCTATGTCAAAGTATATCCAGGATATTCATCCCGAAGATGTGTATTGGTGCATGGCGGATATCGGCTGGATTACCGGACATTCCTTCATCGTATACGGGCCGCTCGCGCTCTGTGCTTCATCGGTTATTTATGAAGGCGTTCCGACCTATCCGGATGCAGGTCGTTCCTGGAGAATTGCCCAGGAACTGAATGTTAATATCTTCCATACTGCACCGACAGCTATCCGGGCCCTCAGGAAGGTCGGACCGGATGAGCCAGCGAAGTATAATTACAAGTTCAAACATATGACAACTGTTGGCGAGCCGATTGAGCCTGAGGTCTGGCGCTGGTATTACAATGTTGTTGGTCGTGGCGAAGCTGCCATTGTCGATACCTACTGGCAGACAGAGACGGGAGGATTCCTCTGTTCAACGGTTCCTGGTATACAGCCGATGAAGGCGGGTAGTGCGGGACCAGGTGTGCCGGGTATCCATCCTATCGTATTTGATGAGTCGGGCGATGTGCTGGAACCGGGTTGCGGAAAGGCTGGTAATATCTGTATCCAGAACCCATGGCCGGGCATGATGATGACGGTTTGGGGTGATAGAGAGCGCTTTGTCGAGAGCTACTTCGGTATGTACAACAAAGACCGTAAGAGTAAGAAATGGCAGGACTGGCCATACATGACTGGAGATGCGGCTGTGCTTGCCGCTGATGGTTATGTACGAGTACTCGGCAGGATTGATGACGTTATTAACGTATCCGGTCACCGTCTCGGAACCAAAGAGATTGAGTCAGCAGCTCTTACCGTTCCAGAAGTGGCTGAAGCTGCTGTTGTGCCGGTCGCCCATGAGATCAAAGGTAAAGAGCCCGAGTTATATGTATCGCTGAAGCCGGGTTATGAAGCGTCACCTGAGCTGCAGAAGAAGATTGCTGATGCGATTACGTACCAGATTGGCAAGATCGCGAAGTGTAAGAATGTATGGATCGTGCCGGATATGCCGAAGACCCGCTCAGGAAAATTGATGAGAAGGGTACTTGGAGCTATTTCGAATAAAGGAGATGTCGGCAACGTTATGACCCTTGCTAATCCGGAGATTGTTGATGAAATCATGAAGATGGTTCAGGGGTAATTGAATGCAGGCACTATGAGTTAGCAGTAGCAGGCACGGGCAAGTGAGCAGACTGCCTGTGTGGTGAGGGGGATCCGTTTCTTCGGGTTCCCCTCATTTTGATTTCTGATCACCCGTAAATATCAGCTTGAACAGGTGAGAGTAATCAGAAGAGTGTATCTATCGGACATCTTTAAAAGATAAAAAGTGAAAGAGATAGTTGCCAGTGGAGATATTTCTGTTACGCAGCACAAAAAAAAACCCGAGCCCCATAAAAGGGCTCGAGCATCCTAATAACAACGTGTGAAGCTATCTGCTTGGCCTGCTTTCACTTCAATATTTAGAAGGAACATCAGGCGAAGCAGGAATACAACGTATTACATAGTCTTGGCGGCTCTCAGTGAGTCTGCAAGAATCTCGACGACAAACCGTACATTCTCATTACTTTCGTGCTGAGCAAGGTTATCAGCGATGTGCATAACGCAGGTAGGGCAGCCGGTCGCAACCATATCCACCTGAGCATCCTGAATATCTTTGATCTTGTGATCATTGATCTTGATGGATGTATCGTAGTGAGTAATACAGTAGCTACCTGCAGAACCGCAGCAGGTGTCAGCATTCTTCATTTCCTTGAATTCCACACCCGGGATCATCTTCAGGATGTCACGCGGCTGGTCTTTAATTCCCTGGCCGCGAACCATGTGACATGGGTCGTGGTAGGTCACCTTGTATGGAATGCGTCCGAGCTGCTCAGGCTTGATTTCAATATTTTTATCGATAAACTCATTAATATCGAAAACCTTACTGGTGAAGGCTTCAAGCTCAGGGCTTGCATCTACAAAGACCTTAATCTCTTTTTTAAGAGACAGACCGCATGAGGAACATGCCACAACAATCGCGTCCAGATCGTATTGCTGAAACAGATCGAAGTTATGCTGCATCAGCTGCTTGGCACCGTCATAATCACCGTTGGCGAGAACGGGTGTACCGTTACACTTCTGCTTCTTCGGGATGACAACCTCGTAACCGTAGGTGGTCAGAACATCAACAACAGACTTAGCCACGTTGGTGTAGATCAGGTTGCCGGCACAACCGGTGAAGTAACCGATTCGTCCTTTGCGCTGACCTTTGGCAGGGCTTACTTCGGGCAACTGAGACTGCGCGCTGCGAATTGCCAGCTGCGGGAAGTTTCTGCGCTTGGAGAAACCAAAGAGCGGGTAGAGGTGACGAACCGGGTTTTTCGGGCCGATACCAAACAGCATTTTCTGAGCGATACCGACAATGGCACAACCGATGGTGATCGGCCATTTTCTCCACAGGAGCTGACGGAAGATCAGTGCCTTAAAGAAATGGAGACCCTTCTGAGTTGTGATGTACCAGCGAAGGCGGAGAACCACATGCTCAGGTTTAACGCCGGCAGGGCAGTTAGCAGAACAGGTTTTGCAGTTCAGACACTCGTTAATTGCATCCTCGACCCTCTTGGTGATCTGCAGGTCGCCGGAAACGATTTTCTGAGCCAGTTTGTTCTTTCCTCTCGCGACAAAAATCTCGTTGCCGAATTCCTTGAAGACAGGGCATACGCTACGGCATTTACCGCACTGCATACACTTCTGGAATTCTTTGGCAGCTTCGAGGAGATGTTGTTCAGCGAGTTCTTTCTGTGATAATATCTTGATTGCATTCATTGCTAATTCGTCCCCCCTCAGGATGATTCACCAGGCATATCAAACATCTTGCCGGGATTGAGGAGATTTTTAGGGTCAAACATACGCTTCATGTCCTGAAGCATTTTGATGCCTGCTGCGCCAATCTGGTTCTGCAGATATGGCTTCTTCTCAAGGCCGATTCCATGCTCGCCGGAAATGGTGCCGTCAAGGTCGATAGCAAGCTGGAAGAGTTCATCAACAGCCTTGTGACAACGTGACATCTCTTCTTTATTGCTCTGGTCGATGAGGAATGTCGGGTGCAGGTTTCCGTCTCCTGCATGACCGAAGATACCAACCTGGATGTCATGTTTCTTAGCGATTGCGATGATACCGCGAACCATATCTGGCAGTACTGAGCGTTTTACGGTTGCATCTTCAAGAATCAGGTTTGGCTTAACAGAAGCAAGGGCGTTCAGAGCGACACGACGTCCCGCAAACAGGGCATCACGCTCTGCTGTATCTTTAGCGCGCTTGAATTCACGAATGTCATTTTTCTTAACCTGCTCTTCTACTACAGCCATTTCAGCTTTGGCGGAGTTTTCCTCGCCATCAGTTTCAATCAGAAGTACTGCCTCTGCGTCGCGTGGAAGACCGCAATCCTTGAAGTTCTGTACAGCGTTGATGGTAGCGTTATCCATGAATTCCATAGTGGAAGGGGTAACGCCCGCAGCGATGATGTCAGAAACTGCCTGGGCAGCGCCATCAAGGCTGTTGAAAATTGCAAGCGCAGATTCACGATGCTGTGGAACGGGCAGGAGCGCAAGAGTAACTTCGGTCATGATACCGAGGAGTCCCTCACTACCAACAAAAAGAAGTTCAGAGTTGAAACCGGCAACGTGCTTAACACATTTGGAGCCGAGGGTGACGATGTCGCCCTGTGGCAGAACTACTTTCAGCATTTTTACGTAGTTCTTGGTAACGCCGTATTTAAGACCACGGAGACCACCTGCATTCTCAGCAACGTTTCCGCCGATGGTGGAGAACGCAACAGAACCTGGATCCGGAGGATAGAAAAGGTTGGCCTCGGCTACAATTGGGTCGATATCTGCAGTGGTGAAACCCGCTTCAACAGTAATAAGACGGTTAGCAGGATCAAACTCGATCAGATTTTTCATCCTGTCCATTGAAAGTACAATGCCGCTTTTCAACGGAATAGAACCACCGGAAAGTCCGCTGCCCTGGCCACGTGGAGTTACCGCGATGTCTTCACGATACGCCATTTTCATCAGCTGGCTGATCTGCTCTGTTGTGGTCGGGAAAACTACCGCTTCCGGCTCGATTTCAACTGGCGCTGCATCATAGCTGTATGCGATCATATCCTCACGGTCTGTGAGGACGTTCTCCTTACCGAAAATTGAGACCAACTCATTGATAATGCTTGTTTTCATTGTTGTGTTAACTCCATTGGCTGAAATAGTCTGTGATGCAGTGGATCGTGTCACGTGGTATTTCGCTCACCGCCTGCTTCTCCAGATTTCGTTCAATATAGAGAATCGTCGTCACCCGGCTGCGCAGACTTTTTTAGAAACCCGATTTCTTAACGTAACTGTTTGCTCTTTCCCTTTTGCACCCCAAAAGGTCAGACCAATATTAGGAGATACCATTGTTGTTGTCAAGAATAAACTAGATGAGACAGCTTCTCAATAACTTACCATGTTCAATGTTGTCGCGTATTCGCGAGACATGCTCACCGCTTGCTAACGGATGGTGTGAAGAGAGGCTGAATGGTAATACCAATGTTTTTACCCTAAAAGTCATGAGAAAAAGTATCTGGAATACCAGTTTATCTGTTAGATTTGAGCAGAATATATTGAAATTATCGCTTGCTGATCGGTCTTGTGAGAGAAATGAGGTTTCTATCTTGAGGTTTGTTGTTTCGGGTGCCGATGCATCTGGGCGATAATTTGTTCAGCTCCTTTGCGTTTTTTCCTGAACACTCTGGAAAGCTCTTCTGCTGTAGAGGGGAGCTCCTTTTTGTCCAGATATATGTCCATAAGTTCATTGTAGTATTTATAAAAGAACAGAAAAAGATCCTGGTAACACGCATCTGAAAAGGAGTTGGTAACAATCTTCACAAGCTTACCATCTTTGTCTGCAATGACTTTGGTTGTTTGGAAGGGTTCTATAGTTTCCTGAAAGAGTCTGGTTACATGTTCAACATCCCTGTCGGTCTGGAGTCGTTCAAACTCATCTTGAAACCTTGAAATGGTGGAACAGACAAATCTGGTGATTTTGTTCTGGTCGAACACCTTTTCAGATTTCAGCAGAGCACTCTCAAAGAGCCCCCTGCTGCTTGTGCTTTCCTCCTTTGCCCTGGCTTCAGCATCAGTAACCCGCTTGTGAATGATAGATTCGAGCTGAGCCTCTTTTTGCTGCAATTCTTTTTCTTTTTGCTCGAACTGGGCCAAGCGCTCTTCTAGATCCTGAAAGAGGTCGGGAAAGGCTTGCCGACTTACGATTCGGTCAAAATACAGATCGAGCTCATGAGCAATTATCGATATTTCCTGAATCTCTTTGGCCTGAGATATTTTCAGTTCATCTTCCAGAACGCCATCAAGATGATCAGTAGCATCAGAGATGCGTTCACGATTCTTGCGAATTGTCTGTACAGATTGATTTGCTGCAGCCTGAACAGCTGAGGTTATGTTTGCCACCGCATGCTTCACAGAGGTATTCTCGATATTGAGATACTTTGAAATTGTTTTGGCTTCAATCAGGGGATTGTTTGGGCTCATACCTGGTTTTGCTATCTGAATACGTGGATGTAGATGGAAATCTGCTGCGGTTTACATTCTGCGTGGAGTGTGAAGGTGAATGCATCAGACGTTATAAATACTCTTCGTATACCATAAATGCTTTGACCACTCTTGTTAATTTTTTTTCACACTGCGTTGGAAATTGGTTTTTATTCGGGAGCTTCCTTGTATGTCATGTCAATCCTGGGATAAACTTCAGTGATACGATCGGGGTACAGGTATAGGCAGGTGCCGGGGGGAAAGGTAATGACTCTCTGTGTATGCACGCACGAGTGAAGTGAAGTGACGTTGAACCGGCCATAAATGCACATACGGCAGATGGCTTTGGAAAACTGCAGGAGTAAAAGTCGATGAATGTACGTTCGCGGGAAGATTATCTGGCGGTACGGCATGTTGATATCGCTTTTGTCGGGGGTGGGCGGGGATGTTATGACATACTTCGGCTGCTGGATTCTTATAGCCCTGTAAAAATCAAACCCACTGTTGTTGGAGTGGCAGATCCCAATCCTGATGCCATTGGCAGAAAATATGCTCGTCAACTCGGTTTCCCCACGTTTGATAATTACGAGCAATATCTTAAGGATGAACGTATTGATCTGATAATTGAACTTACCGGCGATGATGAAGTGCTGAACAGGATCAATACCGAAAAACTTCCTTCTATTAAAGTTCTTGACCATCTGGCTGCTCTTTTTCTCTGGGAGATCATCGACATCCAGGAGCAGAAACTCCTTTTAGAGGAGAAAGTTTCCTCGCTCGATACCATGGCTGCTGTGGGTGAAATTGCTTTTCGGCTTACCCATGAATTACGCAATCCCCTGCTTATTGTTGGTGGTCTGGTGCGGCGGATGATGACCCGCATCGATCTTCCGCATGGTATTCGCAAGCGTTTTAAACACCTGGCAGGGCATGTGCAGCATATGGAAAATGTGCTCTCTGACATCTGTGACGTTGTTCGTCCGCTTGACCCGCATTACAAGCTTGTTGATATGAATGAATTTTTCCAGAAATGGTGTGCCACAGTGCGCACGGAAGCGAGGTTTGCGGGTGCTAATGTTGTTGCTGTTGTTGAGCCTGAATTGCCGACTATGTATATCGACCCGTTACTCATTCGCCAGGCACTCTGGCATATTCTTGAAAACAGTCTTGATGCGATCGGCGAAAAGGGCGGTGTTATTTATATAGACGTTCAGGTGTGCTGGGATGAGATCAGCATACGACTGTCAGATTCGGGCCAGGGCTTTTGTGTATTATCATCAGTCAAAGCGGTCCAGCCTTTTACGACCACTAAGCATGGCAGAATGGGGTTGGGCCTTTCCCTCTGTCGCCAGATAGTTCTGGACCATGGTGGGGATATGAATCTGGTGCAGAATGCTGACGGTGGTTGCATTGTGCTTGTAGAACTTCCCATACGTTTCAGGAAGCCAACACAAGATCGGCATCGATTAAAAAACAAATTGAGACGTTCTCCTTCCTGAAAATCTCCCGTCGGGTGCATACATTCTGTGGCCTGAATCTCTGGAATTCAAGGCCAGGGCAGTTGTTCGATATTTCAGCACAGGCATGAAAAACCTGATTTCCGAAATGTACGAATGTCGAGGACTGGTGCATCGAAAATGTCTGCCTGCAGATAAGCGGTAACTCAATATAACAGCAAAGGGGAAATAATTAAGATGCTTGATCGATATAGAGTTGATGCCAGAAGGGTTCGGTTACTGCAAAAAGGAGTCGTAGGACCCGGTCCGGTTATCTACTGGATGAACCGGGAGCAGCGATATGCTGACAACTGGGCGCTGCTGCATGCTCAGGACCTGGCGCTTCGTGATATGCGCGGATTATTGGTGGTGTTTTGCCTGCAGAAGACCTTTCTTAGTGCCAGTCACAGGCACTTCTGTTTTATGTTGAAAGGATTGCAGGAGCTAGAGTCACGCCTGCGGGAGGTGAACATACCGTTCGTTATTCTGCACGGATCTCCAGAGAAAGAGTTGCCGAGGAGTATAGATCAACTTGCGGCACACTCGGTAGTGACAGATTTTAATCCACTCAGGATAAAGCGGAACTGGTTGAATAGCATTATGGCCGAGATCAATGTGCCGTTGTACGAGGTAGACGGTCATAATATTGTACCCTGCTGGCACGTTTCAGAAAAACGTGAATATGCAGCCTATACATTTCGGCCCAAGGTGACGAGAATGCTGCCGGAATTTTTAACTGACTTCCCGCAGGTTGAGGTGCATCCATATGGTGCCGGAGACATCGGATTAATTTCTGACTGGCGGAGGATTTTCAGGCAGTTTGACACACAGGCGGCCGAGACCGGTAGCTGGCCGATAGCTGGTGAGCTTGGCGGCCAGCGGCAGCTTGAGGTCTTTATCACTAAGCGGCTGAGTAACTACAATGCCATGCGTAATGATCCGCTTGAGCGTGGTCAGTCAGAACTTTCTTCTTACTTTCATTTTGGTCAACTGGCCCCTCAGCGAGCCGCACTTTCAGTTGCAGCAGCAGAGGTCACTGAAGAAAACAGGGCAGCTTATCTTGAAGAACTTATTGTTCGCCGGGAATTGAGTGACAATTATTGTTACTATTGTGATGATTATGATCGGTTTGAAGGATTTCCGGAGTGGGCGAAGAAAAGTCTTGATGAACATCGGAAAGATTCACGGCAGTATATTTACACCGAAGAGCAGTTCCTGCGTGGCCTGACCCACGAACCGCTCTGGAATTGCTGCCAGTATATGCTGGTAAGAGACGGCCGGTTGCATGGCTATCTGCGAATGTATTGGGCGAAGAAGATTCTGGAGTGGAGCGAGTCGCCGGAAGAGGCTTTGCGTATTGCGATTTTGCTTAATGATACTCTGGCATTTGATGGCCGGGACCCAAACGGGTATGCCGGTGTGGCCTGGTCTATCGGGGGAGTACATGACAGAGCCTGGTCTGAGCGACCGGTTTTTGGTAAAATTCGTTTTATGAACGAAAAAGGCTGCCGCAGAAAATTTGCAGTAGATGATTTAATTGCCGCCTGCGGACAATAGTTTATGTATGGTTATGTTTTGAGATATATAGATGTTCTTTTCCTGGATGAAAAATCCGGGGTAGTGCACTGTCGTAACATTAATGCTTAACGGAATTTGAGGAAGAAGTTTCATGAAACAGCTTACCACACCGCGGATGGACCAGTGTATCGGTTGCCATTCCTGTTCACTTGCCTGTGCCAGGCTTGTTCATAATCGTCTCTCCTGGTCCTCAGCGGGAATCAGGATTCAATCTTCCGGTGGTTTATCCACCGGCTTTGTTGCTGTACGTTGTCTCTCTTGCGACCCTGCCCCCTGCGTTGCTGTCTGCTCAACCGGTGCATTCAGGCAAAGAAAGGGTGGTGGTGTCGTAGTACGCAAAAAACTGTGCATTCAGTGTGGAAAATGCGTGCCTGTGTGTCCGGTTGATGCTGTTTTTCAGAATAGCGGGGGAGATGTTTTTGTCTGTATCCATTGCGGTCGATGTGTCGATTATTGTCCCCAGAACTGTCTTGAAATGCGGGATGTTGCAGAGATTGAGGAGGTGTTGTTATGATCCGCGAACAGTTTCGGGTTCTGGTCTATGATCTCTCCAGCGGTGCAGGGGAGTTTGTGCAGCTTGACGGCAGAGAAAGTGTTGTCGGCGGCAGTGGTTTGGCGGCAATGTTATATATGCGTTACGGCCATGTCGATAAGGTGTGGAATGCGGATGAGCAGCCGTTGATATTCACTATAGGCCCATTGACCGGCTATTTCCCGCTCATGAGCAAAACAGTGTGTGCCTTCCGCTCGTCCTATCATAACGAATATACTGAAAGTCATGGTGGCGGGCGGATGGCGCTGGCTTTGCAGTTCTGCAATCTTGATGGCCTGGTTATTGTTGGTCGGGCAAAACGACTTTCATGTCTGACAGTCGGTGCGCGTCGGCTTGATCTTACCGATGTTGAGTTTATGCGGGGGATGAATGCAGATAATACCGGCAAGCTGCTGCGTCGCATGCATCATCAGAGCTCGGGACATCGGTCGATTCTGCGCATCGGTCCATCAGGTGAGATCTGTTCTTCAATGGCCTGTATCAACGTTGACACTTATCGTCACTTCGGGCGCATGGGCGGTGGCGCAACTATGGGTGCCAAGAACCTCAAAGGGATTGTCATTTCCGGAGAGGGAGAGTTGTCTTTGCCTGCCGGTAAGGACTATCTGAACACCTATAAAACAGTATATAGCAAAGTCACATCAACAGACATGATGCGTAAATATCATGATCTCGGCACAGCAGTAAACCTGCAGGGCTTAAACGATATAGAATCGCTGCCCTGGCGAAACCTGCAACAGACAAGCGACAGTGCGATCAGTAAGGTTACCGGCGCGGCTTTTGCCGATGAGACCTTGCTGCGTAATGGTGCATGTGCGGGTTGTCCTGTAGGGTGTGTGCATATTGGCTATATCCGTGAAAAGGCGAAGAACGAAAACCGTTATCACTACCATCAGGTTGCCTACGACTATGAACCGATCTTTTCGGCCGGGACAATGCTGGGTGTGACGGATACTTTCGGTGTGCTGAGGATACTCGATGAAATCGAAAAAGTGAGTCTCGATGCGATGTCAGCCGGTGTTGCGCTGGCCTGGGCGACCGAGGCCAGCCACCGAGGACTGATAACTGAAAAAGAAACAGTTGTACCGCTCGCCTTCGGCGATGTTGAAGGGTACCAGCAGGCTGCACTGCATCTGGGCCGCGGGACCAATGAATTTTACCGCTTGCTCGGTCAGGGAACTCTGAAAGCAGCAGCAGTCTATGGTGGTGAGGAGTTTGCCTGTGTGCTTGGCCAGGAGATGGCGGGATA
>JBFHGS010000097.1:0-16471 GCA_041582995.1 Desulfopila sp. | reverse complement strand
GAGCGGTGAGTAGAGATTCGTCCGGAATAAAGTAGGGGGTTGTGAGAATCAGTTCTTTCCGGGCAGCGTATATTGTTGTCAGTAACAGGCTGTGAATAGCATCTGCATTAAAGCCGGGACCTGAGGGCACCAGTTGCATGGAAATAGTGCCGACAGGGTCCTGGCGGATGATATCGGCGCGGTTTTGGACGTGAGTAAGATCTTCGTGAAAGGACTGAAACTTCAGCTCAGTTGTGTCTGATTCGAGGAACCAGTCGTTCATGAACGTTCCGGCAAGACACTCGACCACAGGTCCCTGAATCCTGGCCATGATGTCAATCCATCTGCCGACCTCTGCCTCCTGCCTGAAGACATAGGGGTCAACCATATTCTGGCTGCCGGTATAGGCGATGCTGCCGTCGATTATGATTATTTTTCTGTGATTACGAATATCTACGCGGGCGAACAGTGCTTTTATCAGGCCGGCTGGCAGCGATTCCTGAATCCGGATTCCGGATTCTTTCATTTTCCCGGCAATTGGGCTCGACAGGAAATCACGACAGCCTATGGCATCCAGCAGCAGCCGGCAGGTCACCCCTCGGAGTGCGGCCTGTAGCAGAGCGTCAATAACTGCGTCGACCTGACCACCTTCCTCCCATATATAAAATTGCAGATGGCAGGTTGATTTCGCACCGTTGATATCCGCAATGATAGCAGCAAAAAACTGTTCAGGGCTGTCCAGGATGTTAAGGTCATTGCCACCCATCGCAGGCAGACCCGTCAAGCTGCCGGCAAGCTGCTGGAGTGGCAAGTATTCGGGGTTGAGTTTATCCCATTCTACCGGAGAACGGTTCTGCAGAGTTTTCAACCAGTGCTGGTAATGGTTGAAGGACAGTTGTATCCGTTCGCTGCGTTCTTCTGATATGCGGTTTTCGCCAAAAAGCAGATAAAAAAATCCACCAACAAAGGGAACGAGCAGGATTATCACAAGCCAGGCCAGTGATACGCCATATGATTTTTTCCGCATGATGACTCTGATGGACAGACCGATTCTGATAGTAAGGTCGGCAATCAGCAAAATTGCAGGAAACAGATGCAAACTCCAGTCGAGGACAAGATGGTTCATAAGGACCTGATCTGTATAGCTGGAAAAGCGTTGAGGGAAAGACTCATCATGCGTATTGTTAACAGAGCAATGTGACTGTGCAGGCCGAACTGCTCTGAAGACTGTGATAGGACAGAATTCCAAGTGAAATTTTGGAGTAGCATATTCACGCTGATAAATGCTAGATTGTATGGAATAATCCCCTGAGAATCAAGAGAAATCATGTCGTAAGAGTTTCTCCGGGAGGTAACTGGCGGGTAAAAAATACTGAGCGATACCTGATCTCGGCGGAATGACCACTGCTTCTTCTGGCGGCGGTACCTATAATTTTTTTAAAATATATACATATATTAACGGAGTAAAGAGAGAGTTATGAACGTGAAGGGATTCCTGACTTCGGCGGTGGCTGCCGGTATCAAATACAAGGACAGGCTTGATCTGGGGCTTATCTATTGCCAGGCTCCGGCAGTGACCGCAGGTGTTTTTACGACTAGTCAGGTGAAGGCAGCACCGGTACTGATCGACATTGAGCGGCTCAAGCATGAAGGCAGGGCTCAGGCTATTCTCGTGAATAGTGGTTGTGCCAATGCCTGCACAGGTAAGAAGGGTATGGAGTCAGCGCAGCGCTGTAGTGAACTGCTCTCCTCGAAGCTGAATATTGCTGATAACATGGTACAGTTATCTTCCACCGGAGTTATAGGCGCTCAGCTGAATATCAGCGCTTTTGAAAACAGCATGCAGCAACTGGTGGAGGGACTGGGACCTGATAATTTTGATGATGTAGCTCACGCTATCATGACAACAGACACCGTGCCGAAAATTGCAGAGAAAACGGTTATGATCGGTGACAAAGAGGTCAGGCTGATGGGTATGGCAAAGGGCGCGGGAATGATCATGCCCAATATGGCCACCATGCTTGCCTTTGTTCTGACTGATGCTCAGATTGGTTTTCCTCAATTGCACGGAGCACTGGTCAGCAGTGTCAACCGTACCTTTAACCGTATTACTGTTGATGGTGATACCAGCACCAATGATATGGTGCTGGTGATGGCAAGCGGTGAGGCTAAAAACGACTGGATCGACGAAGACTCGCATGCAGAACTTGAAATATTCCATAATGCTCTTGAGTCCATACTGAAAGAACTTGCGCTTAAAATCGTGGCTGATGGTGAAGGAGCCAGTAAATGTATTACCGTCAGAGTTTGCGGCGCACGAGAGGATGAAGAAGCAGAACGTGTGGCCAGGACCGTTGCAAATTCCAATCTGGTCAAGACTGCTTTTTTTGGAGAAGACGCCAACTGGGGCAGAATAATAGCTGCTATGGGACGTTCCGGCGTACGGTTCAACCCGGACCGCGTCGATATCGCTTTTAATGATGTCGTTATCGTGCGCAACGGGATTGCTGTCGGCCCTGAGGCAGAAGCTGAAGCTTCAAAGGTACTCAAAGATAAAAAATTCAATGTCTGTATAGATTTGAAAGAGGGGCGGGGCTGCGAAGAAATTTACACTTGTGATTTTTCAATCGATTATGTGAAAATTAACGCGGACTATCGTTCGTAAGGAGCTTTCGGCATGGGTGGTCCTCTGGTTTATCTGCTTTCGACGCTGCACGATTGTGATCAAGTACTGCAACGCATTGGAGATCTGTACCTTCTCCAGGAGGCCGGAGAGGAGACCACGGAAGACAGTTGCCTTGATACCTTTGACTGGCGTCTGTTTAACCAGGGAATTTTCCTGAATCGAAAAGGTATACACTGCACGTTGCTGAACAGTACAGGTGAAGAACTGTATAGCGGTGGCGGGGGGCGGAAACAGAATAGGTTCTGGTGGGAATTTCCGGATACGGTGTTGCAGGAGTTACTCCGTGAGCTCATCGACATCCGGGCCTTACTGGTGCAGTTTACTGTCTCTACCAGCAGGAAAACCTGGGCCATCCTGAATAAAGATGAGAAAACGGTTCTTCGCCTGACCCTGGTCAATATAGAGGCAACACGAGGGCATGAGCAGTTTCATCTGATGCCTGCCCTCCTTGTAGAGCCGCTTAAGGGATATAAAAAGCCGCAGAAAAAGGTATGTGATCTGCTTGAGGCAGCAGGTCTTGAGCGCTATGCTGATACGTATACACCTCTTTCAGAGTTACATAAGCTCGCTGCAATCGATCCTGCTGAGAATGATTCGAAATTTACAGTTAACCTCATGCGAGAGGCTTCTGCAGCTCAATCTGTGAAGGATATCGGCCTGGTTCTGGTAGCAGCTATGCAGCGCAATCTTCAGGGGACTCTGGATGACATAGATTCAGAATTTCTGCATGATCTGCGGGTGAGTGTTCGCCGTAGTCGTACCCTGCTTTCACTTATGAAAAAGTGGTTGCCTGCTGAAGATGTTCATCGGTTTCAAGCAGAATTCAAATGGGTAGGGACAGTAACAGGTGCGGTGAGAGATCTGGATGTATACCTGTTAAAGAGAACTGATTTTAAGGAGATTTTACCTGAAGAACTGCAACCGGGGCTGGACTGTTTTTTTCAGGATCTTATCCGGCAGCGTAAAAGAAAATTACGTACCTTGCGGGAGCAGTTAAGGTCTGAGCGATTTACTGCTTTGCTGACGGAATGGGAGCAGTTTCTGCAGTATCTGCCGGAGCGTGGCATCTATTCTGAAGGGGAAAATGTCTGTTACGCAATTGCAGAAGATGTGATCCGGAAACGGTTCAGGCGAATCCTGCGTCACGGCGGGGCGATCACCCCTTCGACTCCTGATGAAAAATTGCATGAATTGCGCATTGAGGGGAAAAAGTTCCGGTATCTTCTCGAGTTTTATCGCTCCTTATTTCAGGATGAGGCTGTCGAGTCATACCTGAAGCAGATGAAAAAACTGCAGAATAATCTCGGAGATTTCAACGATTATTCTGTGCAGAAGAATATGCTTATACAGAAACTGACCAGCCTCAGGAGCGATGCGCCTCAGGCGATAGAAACTGCGGCCGCTCTTGGCGGTCTGATTGTTCATCTTGGAGAGCATCAGCAGCTTGTACGGACACGGTTTGAAAAAACATTTCAGGAGTTTGCGACTGAGGAAAATATCGAATTACTGGAAGGCATATGTACGGGAACTGCTGGTGAAGCAATTGCCTCGGGTGCTTCCAGTATAGAGAGTGATCCGGTATGAAAATATTTGCGGTCTACAGTAGTAAGGGCGGGGTTGGTAAAACAGCAGCTGCTGTCAATCTTTCCTATAGTGCCAGAGAGAGTGGACACCGGGTGCTTTTGTGCGATCTTGATGCTCAGGGAGCCGCTTCGTATTATTTCAGGGTGAAACCAGCCAAGAATTTTAATGGTAAGAAATTTCTGGGCGGGGGGCTTGCCAAGTTTATCCGGGCCTCGGATTATGAAAATCTCGACCTTCTGCCAGCGCATTTTTCCTTTCGAAATCTTGATCTTGCTCTGGGGAAAATTGAGGGTGTTAAGCGACGTCAGGCACTCAGAAAACTCTTTGAAACCCTGGCTGAAGATTATGATGTGCTTATCATGGACTGTCCGCCGAATATGACATTACTTTCAGAAAATATTCTCCTGGCGGCAGACAGTGTTGTTACTCCGGTGATCCCTACAACTCTCTCACTGGTGGCGCTGAAGCAATTGCTTAAGATGTTCAGGAAAGTCGGAGCAAAAGAGAAGAGACTGAATGCCTTCTTCTCTATGGTTGAGCCGCGTAAAACCATGCATAAAGACATGGTGAGCAAATTCAGGAACTATGAAATATTCAGGGAATCACAGATTTCCTACCTTGCAGAGATCGAAAAAATGGGTTTATACCGTAAACCTGTCGGGGCTGTATCTCTTTCATCTCCTGCGGCACAGCAATATAAACAGCTTTGGCTGGAACTCTGGGACAGGAGCAACAGGACATGAAACGCTTATACCTGATACGACACGCAAAATCGAGCTGGGCCCAGCCGGGTCTTGATGATATCGAGCGCCCTCTGAACGGTCGGGGGAAACGGGATGCTCCTTTTATGGGAGCGAGATTGAAAAAGCATGGTGTCTCACCTGATCTGATCTATACAAGCCCCGCCAGACGGGCTCGGAAGACTGCTAAATATATTGCATTATCTGTTGGTTATCCTTTTCAGAATATTGAGCAAAAGGCGGGTATCTATACCTCTGACATGAGTCGTCTGCTGGCAGTGGTTAAGGAAACCGATGATCATGTCGACAACCTGTTTCTGGTTGGGCATAACTATGTGCTCACTGATTTTGCAGAATACCTGACAGATGAACTGCTTGGAAACATTCCCACCTGCAGTATTGTGGCGATCAGTTTCGATGTCAGATTGTGGTCTGAGGTTTCCGGAGGGGCGGGACAACTGCTCTTCTTTGACTACCCCAAAAAACACCCGGATAGAGATACCTTGTGAGTTCTGTTTCTATTCCCGGTCAGGAGGTCTCGTCTTTTCGTTCGGTGCTGCCAGCGCTGTTTTTTCTGGCAACGATATTTTTCTTAAATTTCACCTCCCGTATACTCTTTTCGCCACTTCTGCCACTCATCAGTGAAGAGATCGGGATGACTCATGCAGATTCAGGTTCATTTTTTCTCTGCATCTCCTCCGGATACTTTGTTTCCATTTTGCTTTCCGGCTATGTTTCATGTTGGCTGAATCATAAGCGCACTATTGTTTTGTCTTCGTGCGCATCCGGTATCATGCTGCTGGTACTTTCCGGTTGTACAACGCTCTTGAGTTTGCGGCTCGGCCTTGTGGGCCTCGGTCTTGCTGCGGGGCTTTATCTGCCGTCCGGTTTAACGACTATTATCCGCCTGGTTCCCGTTTCTCATACCGCCCGGGGAATGGCCATTCATGAATTGGCACCGAATATTGCTTTTGTAGTGGTACCGCTGCTCTGCGCTGCCGGTTTGCTTTTCATGAGCTGGCGCATGGAACTGGCAGTATGCGGCGTTGTGCTCATCTGCACAAGTGTACTGTTTTTCCTGTATGGCAATTCCAGCAGGGGAAAGGGAACTGCTCCCAGTTTTGCCGTGCTGAAACAGATCCTCCGTTTGCCGACATTCTGGCTCGTCACTGCGATGTTTTCGATGGCGATCTGCTCAACCCTTGGTATATATGCAATGTTGCCACTTTATCTGGTAAGCGGGTTGGGGATGGATATCGATAGCGCCAACGCTTTACTGGCTTTTTCCAGAATAGGTTCAGTGGCAATGCCCATTGCGGGAGGCTGGCTCGGAGACCGGTTCGGCAACCTGAAAGTTATGGGGATTGTTCTGTTTCTGGCGGGATTGCTGACAATTCCGCTCGGATGTACCGATGGTACACTTCTTATTATTCTGGCAGTTGTACAACCGATGGTTGCGGTCTGTTTTTTCCCTTCGGCATTTGCAGTACTTACCGATTTCGGGCCGGGGAATGAGAAAAACGTTGCGTTGTCCATTTGTATCCCTCTGGCATTTTTATGTGGCGGTGGTATCCTGCCCACGGTTATTGGCACTATCGGTGACAGTTACAGCCTCGGAGCAGGGATGACCGCTGCAGGTGGCCTGATGGTGCTGGCATCATTTTGTACCGTTTTGCTGCTGAAAAAAACTCATGTGTAACGCTTTTGAACTCTAGCTGAACTCCTGCAATGTCCACGAACCTTCCACAATGTCGAAAATGTATCAATTTTTTTATAACCTACGAGCCATCGCGCCCATACGGATGTCGGGCGATGAAGTTCAAATCCAAGCGAATTCCGGCGATGGTGGTCTATGAATCGTCCGGGATTATCTGTCAGCTGTTTACTCCCAAAAAGAAGCCGGAGGATAACAGTGGCGGCTCATCTTCCTGGACTGCATAGTTACCGGTTGAAAGAGACGAGATAATGTTTGCATGTAAACGAGAAAAAATTCGGGACTCTTTGCAGTCCCTTGGAAGAGATACTCTGCTCACCAGCTGGGAACTGATACGCATTACAGTTCCCGTTGTTATAGCGACAAAGATTCTGGAAGAGATGGGTCTTATAACAACACTCAGTATGCTGCTGGAGCCGGTAATGAATCTTATCGGTCTGCCTGGTGCTTTGGGGCTTGTCTGGGCGACATCCATGCTGACAACGCTGTATGGCGGTATGGCAGTTTTTGCCGCGCTTGCCCCCGGTCTTGATCTGAGTGTGGCCCAGGTGACGGTTCTCTGTGCGGCTATGCTCATTGCCCATTCTCTGCCGATCGAACTCAGCATCAGTAAAAAGGCAGGTGCACCGCTGCTGCCTATTGCGTTGCTTCGGCTGGTCGGGGCTGTAGTGTACTGTTATCTGCTTGATCAGTTCTGCAGGGGATTTAACCTTTGGCAGGAGCGGGCTGAATTGATTTTTTCAGCTACACCTGATCATCTTACACTCCCGATGTGGTCGTTGCAGCAGTGCAGAAATATAGGTATGATAATATTCATTATTTTCTGCATATTGCTGGTTATGCGTATCCTGCGTTCTGTCGGTGTGCTGGCAATAATTGAGCGGATTCTGGCACCTGTTTTGCCTTTTTTCGGTATGGGACGTGAGGCTGCCCCTATTACCGTCGTGGGCATGATCATGGGTATCGGCTATGGCGGGGCCCTGATTATTCGGGAAACGAGTACCGGCAAAATGGCGAAAAAAGAAATTTTTAACTCGCTTGCCATGATGGGGTTGTGTCATGGTCTGGTGGAAGATACCTTGCTGATGGTGGTGCTTGGCGGTAAACTTGGTGGTATTCTCTGGGGCAGGATTCTGTTTTCACTTATAGTGATTTTTATTCTCGTTCGGTTCTTGAATTCATTGCCGGCCAGGATGAACTATTCCTCTCCGTGAGACTGCGTTTCTTCATACGCATGGCTTTGCCGCCAGGATGACGTTTGATTAGAGCAATAACTTTTACAGCTATACATAATCCTATAAAATATTAACGATATGAAATTTTCAGAATTTGGTGATCAGCTGACCTGTAATGCGGGGATTCTTTCTCTTATGGACGATCTCGGTGAGGCTAAGGCGGCTGGTGGCGATAGTATGATCATGATGGGCGGCGGAAATCCGGGAGTAGTGTCCGAGTTTCAGGATATTCTGCGCGAACGGTTACGGCAGATATGTGACGATAGAAGCGAATTTCACCGACTGATCGGGGCGTATGACCCACCGCAGGGGGAAACAGGCTTTGTCACAGACCTTGCCGTATTACTCAAAAAAGAGTTCGGCTGGAATCTCGGTCCCGAAAATATCTGTCTTACGAATGGCAGCCAGACTGCGTTTTTTATGCTGTTTAATCTTTTTGCCGGTAAATACGGTGATGGGACGCATAAGAAGATATGTTTACCGTTAGCTCCAGAGTATATTGGTTATGCTGATCTTGGGTTAAGTGATGATTTCTTTGTATCGACAAAGCCGAAGATTGAATATCTTGAGGATAACCTCTTCAAATATCACGTTGATTTTGATAATCTTGAAATTGGTCCTGAAATTGGTGCGATCTGTGTGTCCAGACCCACCAACCCCACAGGCAACGTGATAACAGATGACGAATTGGAACGGCTGAACTGTCTGGCCGATAAACATAACATTCCGTTGATTGTTGATAATGCCTACGGTGTTCCTTTTCCGTCAATGGTATACGGAGAGGCTAATCCATCCTGGAATGAAAACATGGTGGTCTGTTTTTCCCTCTCAAAGCTCGGCTTGCCGGCTGTGCGAACCGGGATCATCGTCGCCCGTCCGGAGATTACCAGGGCGCTGGCCAGTATCAATGCTATTATGTCGTTATCACCGGGAAGTTTTGGTGCAGTCCTGACTCAGAGTCTTGTTCGGAGCGGTGAGATAATAGAGCTCAGCAGAAATGTGATAAAGCCGTTCTACAAAAAGAAAATGGAATGTGCGGTTGCCGCGGTACGCAAGGAATTCACAGGAGTACCCTGTCGCATTCATAAACCAGAGGGAGCTATGTTTCTCTGGCTTTGGTTTGAAGATATGCCCATCAGCAGTCTGGAACTGTATGAGCGGCTGAAGGGGCGTGGAGTTCTGATTGTGTCCGGCCATTACTTTTACCCGGGTATAAGCGAAGAGTGGCGGCATAAGCAGGAATGTATCAGGGTGACGTATTCCCAGAATGATGATGATGTGGCCAGAGGAATCGCAATTATTGCAGAGGAAGTGAAGAAGGCATATGCCTTGGATGAATAGAGCGTATTGAATCCGGAGTAACAGCAGGGGAGTCGGAACGTGAGTATAAAACGTGCATTGCAGATTTGGGCGGTTGGTGTCGTCCTCTTTGGGACTGCCTGGTCGGGCAGTGCAGGCTGTCTTGAAGGAAACTGTGTGAGTGGTACTGGAGTTTTCCAGCACCAGGATGGCCGTATCTATACAGGTGAGTTTCGTGATGGAATGAGTAACGGAACCGGTAAGATGAGTTATCCGGATGGTACCGTGTACGAAGGATCTTTCCGAAACGGCAGATTTCACGGGCAGGGCGTTCTTACGGGTGGTGCAGGCAGGCGCTATATGGGAGAGTTCCAGGAGAATGTCATTCATGGCCGGGGAGATCTCTTTAGTCCTGATGGACTGCATTACACAGGTGATTTCATTCTTGGTAAATACCATGGAAACGGAAGGCTTGAATATCCGGACGGGCGCACGTATACAGGAGAGTTCCGAAATAATATCATTCATGGTGAGGGAAAGCTGCAGTATCCGGATACGACCTGGTACAAAGGGCATTTCACCCACGGCAGACCGGAAGGCCACGGAACCAGGCTCTATCCTGACGGACGTAAATATGAAGGAGATTTTAAGGATGGCATATGTGAAGGGCAGGGAATACTGATCAGCCCTGATGGCAGCCGTTACCAGGGGCAGTTTGTCGCCGGCAGCTATGAAGGGGAGGGAGAATTCAACAGTGCTGATGGCAGCGTCTACAGGGGCACATTTGTTGCTAACGTCATGCAGGGTAAGGGTCAGTGGGTGAGTAGCAGGGGCGATGTGTACACTGGTGATTTCGCCAATAACCTGCCAGAGGGAAAGGGTGTCATGAATTATGCTGACGGCAGCCAGTATGATGGCCCGTTTGTAGCGGGAAAACGAAATGGTGTCGGCAGGTTCAAAGCAAATGATGGAAGCATCTATAAGGGTGAGTTTACTGATGATGTCATCGAAGGTGTGGGAAAAATCACCTATTCGGACGGCACCGTTTTCAGCGGCCCTTTTATTGCCGGTCAACCGTTAGTTGAAACTGTTGAGAAAGCTGAAGTAGAGGCTATTCCAGAACCAGCAGTTCAAATAGCAGAAAAAGCACCTGAAGAAAGGGCACCTGTAAATAATACAGAAGCGGCACCTGTAGAAAAAATAGCGCCGGTTCCGGGTAAATATTCAAACTATATTCTGCATGAAGGTCGCATCTGTCATGATACGGCGGGCAAAGAACCTGTGAATGGTTTTGTCCAAATGCTGCTGCCTGCTGGTAGTATTTATTCAGGCAGCGTGGCGGAAGGTTTGATGCAGGGGCGCGGTTCACTGGAATTTGCCAATGGTGACAGCTATGAGGGCAGTTTTGATAATGGCAGGATTCATGGCAAGGGAAAGTATACGTATGCAGATAAGCGCGCCTATGAAGGAATGTTCAGCAATGGCCTGAAGCATGGCCTGGGCGAATTGCAGTATCCGGACTCTACACGGTATTCCGGCAGCTTTAAAAAAGATCTTTTCTCCGGTATCGGAACGTATCATTTTGCTGATGGAAGTGTCTATACCGGTGAGTTTAAAGATGGCAGGTTTGATGGGAAAGGAAGCTTGACCTACAGTGATAAAGCGGTCTATGAGGGTGCGTTTAAAAATGATCTGCCCCATGGTCAGGGGTTGCTGGTCTCCGCTGATGGCAGTCGTTATGAAGGAGAATTCAGTAAAGGCCGAAGAAATGGTGAGGGTATTCTTAAATTGAGTAATGGTAAAGTATACACAGGGGTGTTCAAAGAAGATCGGCTGGTTGAGAAACGGTAACGTGTTGGAAAAGAAAAAATGCGGGTATCCGGGTGGTCTGTATCCTTGCGATACCCTGGTTGTTTTTGGGAAGTTTATTGCAGAAGAGGTTCGTCGTGCGCTGGGGTTATAAGACTGTACTATATGAATTAAAAAAAGAAGGATTGCTGGGAAGTTCTTTTATTGATGAATCTGAAATAGAAGAATCGCTCAATGAGTTTGGCAGAGCCGGATGGGAACTGGTCTCGATCATTGATACCAAAGATGGCTTGATTGCCGTTTTCAAACAACTCCTTGATATTCACAGCGCGCCATTTAAGGTGAAGCGGTCCGAGGTTACAGAAGAACCTCTTATGCGTACCGTGGTGCCGGTTACAAAGTTCGAGCCCAAGCCTAAATATGTGCCTGAGCCCGAACCCGAGCCTGAAGCTGAACCTGAGTTTGATTTGGAAGAAGAACTGTACAAGGACGAGCTGGAAGATTTTCCTGAAGACAAAGATTATGCAGAGGATGATGCAAAAGAGCCGGAAAGTCCTGAAGAAACCGAAGACACGGATGATTCTGATACCGTTGTCGGTTCCATACGCATAGAGTAGTATCGTTACTGCTAAAAGTGTGCATCCGGGCGGAGTCGTGAAGTGTAGACTGGACGTCTTTTTGCCCGGATATTCTTGTATTACAGATGCATTCTTTCACTTACTCTTCCTCTGTGTGTACCTGAAAAGTAAAGAGGAAGCGGAAATTCCGGAATATTTTTCTCATCAGCATGCTCTTATATCCTGAAGGCCGGGCTATAGGATCTCACCTTGAACAACTTCACAGTGAATACTTTCTCAAACGTACCTTGTCCCGTCTATTCATACCGGAGAGCTTATGGGATTGCTACGTCGCGTAGATCGTAAAAAATTCAAAGAACTGACCTATCCACATCTTGATTTTCTCTATAATGTGGCCCTGAAGTATACCTCAAGGCCTTATGATGCGGAAGATCTGGTGCAAGAGACAATGTACACCGCCTATCGAAAATTCCATCAGCTGCGGGAGTCGGATAAATGTCGAGCCTGGTTGTTTTCTATCCTGCGCAGTCATTTCCTGCGTGAACGACGTCAGTTTGCCAGGCGACCGTTGCTTGATGATGGTTCCGGCTATCTCAAACATGTTCAGGATGAAAAGGCAGATGACTTTGCAGGGGTGCTTGACCGGAAACTGGATAAAGTAAAAGTGGCTCAGGCTCTGAAAACGGTTCCGGAAAAATTCAGGACTGCTGTGGTGTTGTACTATATGGAAGAGATGACCTATCAGGAGATCTCGGATTTCCTCGATGTTCCGATCGGTACGGTAATGTCCAGACTGGCCAGAGGAAAGAAACATCTCAAGACGGCGCTGCTGAAATCTGCGTTTGCAGGTAAGAAAGGTGGCAAAATAGTTCATCTGGCCGGAATGGTGCTGTAGGAGGACCAACCATGAAATGTAAAGGATTTGCCGCATGGCTGGAGAATAGAGATACATATGATGTTTCCGAAGCCGACAGGGCACACAGGCACGCAGCTGAATGTCAGCGATGTGGGCAGCTGCTGAAAAAAGATGAAATTCTCGATAGCTTTATCGCAGAATCTCTGGCGGCTGAGCCTATGCCGGAGAGCCTGAGAAACAGAATTGACCTCAATCTCGACCGCCAGGTACCGGGCCGAACACCAAAAGGACTGCTGGCTGCGGTTTCGATGATCTGTGTTGTGATTATTGCCTTTTTTGCCTTTTCTCCGGCGAAAGAGCAGTTTGTGACAATGGATGAAATGGGCACATTCATGTTGGCGGATCATCGTGATCATGGGCAGTTACAGGCCATCTTCGAGCCGGTGAATGATGCTGCACTGTGGCTGGCCGCCAACATTGCACGTGATGTTTCTCCACCGTTGCAGTTAGTTGACGGTTATAGCGTGAAAGGAGCGCGTTTTTGTCATCTCGGGCATTGCCGGGCAGTTCATATGCTCTACGCCAGAGATGGTGAATTGGTTTCTGTTTTTGTCGTGGATGAGTCGGAGATAGATTTCCACCTCGAACAAGGTAGAGTCTACACCTTGGCGATGGATGGAAATAACGTAAAATTGTGTAAACAGAATAATCAGGTGTATGCCCTGGTAACATGAAACGTGACAAAAATTGCTCACTCTATTATCCGGTGTGTGAAAAAATTACCCATTTGCGGTTATCCTGACGAACGTATGTATTTGCAGCTGATGCTAAGTTGCCGGTATTGCGTTAAAGGGTTTTTTGTTCATATTCTGGCATTACTCTTGTAATATTATACGCGAGAGAATTCAATTTCTCCTTTCCCCCCTATGAAAGCGCCCGGCTCTGGTGAGCCAGGCGCTTTTCCTTTTCTGAGGCTGCTCTTCAGGTTAATTTACAATGGTATTCAGTTCACTTAGAGCATTACTTCTCATGTCGACAATCTGTTCTACATGAGCGATGTTATCACTAACCCAGGTTCAGAAAGGTACCGACCTGAAAGACGAGGGTGGCCAGAGCAAAGGCAAAAACAGTGTTAAAGGCCATGGAGAATGAAGCCCATTTCCAGGAAGATTCTTTGGCAATGCACACCACGGTAACAAAGCATGGTGCATAGAACATTATGAATATAAGGGCTGCGACTGCAGAGACCTTGTTCCAGTTGGAATCTCCCTGCAACCGATCTCCAAGTGATGCTGAATCTTCGGTGTCTACTTCACCCATGGAGTAGGCTGTTCCAAGAGTTGAAACGATAACCTCTTTAGCGGCAAAGCCACCAACCAGAGCAATGTTGGTTCTCCAGTCAAAGCCGGCGACTGTCGAAATGGATTCAAGAGATGTTCCTATGCGACCGGCAAAGGAATTTCGCAGCGCGGCTTCTGCCTCGAGGCTGTCTATCTCAAAAAGTTTTGCTTCCAGTTCAAGAGCAGGCTCTGAGGTGATTTCGTCACCTTTGTCCAGTTCTGCGATGGTCTCCTGTGAGTAGGCAGACAGAAGAGTGTTCCGTTTCGCCTCAAAAGCCTGGCCATCTTCATCCGGCAAACCTGGAAATGTCATCATGGCCCAGAGCAGAATAGAGATACCGAGAATAACTGTACCGGCTTTCTTTATATACTGCCAGGTGCGTTCCCAGGTGTGGATCAGGAGGCCGCGCAAAGTAGGGAAACGATATGGAGGAAGCTCCATGACAAATGGAGTAGGAGCCCCACGGAGAACTGTTGAACGAAGAAATTTAGCGGCGAGCAGGGCAACTACCCAGGCCAGAAGAGTGAAGAGGAACATGTATCTGGCTTTATTTTCACTGAAGAACGCGCCAATCAACAGGGCTAGTACCGGCAGTTTTGCACCGCAGTTCATAAAAGGAACGGTGAGCAGTGTAGCCATACGCTCTTTGGGTGATCGCAAGGTTCTGGTCGCCATAACACCGGGTACGGCACATCCTCCAGCAATACCGCCGGAGACGATAAAGGGCATGACGGAGGAACCGTGAAGACCGAAAATGCGGAAGATGCGATCCATCATAAAGGCAACTCTGGCGAGGTAGCCGGAGTCTTCAAGAATGGCAATACCAAAGAACATGAACATGATGAGGGGGACGAAGCCGAGTACACCGCCAACTCCGTCAATAACTCCTGAAATCAGCATCGATTTCAACAATCCTTCCGGCATATGTTGTTCAACGAGGCCACTCAGCCAGCCAAAGCCCTGTTCAAGCCAGCCCACGGGAAGTTCGCTCCATGAGAATGTGAACTGGTAAAGACCAAAGATTACGGCAAACATGAAAATCGGCCCAAGTAAACGGTTGGTGAGGACCTTATCGATTTTGTCGGATGTGTAGAGGCGGTCTGTGTCGAAGGTATGGGTAACGACACCTTGTCGCACAATTGATTTTATATACCCGTATCGATGATCGGCAATGATTGCTTCAGGATAGACTTCAAGAGTTTTTAGCGTGTGGTTACTCACACCGGCAACGATTTTTTCTAACGCGGCGGCAGTGTCGGGAGCAACTTCCTTACCTTTGCTGAGAAGCTGTTCATCGTTTTCAAGATATTTGATCGCTGTATAGCGTGACTGATAAATATCTGTCAAAAAGCCGGCCTCTTCGATTATCGGTACCAGGTCCGTAATGGCTGCATCAACATCGTCACCATAGGTGATATCGCGGGCGACCCATGGTCTGTTCTCTGAAGCTACTGCAAGAGCAGCATCAAGCAGTTCATCTTTACCCTTGCCTGAGCGGGCAATAATGGGGATTACCGGAACTCCAAGCAGTTCCGAGAGCTTTTGCGCTTTAATTTCAATACCCCGGTCTTTGGCGACGTCCATCATGTTCAGAGCGATGACAAGGGGGACGCCGAGTTCGAGAAACTGGCAGGTCAGGTAGAGGTTTCGCTCAATATTGGAAGCGTCGACTATGTTGATAACAACACGCGGCTTCTCATTGACGAGATAGTCCCGGGCGACCAGTTCTTCTGCAGAATAGGCGGTCATCGAATAGGTTCCGGGAAGATCGGTAATAGAGATTTCCTGTCCGTTGTGCTTCAGACGACCTTCCTTATAGTCAACAGTAATGCCAGGATAGTTGCCGACATGCTGCCGGGCACCGGTGAGCTGATTGAAGAGGGTTGTTTTGCCTGCATTGGGATTGCCGGCGAGCGACATGGTAAGTTGCGTAGTCATAAGTGTAATGAAAGAAGTAGTAAAAAGAGAAAGATATGAAAACGAATATTACAGGATGTCTACCTGAATAAAATCAGCTTCGTTGTTCCGCAGGGTCAGCGTGGTGTTGAGAACCCGTAAGGCGACTGGATCCTGAAGAGGGGCTTTGCCGCAGATGGTTACTTTTGCTCCCGGTATAAGGCCCATTTCCCTGATACGTCTGCCAAGTTCGCCTGCAGCTTTTACGGTCCGTATTGAGCCGGATTGGCCTTTTTTCATTTGTCGCAATGCTATGGTCTGCATCTCGTCGTTCTCCTGGTGAAATAGAATTTGAGTGAAACTTTGTGTAGCTAAACTATTTCCTGTCATTACATGAGGATTGTCCGCAACCGGAACACCCGCAATCACAGGATATATTTTTTTTGGGATCGAGTGCTGCCCGCCATTGTCTGAAAAATTTACGACCTACAAAAAAGGCGCAGATTCCGATGATGGACCAGATGATAATATTTTCCCACATACGATTACCTTCGACATAACTTGTTAGCTTGCCCTAACCTTCCGGACAAAAAATAGGCCCGACAGTGTCGGGCCGCAGAGAGAGGAATCAGTAGCCTGAAACGAGAATGTTTTTACAGATTGAATGGTCGAGGCAGACCGTTCCTCCATGAATTTTGAGAATGCATTGACTACCGTTTTCCGGGCAGAGTACTTCTGCCTCAGTTCCCGGAGT
>JBFHGS010000096.1:0-16536 GCA_041582995.1 Desulfopila sp. | reverse complement strand
CGGCATTGAAAAAAAATTATTATCCGGGCGCTGGTTGAAGCACGACGTGCCTCTGTAAAACGACAAATTTTGGAAAACCAGCGAGATAAAACATCATAGTAGAGGCGAGAGTGCTTTCGGTATTTCTGGATGAAAATGATGCAAATACAGCCTTTTAGGTTGTATATCCCTCAGTCGTGTAGTGTTAGGGGGCTGTTGTCCGCCTGTTTTTTGTCGACCGGTACATTGCCTGCTTGGGTTGCAAGTGTTTCTGAGTGGCGCAGGAGGAAGAGCATTATTGGTGAGTTTTTCATTTTTAGAAACCACGTTTCCCGATAAGTGCCGAGATTACTGGGTATTGCAAAATAAATTCGTTTGTTTTGAAAAGTCTGTTGACTTTCCCCTTTAGGGGAGGGGGTAGACTGGCCATCGGTGTGAGTAAGAAGCAGTTTCTTTCTGCACCAACTGACAGAAACGAAGCTTTATTACTGAAGTAACACAGCGGGGGAGCACATGAGATATTATGGCGAAGAGGCACTCGGCCTCATCGAAACGCTTGGAATGGTTCCAGCAATCAGCGGTATGGACGCAATGCTTAAAACTGCTGATGTGAAGCTGATATCGTATGAAAACGTCGGCTCCACCCTGGTTACCGCTATGGTCAAAGGTGACGTCGCAGCAGTTAAGGCGGCTGTTGAGGCCGGGGCAGCTGCCGCATCTAAAATCGGTAAGTTGACAGCACAAAATGTGATGCCTCGTCCTATCCGGGCGGTTGGTGATGTTGTTTCCGTTCATGCTGTTCAAGACTGCGAAGACGAAGACAAAGGTGTTAAGCCGAGGGCAATGGGCTTCATCGAAACCTTCGGCATCGTATTTGTCCTCGAAGCGGCTGACGCTATGGTGAAAGCTGCAGACGTTCAGCTCGTTGGCTATGAAAACGTTGCATCGGGGTACATCTCTGTGCTGGTCGAGGGCGATGTCTCTGCCTGCCAGGCTGCTGTAGAGGCTGGTGTGAAAGCTGTGGAGGCAATGGGCACTGAGGTCTACAGTTCACTCGTTATTCCTACTCCGCATCCTGACTTGAAGAAGGTTACCAGGATGTACGATATTAACAGCCTGCTCGGTTAGTTCGTATTTACGTTCCCGAACTTCAGGCATGCAGATATGCCGAACAATCACGGTAGAGAAAACGAGGGAAAAGATGATCGTTGATAATGACTTGCTCTCTATACAGCATGCCAGAATCCTAGCTGAAAATGCTTTCGAAGCACAGAAGAAGCTGGCGACATTTCCCCAGGAAAAACTGGATACGATTGTTGAACTGGTTGCAGCTGCGGCCAATGAGCATATCCAGTCTCTTGCTGTCATGTCACATGAAGAAACCGGCAGCGGAAAATGGCAGGATAAGCGCGCCAAAAACCGGTTCGTTTGCAGTCAGGTACTGAGCCATTTACGTGGTATGCGCTGTGTGGGCATTATCAATCAAGATGAGCAGGCCAAGATGCTGGATGTCGGCGTTCCTGTCGGAGTCGTTGTCGCGCTCTGTCCGATAACCAGTCCGGTATCCACCACCATTTATAAAACCCTGATTGCAATTAAATCAGGGAATGCCATTCTCTTTTCTCCGCATCCCGGCGCCGTAAAAAGCATGAGCAGGGCCCTGGATATTATGATCGAAGTCGCTGAAGCGAACGGGTTGCCGGAGGGGTGTATTGCCTACCTTGATCCTGTGAGCAAGAGTGGCACCAGAGAACTGATGAATCACCCTGGTACGTCCCTGATCATGGTTACAGGTGTCTCCCGAATGCTGTGTTGCGCGCAGGCCTCGGGAAAACCAGTTATTTACGGGGGGACAGGCAACGGACCTGCATTTATTGAACGAACAGCGGACATTGAACAGGCGGTCAGAGACATCATTGTCAGCAAAACCTTCGACAATGGCATTGCTCCCTCTGCTGAACAGTCCATTGTCGTAGACGCCTGTATTGCCGAGGATGTGCACCGTATTCTGCAGGAGAATAACGCATATTTCATGTCTGAAGATGAGTCGCACAGGTTGGCGGAGATTCTCTTTTGTCCGGATGGAAAGCGGAGAAAGGGAATGATCGGGCAGTCAGTCGAGGTACTGGCGAAGAGAGCGCGCCTCGACATTCCGGCAGGGACAAGCATCCTGATCGCCCGGCGGAAATATGTTTCCGAAAATGATCCCTACTCGCGGGAACTCCTCTCTCCTGTTCTTGCTCTGTATGAAGAGGACGACTGGATGCACGCCTGTGAGAAATGTATCGAATTACTGCTTCATGAACGGAATGCGCACACTCTGGTGATCCATTCAGGTGATGAAAATGTGATTCAACAGTTTGCCCTGAAAAAGCCTGTCGGCAGATTGCTGGTCAATACCCCTGCAGCGTTCGGGGGCATAGGAGCAACAACGAACCTCTTTCCCTCAATGACCCTTGGCAGCAGTTCTGCCGGGCGTGGCATCACCTCTGATAACGTGTCGCCTATGAACCTGATTTACAAAAGAAAGGTTGGGTACGGTGTCAGGCGTATGGACTGCCCAGTGGGAGAAGTAGTTGAGCGCGAAAAAGAGCGTCTGAAAAAAAATAGCACACATATACACGTTGGTGATTCGAACACAGCGCAGGCATTACAACATATCCTGGCTGAGGCGATCAAAGCCTTGTCTGACCCTGCGGATCGATAGATGAAAAGTATCTCTTTATATGGAGGAAGCAAAGTGGATCTTCACGATTTTTCAAATAAGCTTGCTGAAGCTACAAAGAACCTGACTTCTGAAGAGCGAGCCTCTTTGAAGAAAATCTTCGAAGGCGTTTCTGCCGAAGTATTTAAAAAGCCAGCTGCTGCCAGCGCACCTGTCGCTGCCAAGACATGTCACGTGCCTGAAGGTCCGACGGAACGTCATGTAAAGCTGAAGGAGAAGTTCCTGAAGCACGTTCCCACCATCACCATACACCGTGCCCGTGCCATCACGAAAATCGCTAAAGAGAACCCGGGGCTGCCCAAAGCAGTCCTGCGTGGAAAATGTTTCAAATACTGCTGCGAGACTGCACCTCTCGTTATTCAGGATAATGAACTCATCGTAGGTTCTCCTTGCGGAGCTCCACGTGCAGGTGCCTTTTCTCCTGATATCGCCTGGCGTTGGGTAAGAGATGAGCTGGACACCATCGCCACCCGCGCTCAGGATCCTTTCTTCATCTCGGAAGAAGATAAGAAGATAATGCGTGAAGAACTATTTCCTTTCTGGGAAGGGCAGTCTGTTGATGAGTATTGCGAGCAGCAGTACCGCGAAGCGGGTATGTGGGAACTCTCCGGAGAGTCTTACGTAACTGATTGCTCCTACCACGCGACGAATGGTGGTGGTGACTCGAATCCTGGATATGACGTTATTCTGATGAAAAAGGGTATGCTCGATATCGTGCGGGAAGCAAAAGAGCATCTTGCTGCGCTTGATTATCAGAACCCCGATGATATGGACAAGATCTACTTCTACAAGTCCCTCATCGATACAGCCGAAGGTGTGATGATTTATGCGAAGCGTCTCTCGGCTTACGCTGCAGAACTGGCAGCTAAAGAGACCAATCTCCAACGCAAAGCAGAGCTTGAAAAAATTTCAGAAATTAATGCCCGTGTTCCTGCCCATAAGCCGGAGACGTTCTGGGAAGCTATTCAGGCTGTCTGGACTGTTGAATCTCTTCTTATTGTTGAAGAGAACCAGACCGGCATGTCTATAGGTCGTGTTGACCAGTACATGTATCCTTTCTTCAAGGCCGATATTGAAGCCGGGCGAATGACGGAGTACGAAGCCTTTGATCTGGCCGGTTGTATGCTCGTTAAGATGTCAGAGATGATGTGGCTCACCAGCGAAGGTGCATCAAAATTCTTCGCCGGTTACCAGCCCTTCGTCAATATGTGTCTGGGCGGTGTGACTCGTGATGGTCTCGATGCTACCAATGATCTCACTTATCTTCTTATGGATGCCATTCGTCACGTTAAGGTGTACCAGCCTTCTCCCGCAGCCCGTGTTCACAACAAATCTCCTCAGAAATATCTGAAGAAGATTGTTGATGTGATTCGTGCCGGCATGGGTTTCCCGGCTATTCATTTCGACGATGCGCACATCAAGATGATGCTGGCCAAAGGATGCTCCATCGAAGACTCCCGAGACTATTGTCTCATGGGTTGCGTTGAACCGCAGAAGTCCGGTCGTTTGTACCAGTGGACTTCCACTGCCTACACCCAATGGCCCATTTGCAT
The DNA here is from genome assembly GCA_041582995.1 of Desulfopila sp. GTDB lineage: Bacteria > Desulfobacterota > Desulfobulbia > Desulfobulbales > Desulfocapsaceae > Desulfopila. The sequence continues at coordinate 12,279 of JBFHGS010000096.1, read as the reverse complement.
TGAGATGGCGCTCAACCACGGTGTGCCTCTCTGGTATGGCAAGCAGGTCTGCCCTGACATGGGGCCTTTGGAATCCTTTGATACCTACGAGAAGTTTGATGCGGCGGTTAAAGAGCTGATTAAATACATCACCAAGTGGTCCAGCGTGGGTACTGTTATCTCTCAGCGCATCCACAGAGAACTGGCTCCAAAACCACTAATGTCCATGATGTACGAAGGTTGTATGGAGTCTGGTCGTGACGTTTCCGCTGGTGGTGCTATGTACAACTTCGGCCCGGGTGTTGTCTGGAGTGGTCTTGCGACCCATGCCGACTCTATGGCCGCAATCAAGAAGCTGGTCTACGACGAGAAGAAATACACCCTGGCTGAACTGAACGAAGCATTAAAGGCCGGGTTCAAGGGCTACGATCAGGTGAAAGCAGATTGTCTTGCCGCACCGAAGTACGGCAACGATGATGATTACGCAGATCTTATCGTCAATGACCTGGTGAATTTCACTGAGCGGGAACATCGTAAGTTCAAGACCCTCTACTCGGTACTCAGTCACGGCACGCTCTCTATTTCGAACAACACACCATTCGGGCAGCTCCTTGGTGCCTCCGCCAACGGGCGTGATGCATGGATGCCTCTTTCTGATGGAATCAGCCCTACCCAGGGTGCAGACTTCAAAGGGCCTACCGCCATTATCAAGTCTGTATCGAAAATGCCAACCGACAGTATGAACATCGGTATGGTTCACAACTTCAAGCTGATGTCCGGTCTTCTGGATACGCCTGAAGGTGAAGCCGGCATTATCACCCTGATCCGTACTGCCAGCATGATGGGTAATGGTGAGATGCAGTTCAACTACCTCGACAACGACACGTTACTCGATGCCCAGAAACATCCTGAAAAGTACCGTGATCTGGTTGTTCGCGTCGCCGGTTACAGCGCCTTCTTTGTGGAGTTATGCAAAGATGTTCAGGATGAGATCATCAGCCGGACTATGATGCACGAGATTTAAGTATATTTCGTCAGCAATAGAGAAAAAAAGGGACTTGAGCACTATGAGTAGCGCCGGGGGAACCATGATTGAAAGAAAAGCACTGATTTTCAACATACAGAAATACAACATGTATGATGGCCCCGGTATACGAACCCTCGTGTTCTTTAAAGGCTGTCCGTTACGTTGTCAGTGGTGCTCAAACCCGGAAAGTCAAAAACGCGGGTACCAGGTGCTGTTTAAACAGAGTCAGTGTGTACATTGCGGTGCCTGTGTATCTGCTTGCCCAGCCGGAGTGCACCGGATTTCAGGTGGCGGGAAGCATACAATAGATCGGGATGCGGAATGTATCGGCTGTCGCAAATGTGAAGCTGCCTGTCCGGAATCAGCGCTGGCTATCATCGGTGAGATGAAAACTATTTCTGAACTCATCGATACAATCGAAGAAGATAGGCCATTTTACGAGACTTCCGGTGGTGGAGTCACTCTTGGTGGCGGCGAGGTTCTCATGCAGCCCGAAGCTGCGGCAAACCTGCTTATGGTGTGCAGACAAAGGGGCATCAACACCGCCATCGAGACCTGTGGATATGCCCGGCCCAAAGTTATAGCACAGGTTGCTGAGTTTACAGATCTTTTCCTGTTCGACATAAAGCATATGAATTCTGAGCGGCATTATGAACTGACCGGTGTACGCAATGAAATGATTCTTGGCAACCTGCAGTGGCTTCTTGAGAACCGCTATAACGTGAAAATCAGGATGCCGCTTCTGAAAGGGTGCAATGACGGTGAGCAGGAAATTCTGCAGCTTATTGCATTTTTGACCCCCTATCAGGATATGAAAAATTTCAAAGGAGTGGATCTTCTCCCGTACCACAAGATGGGTGTGAATAAATACAACCAGCTGGACTGGAAGTACCCGATCGCAGGGGATCCTAAGCTGAGCGAAGCTGATCTGGAGCGTATTGAAAGCTGCATCAGAAAATACAATTTCCCGGTGTCAGTGGTTCGCCACTAACCCGGATTCCTAATGTGAGATGCTATGACAGCACTGGGATTTATCGAAACACAGGGATTGCTTGCAGCCATTGAGGCAGCCGATGCCATGGTCAAGGCTGCGGATGTTCGTCTTCTTGGCAAGCATATTGTGGGCGGCGGGTTGGTGACCATCACCATTGCCGGTGAAGTTTCTGCAGTTAAGGCTTCTGTGGATGCGGCTGCGACGGCTTTACTACGTATTGACGGGGCTGCACTGGTTTCCAGGCATGTCATTGCCCGTCCATATGAGGATGTCTCTGCTCTCATTGTCACGGATGCGTCTTTGACGGAACCTGAGACAACAGTTGCCACTGAAGTTGCAGTTGAAGAAAAATCCCAAGCACCGGAAGTAGCAGGCATAGAACAGAACAGTGAAAGTGATGCAGTACAGCGAGAGGCTGCGGATAGCTGTGATGTCGATGCGGAATCTGGCCCCGGCCTCGAGTCGAAGCACTATACGATATCAGAATTGAAGAAGACAACAGTCAGTAAATTGCGGCAGATAGCTCTCGAATTGAGCGATATCTCGTTAACAGAGGAAGATATCCGGACTGCAACAAAAAGAAAGCTGATTGAAGCTATCTTAAATGTAACAAATAGATAGAGGAGCTATCAGATGATAGACAAGGATTTATTATCAATCCAGGAGGCCCGTTCTCTGGTTCGTGCTGCAAAAACGGCACAGGCTGAATTCGGTAAGTATGACCAGAAGCAAGTGGACACCATAGTGAAAGCAATTGCCGACGCCGCTATGGAACAGGCAGAGTCTCTGGCAAAACTAGCAGTTGAGGAAACAGGTTTCGGTAAAGTTCAGGACAAGAAGGTTAAAAACATTCTTGCCAGTGAAAAGCTCTACGAAGCAATCAAGGATATGAAGACCATCGGTGTTCTTTGCGAGGACAAAGAGCGGAAGTTGGTTGAGATTGCTGTACCCATGGGTGTTATTGCCGGGATCGTCCCTTCGACCAACCCGACGTCTACAACCATATATAAGTCTATTATAGCTTTGAAATCAGGCAACGCCATTGTCTTTACACCTCATCCAAGTGCTAAAAAATGCATTGGTCAGACCGTTGCAATGATACGCAAAACACTTCATGACTGCGGTGCCTGCGAAGATATGGTCAATGTGATGAGCGTTCCCACCCTGCAGGGTAGCGGTGAACTGATGAGGGTTGCCGACCTGATTCTTGCAACCGGCGGCCCCGGCATGGTGAAGGCCGCATATAGCTCAGGTACCCCGGCTCTGGGTGTAGGAGCCGGTAACGTGCCGGCCTACATCGAACGAAGCGCCAATATCGAAGACGCTATCACTAAAATTTTTGCCAGCAAAACCTTTGATAACGGTACTGTTTGCGCATCTGAACAGTCTATTGTCACCGACGCTGTTATCGCTGAAAAGGTTAAAGCCACCCTTATACAACACGGGGGGTACTTCCTGAAAGGCGAGGAGCTGGAAAAAGTGAAACGGGTTATGGAACGCGGCAACGGTTCGATGAACCCGGATATCGTAGGCCGGGATGCTGCCTATATTGCCAGGCTTGCCGGTATTACCATCCCCGGCCATGTTCGCCTGCTTATCTCAGATGAAGAGGGTGTCGGCCCGAATTACCCCTTCTCTAAAGAAAAGCTCACCGCTCTTCTCGGTTTCTATGTAGTAGAAGACTGGCAGAAAGCCTGTGAAATCTGCCATGCGCTTCTTGAGAACGGAGGTGTAGGCCACTCTCTGGCCATTCATTCACAGAATGAAGAAGTGATTCGAGAATTCGGCATGAGAAAACCGGTATCCAGAATGCTGGTGAACACGCCGTCTACGCATGGTGCCGTGGGTATTTCGACCTCACTCTTCCCCTCATTCACTCTTGGTTGCGGCGCAATTGGCGGAAGTTCCACTTCGGACAATGTAACCCCGCTCAACCTGATGAATGTCAGAAGAATCGCCTACGATCTCGAAAATGTAACATGTCAGCCTGCCCCTGCACATGTTGAGTCAGAAGCCCTTGATGTCAAAGCGATTACCGCGATGATTGTCGAACAACTGAAACAGATGGTCTAGATCTTACGTGAGATCTTTATCTACTCAATTTTAAAGCATATCTACTATTAAAGGAGAATATCATGTCCTCTTCCAACGCTCTCGGAATGATCGAAACCAAAGGCCTTGTCGGCGCAATTGAAGCAGCTGATGCAATGGTTAAAGCAGCAAATGTAACTCTGGTTGGCAAGTCACAGGTTGGTGGCGGTCTCGTGACCGTTATGGTTCGCGGTGATGTCGGTGCTGTTAAAGCTGCCACCGATGCCGGTGCAGCAGCCGCTAAGAATGTTGGCGAACTGATCAGCGTTCACGTTATTCCACGTCCTCACAGCGAAGTTGAAATCATCCTTCCACGCGCTGAAGGATAAGTCAGGCTGATACGTCATCTGCCTTTGCTGCTGCATGAGATGTGTCGTGTGCAAAGGCAGTGAGTTCCGGAAAAACGTATTTTATCACTGATAGTGAAGCGACTATGAACGAAAAAGCCATTCATGACATCCTTGAAGGGGTGCTCAAAAACGTCCTTGAACAACTGGGCGAGAGGAAACCTGCAGCCACTAACGGCAGAGCGGTTTGCGAAGCGATTCCGGTGGAGTTGTCAGCGCGACATGTACATTTAAGTGAAGAGGATGCTGTTGCTCTTTTTGGCGGTCCATTGACTCCGGTTCGTGAACTTTCTCAGCCGGGACAGTTTCTCTGTAAAGAGCGGGTGCGTCTTATCGGGCCGAAGGGTGTCATGGACAACGTAGCTGTACTCGGTCCGGCCCGAAGCAGTTCGCAGGTTGAAATTTCCAAGACCGATGCTCGTATTCTGGGTGTTGAGGCTCCGGTTCGCCAGTCCGGGGACACTACTGGTACTCCCGGAATTATTCTGGCTTCCGATACTGGCATCGTGGGCATGGAAGAAGGGGTTATCATAGCCGCCCGCCATATTCACATGTCTCCGGAGGATGCGAAAAAATTCGGTGTATGCGACAAGGACAAGGTTGACGTTCATTTTGACAGTGAACGCCCTCTGACCCTGAAAAATGTCCTGGTTCGTGTGAACGACGGTTTTAAGCTGGCCATGCATATTGACCCCGATGAGGGCAACAGCGCAGGTTGGAACAAGAATGTCACCGGTAGAATTCAAGGCTGTTGAGGCAGTGGGTGAACCAGTTATGGACTTTACAGTTATAGATCAGAAGATTCGGGCTCTTGAGGCGTGTATTGAAATGACTGTTCCGGTTCGCCCTGATGAACGTCTCCATGTCGGGGTTGACCTCGGTACCGCGTACATTGTTGTGGTGGTTTTGAACAGTGAGAAAGAGCCCGTAGCCTGTGCGATGGAATTTGCTCAGGTGATTAAAGACGGCCTGGTTGTGGATTATATCGGAGCTACCCGGATTGTGCGCAAGCTGGTGCAACAGCTGCAGGAGCGACTGGGAAGGCAACTGACCCATGCAGCAATCGCGGTTCCTCCGGGAACCGGTGAAAAAGATTGCAGCACCCATAGCTATGTTGTTGAAGGTGCCGGACTCGAAGTGACGGGCATCCTTGATGAACCGACTGCTGCAAATGGGGTACTCGGCTTGGCTAACGGGGTCATTGTCGATATCGGTGGCGGTACCACCGGTATTTCGATCCTCGAGAATGGCAAAGTGAGCTACGTGGCTGATGAAGCAACCGGTGGGACGCATGTATCTCTGGTACTTGCCGGTAACTATCGCATAAGTTTTCTCGAGGCCGAAGAGTTGAAAAAACAGGCTGAACGTCATGATGAGATACTTCCGATCGTTCGCCCGGTCGTGCAGAAGATGGCCTCCATTGTCAAAAAGCACATCGCCGGCCGTGATATCTCAGGCATCTATCTGGTGGGAGGCACCTGTTGTTTGAAGAATTTCGAGCAGGTGATGGAAAAAGAGATCGGTAAGCCTGTTTACAAACCAGCCAACCCGTTTTTGGTAACGCCCTTGGGTATTGCCCTGAATTGTGGTGTGTGACCCGCAGTGCTGATGATACTTTTTACAAAGCATATATCAACAGAGATATTTGGTTTAGGAGTCTTTGCATGGATGTAAATGAACTTGTTCGAACTATCGCTGCGGAAGTCCTGAAGCAGATGCAGGGACAGACCAAAAAAGACTGTGTCATGGTTTTGGCTGAGAGGGCCGATTGTTCGTCTGACAGGCTCCATGAATGTTTGGGTGGTGAAGCCGATATTATCTATTTTGGTGAGGACATCCAGGGTCGGACTGTCAGTCGTTACATTTTGCCCTCACTCTCGTGTAGCGACATGGCAGATCTGGCAGCTGGCAGGGCAAATGGATCATACATAACTGCAGTTCTTGATGTGTTACTGCGCGGTACTGAAGTGGAAGTACTCGACTTTGCGTACCGGGCGTATAGCGAAACGGCACCAGGCCCGCTCTACAGGCTATATGAATCGTATATGCAGACGCTGGCAGGTTTCGGGCTCAAATCGTTTCAACAGAAGAGACCTGATTTCGTGAGAATCTGGCAGACGCTGGTGACTGAAAAGGTGATTATTGAAGCTGACCAGCAGGGAGCACCGGTTGTGCAGGTGCCTGTTGCCGCACAGATCACTCCCCTGGCGCTTGAAGCGGCCGGAAACCTGAAGATTACCATTCAGAAATGTTTATAAGGATCACGAGGCTATGATTATCTGCAAAGTTATCGGTAATGTGTGGGCAACACGGAAAGAAGAAACATTACGCGGCCTGAAATTGATGGTAGTCCGTCGTGTGGATATCACCACCGATGAAGAAAAGGAAAGTTTCGTTGCGGTCGACTGTGTCGGTGCTGGTGTCGGCGAGCCGGTACTGGTTGTAACCGGCAGCTCCGCCCGTAAAGCAATAAAGAACCCGGATTCTCCAGTCGACGCCGCCATTGTCGGGATCATCGACGGCAGCGAAGGTTAATCCGGAGGTTCATGTCATGGATACGCTGGGAATTGTAGAAACCAAAGGTATCGCAGCTGGTGTTCTGTTGGCGGATGCGATGGTGAAAGAGGCGGATGTGGAACTTATCCGTGCTTCTACCATCTGTTCCGGCAGGTATCTGATTTTTGTGGCTGGTGATCGTGAGGCTGTTGCGACCTCGGTACAGGTTGCGGAGGACTCAGGCCGATCCCTGGCAGGATGTTTTGTTCTCTCAAATGTCTCCCTGGAGTTGCTGGCGGTGCTGCAGCGTGATGGTGTGGCTCATGAGGGCGGAGCGCTCGGTATTATTGAATGTCGTAACGTCTCTTCGGGTGTAGTCGCTGCGGACAGTGCCGTAAAACGTTCGGCCATTCAGCTTTTGCGTCTTGTGACCGGGCAGGGCATTAACGGAAAATCATATTTTGTTATAGGCGGTGATGTTGCCTCGGTGCGGGAAGCCGCTGAGGCAGCCGGGACTATTCTTGGCCAAAATCTTATAGAGGCGGTCGTTATTCCACGACCCGACGCCTCGATCGTCAGATCGCTCATCAAAGGAGTGAAGTAGACCATGAAAAAGAAACTTATAGAAGTAAGCAATCTTGATTCCTGCATCTGTCAGGCTAACGGCAGGATATATGTCGATAACAGCATGATTCTGACTCCGGGTGCCAAAGATGAGCTGAGCAAAAGAAAAATTACAATCGTTCGCGAGGCCAAACCCGAATTCAAGAGTTGCGGCGCAGCGGATTGTCCCGCAAAGCTGTGCTCCACTGGTGCGACTGAGGCAGATAAGGGTGGTGATGCCGATGTTGAACGTCTGTTCTACGGTGTAGCCGCGATGGTGAAGGAAGAATACGGCATTGACGATCCTCAGCAGCTTAAAGATATCAGTTGTAAAATTGTGCAGATACTCAAGCAAAATATATAAGTCCCAGGGAATAAGGAGAATCCTATGATGAATGCACTTGGAATGATTGAAACCAGAGGTCTGGTCGGTGCCATTGAGGCAGCTGATGCCATGGTGAAAGCGGCGAATGTCGAAATCGTCGGCCGTGAACAGATCGGCGGTGGTTTGGTGACAGTTCTGGTTCGTGGTGATGTCGGCGCAGTCAAGGCGGCTACAGATGCAGGCGCAGCCGCAGCAGACCGTGTTGGTGAATTAAAGAGCGTGCATGTCATTCCCCGTCCGCATGAGGAAGTTGAGCTTCTTCTGCCGAAGCGTTCCGGTAAATAGAGCACTGCAGGGGCATAGATCATGCGGCCCCACCGTTTGATCTATGCTCCTCTTTTCCTAACGGAAGAAGGCGAACGAAATCTAGGAGTTCGGTTGCCTCAGAGCGTTTTCGGTTTGCTATAAAATAACACATATTGGATGTATTGGAGTTTCAGGTGACACAGTTTTACGGAAAGACAAAAATCTGCTACGGCGAAGACGCAATGGATGCTCTTGAGCATCTGGCTGCGAAGCAGGCTTTTATTGTTACCGATCAATTTATGGTCAAAACGGGATTTGTCGATCGGGTAAAAAGCTATCTTGATCGCAACGGGGTTCCGCATATTGTTTTTGCGGATGTTGAATCTGATCCATCTTTGGAAACCGTTATCACAGGTGCAAAACTGTTTTTGCAGAACAAGGCTGACCTCATCATTGCTCTCGGCGGCGGTTCTCCAATTGATGCGGCTAAAGCCATCGCCTACTTTGCGCATAAGGCTTCGGATGATGTCATCAAACCGACTCTGGTTGCCATTCCTACCACCAGCGGTACTGGTTCTGAAGTGACAGATATTTCTGTAGTGACCGACAAAGTAAACGAGGTGAAAATTCCGCTTCGTGATGAACTTCTGATTCCGGACATAGCTATTTTAGACGCCCGCTTCACCCGCACGCTTCCACCAGGTGTGACCGCTACGACAGGTATGGATGTGCTGACCCATGCCATTGAAGCGTATACTTCACGCCAGGCCAACGCTTTTACCTCTATCTACGCAAAGTACGCTATTCGTTATGTGTTCAAATATCTTTTGAGAGCGTACCGCAATGGCGATGACATGGAAGCCAGAGAAAATATGCTACTTGGTTCATGTATGGCGGGTATGGCTTTTAACAACAGCGGGCTTGGCATTACCCACAGTATTGCTCATAGTCTCGGCGGTATTTTCCATGTTCCGCACGGACTTGCTAATGCCGTGCTTCTCCCGCATGTCATTCGTTATAACAGCTTTGATGTAGGCATTCGTTACCAGGAGATCGCACAGCGTTTGTCACTTCCGGCATCAACCGTGGAGGAGGGCACAGCCAGCCTTATTCAGGCCGTGTTCGACATGAATGAAGCCATGGGAATCCCTGCCAGGATAGGAGCATTGAAGATTGAAGAAACTGTTTTCATGAGCCATCTGGATGTGATAGCGCACAATGTACTGGACGATATATGCACCACTGGTAATCCGAGAAGACCGTCGCATGGTGATATTATCGAGCTTTTAAAGAAGGCCTGGTAAGTTTTTGTTGTGATGAGGCTGTCTGCTGAAAGAATGCTTTCAGGAGGAAAGGTGAATTGATGATTGATCAAGTGTTTGAAAAGATACGAGAGACAGGTGTTGTCGGCGCAGGCGGTGCCGGCCTGCCTACGCATGTAAAGGCGCAGGCCACTGTTAACACGGTACTGGTGAACGGTGCATCCTGTGAGCCCTTGCTCATGAGTGACCCGTATCTCATGGAAGCTGAAATTGATACGGTAATCCGTGGTCTTGGAGCAGTTCTTGACTGTACTGGTGCCAGTAAGGGAATTCTTTGCCTGAAAGGCAAACACCGCACAGCACTGGCAACTGTAAAGGAAGCGGTGGCCAAAGACACCACCGGGCGTCTCGAATTCTTTGAACTTGAGGATTTTTATCCGGCAGGCGATGAGCAGGTGCTTGTGTATGAAGTGCTGGGTAAGACTGTTCCCGAGCGTGGCATTCCCCTCCAGGTTGGAGCCGTTGTCAGTAACGTAGAGACCCTGTTTAATGTTGCCCGTAGTCTGGATGGTGCCCCGGTAACTCATCGCTATCTGACCGTGACAGGTGAAATCAAAAATCCGATGGTGGTGAAGGTGCCGGTCGGCACTCTGGTTTCCGACGTTATTGCGTATGCTGGTGGTCCGACAATCACTGACTATAAGGTTGTTGACGGTGGTCCCATGATGGGTCGTGTGCTGCCGGATATATACCAGTCCGTCACCAAAACCACCAGTGGCCTCATATTGCTGCCGCCGGAGCACACGGTAGTTGCTGGCAAGATCATGGCTCCTGAGAAAATCCGTCGTATCACTAATACCGTCTGCTGTCAGTGTACCCGCTGTACAGACCTCTGTCCCCGCAACCTTCTCGGTCACTCATTACATCCGCACAAGTTGATGCGCGTTCTTGAATCTCAGGTGATTGATAGCGAAATCGCCCGCGAGGCACTGCTCTGTTCCGAATGCGGTATATGTGAGAAGTTTGCCTGTCCCATGCTCGTTTCTCCAAGAGAAGTAAACGCACAAATCAAGAAGGTACTGATGCGTGAAAAGATAGCCTGGAAGGGTTCAGACAAACCACTGGTAACCGGTCGATTCAGAAAGAGCCGTGCGGTTCCCACTTCGCGACTTTTGCAGCGTTTGAATCTGGGTAAATATGAAGCGCATGCATCATACGGCGGTGAATTATTTACCGGCAAAGTGGTACTGCCACTTGGGCAGCATATTGGTGCCCCAGCTATATGTATTGTTTCGGTCGGTGACAAGGTGCGCGTTGGCGATCTGGTTGGGGAAATCCCTGAAGGTGCCATGGGCGCGCGGGTACATGCCAGCATCGATGGTGTGGTTGAATCAATTGGTGATGGCAAAGTAACCATCAGGGCTTGAGAGGGGAGAAAAAAATGAATGTACGTACTATCGGTTGTGTTGAGCTGAATAGCGTAGCCTGGGGCATGCATGTCGCAGATGAAATGATCAAGGCCGCGAGTGTCGAGATTGTTATGGCCCGGCCAACCTGCCCGGGAAGGTATATTGTTGTGATTACCGGCGACACCGGGGCAGTGCAAAGTGCTGTTGAAGTAGGCCGTGAACTTGCCGCTGATATGGCAGTCGACTGGTTTACTATCCCGAGTGTGCATATGGATGTGTTTCCGGCTTTGAGCGGTACCTCGATATTGCCGAAGATTAATGCTCTGGGAGTCATTGAAACCTGTACCACTGCATCCTGTATTCTTGCGGCTGACGCAGCAGCCAAGGCAGGTGAGGTGCAGCTCATTGAGATCCGTATGGCAGCCGGACTTGGCGGCAAGGCTTTTGTTACCATGACGGGTGACGTAGGGTCAGTTAAGGCCTCGGTGGAGGCAGGTGTTGCCGGTGTCGGCGATGCCGGCCCGGTCCACAGCCATGTGGTTATCCCTTCCCCGAGCGAAGAACTGAAAGCACATCTGCTCTAATATTTTGCATAACCCTTTTCGGGAGTGTGCGTTTTCAGCCGCGTACACTCCCGAATAGGGGAGAACGATATGATCGAAACACATAACGAACATAAGCAGCGAATTATACAGGAATATGTGCCGGGGAAGCAGGTAACTCTCGCACATGTTATCGCCAACCCGCAGAGATCCATTTACCTGAAACTGGGGCTGGATAATGAATCTGCCGGTGCAATCGGTATTATGACCATCACCCCGTATGAAGGTGTGATTATCGCTGCCGATGTGGCGACCAAAGCTGCATCTGTAGAAATCGGTTTCCTGGATCGGTTTGGTGGCTCACTTTTGCTGGTAGGGGATGTCGCAAGTGTTGAAGCTTCAGTTCGTGAGGTACTGCATTTTTTTGAGAACGTGCTGCACTACTCTGTTGCGGAAATGACCCGCTCGTAAGCCGTATTTCCCCTCTGGCCGTCAATGCAGGTAATGAGTATGAAGAAGATGATGTTTATCGGGGAAACACGTGTGGGCAAAAGCTCATTGATTCGTGAACTCTTGGGTGAAAACTTTACATCTCACCGGGCCATGGCCGTAGAATATTACGGGCAGTTCATCAACACGCCGGGTGAATTTATCGAAAACAGACGCTTTTACCACGCTCTCATCACCTCTTCTGCAGACTGCGATATCCTGGTACTTGTGCAGGATGCCACGCGCAACAGCAGTCTCTTTCCACCTTTCTTTGCCTCGATGTTCAATCGCAGGGTTATCGGCGTTATTTCCAAAATTGACCTGCCAGAGGTGAACGTCGAACGTGCCCGGCTATTTCTGTGGAATGCAGGAGTCAGGGAGATTCTCCTCACCAGCAGTAACACCGGCG
>JBFHGS010000095.1:0-16610 GCA_041582995.1 Desulfopila sp. | reverse complement strand
TGCTGGATGATGGCCGAATCGTGAAATCGAGAGTAATCTTCCAAACGGGATAGACGTCTATGTGTGACGACTTCACCAGTAACCTGATCACGAGATTCGGGACCATGCTGATTAACGGGTTATCCAATACATATGGACGACACCAGTAAAATACCGGCCTACTTCCATCATCTTTAAAATGATTGTAATCACTGAAGCTGGCTGAAGAAGGTTATTCTATAAATTTGACACGGCAACGCCCGGGTGGGACGCTGATTATCTTCAAATTGTTGAGGATACAATAAGAGCCGGAAAGCATAGCAGTCGGTTCAGTTCAGTATATTAAAGAAATTCAGGAAAAAGTTGGGTCGTCGGGCCAAGGTGAGGGGAAGAGAAGAACCTGGTGATATCTTCACTCTTGAGGAGACTCAATTCACTTACCTCACGTATTTAGTATCTTAAAGTAGTTGTTTAAGTAAATAAAACGGATACGTATGGAATGATTGTTGTGAATAAACAAAAGGATAATTTGGTCTGATCCCGAATCTCTATACAGAGATTGCGCAAGAGCCATCTCTTCTTCAATTTCCTGGTTCAACCTATTGTTTTTGGCAAAACCGAAAACAAAGTCAATGTCATTATCTTCGCACTAGCACATGAGGTTTTCCCGATAAAAACCGTTATTTCCACGAACAATGATTTTGGTCTCTGGTCACGCAATACGAATACGCTCAACTATGTGAATGAGCTCATCAACAGTACCTGCTGCTGCAGAATTGCTGGCAAACGGCAGGCGAGCACAGAGTAGATTCTCACATCAGAAAATATATAAAGGAAGGTAACAGAATTGGTTGTGTTAACCATGGAAAAATCGTCCTTCCTGATTGCCGCACAGTGGGGCATGTTGCATCAACATCAAATATGATTTCTTTGGGTATCTCAGTGTGACACTCAATAAAAAGGTCGATAAATACCTAGTCAACAGCGGCTTCTTCCAAGGAGAGTTTTTGTAAACACTTGTAGCTGTTTAATCTGCAGGTGTTAACTCCAATTGGGTCAAAGTGCTTTTTCCGGCTTAAGGCCTTCCTTTGTTTTTCAAACATTTACGAAACATACCCGTTGGATTTTACCTACCGACTGTAATGGCCAGCATCTGACCTTGTGCAAGATGATCGCGGTTATTGCGGTCGTCATAACCGAAGGTTAAATCTATTGCTCTTTGCGAGACTAGAGAAAGAATATCATGTTCGATACGGTTTTGCCGTCGGTGATCGGTGAAGCAAATGGCCACTTGTTGGAAATTTTCGGCAGACCGAATTGGAACTGTAATTTCGGCGTGTTCGGCTACGGGGATCTGTCCTGTATAATTCCCGACAATGAAGTCGTTTACGTCTTCTTAAAGTTTGCATATACCTGAACCCTCCTCAGATATATGTTCGCGGTTGAAAGCCAAAGATGAAAAGGAATGGGAAGAAGAGTGGATTACATTTTATTTTTGGAAGAAGATGAAGAAAGCCGATTATTCATTTTTAAACTGTTCGCCCTGCTACAATTTTAGGTCGGCTATGACACCTATAACCTTTGTTCAAAGGGGATGACGGTTTGCAGAGATCAGAGATAATATTATTAAAAAATTTTTCTGATAAAGTTGAATTGATTAATGAAAAAGGATGAAAAATAGTTGCCTGGCTTTATCGAAGTGAGTTTCGAAAAGAGTTAGGTGGTTCTGATCGGTAACAAAAGTTTAATTTTGAATTTCTGTTAATTTTTTAGGGAAAGTGGTTGGCAGTGTTTTATTCGCGTCGGTTGGTAATCAGGAATGAACTTTAAATTATTTTTTGCTTATGAAGTTTGGATTGGCGATGGCCTCTATTATCATCGGTTAATTTATATAGCATCCAATTATGGTCAGGAAGTATCGTTTACATTGATTTATCAGTAAGCTTCCGTGATTCGGATGAATATTCAATATTTGAGCAACTTGAATCGTGAATGACTTTTCTGATTTTTCAGAAAAGTCATTCACGATTCATCAACAGTCAAGTGGAGGGGCAGTGATTATTATACTTTTACCTAAATTTTGCATGCTAGTTGTGTAACGTGTTCATATCAATCAGAAAAAAATAAATTTTTATAGTGCGATAAAGAGTGTTGTTCGGTTATGATTTATCGGATTGATAACGATATCAGCAGATAATAGGAACTTGTAATGAAACGTCGAGATCGCATCTCATTACACATTTTTTTGACAATGAATATTATCGAAAAATAATGATTAGTACGCATGAAGATGAAAGCAATGTGTGGATAGTGAGAATCGATCTGACGTTTTACAGCTTCAACTAAAATATAAAAATGAATGTATCAGTCGGAGAAAACAATAAGAGTATACCGGAGAATAATGTAAATTTTTTGGCATGCTGTTACCACTTGGCTAAAAAATCGGGATGGGAGAAACTCACTGATGAAATTGGAGAGATGAGTGCTTCTGTCGACGAGAAAAAAACTCTTGAAGGAGTAGTATTAGCGTCACGTTCAGAAGGAATTCAGGTTGCTATTCATCGGTATTCACCTGATAATATCGATCGACTTATACCTCTTCTGCCGGTAGTGGTTGAGACCCGAGACAAGCAATACCTGGTGGTTACAGGTGTAGACCAAAAAACGAATCTATTACAGTCTGAAATAACTTTTGATAAACCGCATTTTAACGGATTGAATGAACAGGCAACTCTAACTCTTGAGAAGTTTTTAGGGCTCTGGGATGGCGGTGTTCTGAAGTTTCAGAAGATCAATACTGCTTTGGTCTGTTTTTCGATTATTGCCAGAGAGCATAAGTTTGATCTCACTCAGGATAGACTTAGACATGAATATGGCTTAGGAACAGAAGAAATTTCCAAAAATACTCTCCTGAGGATGAGTAAAGATCTGGGGATGAAAGCCAACTTGCTCAAACTTGATTGGGCAGGGTTACTTAATCTCGGAAAAGCCTATCCCGCAATGGCACGGCTCCGGACCGGCCGTCATGTGATCGTAGTTGGTGCAATCTCGGGAGAACAGGGGGATTCTGACGCCATGGTGGCATGTTACGATCCTCTGTCAGGTGCTGGTGGTGGGCATCTTCGCTTAACCCGGCAGGAGTTTGAAGAGCTTTGGTCTGGTGAGATGTATGTTCTTAAACGAATCTATAAACTGACAGATGAAAAGCAACCCTTCAGTCTACGCTGGTTTCTCCCGGAGATCCTGCGGCAGAAAACTGCCTTTATTGATATTGCCCTCGCTGTTCTCTTTATAAATGCTATCGCATTGGTAACACCAATATTCTTTCAAATCGTTATAGATAAGGTCTTGGTGAACCAGGCTTTTACCACGCTGCATGTTTTGGGCATCGGTATGACTGTAATGCTGGTGGTTAATGCGTGTCTGGATTTTCTGCGCGATTATCTGCTGCTGCATGCAACCAACAAGATTGATCTGAGGGTGACAGCAAGAACGTTTCGCCATATGCTCAATCTGCCACTCGACTTTTTCGAGCGGGTAACAGCGGGCGTACTGACAAAACACATGCAACAGACCTCAAGCATACGTGGTTTTCTCACCGGCAGTGTTTTTCTGACGTTTCTTGAGGCTACCTCTCTTTTTGTGTTTCTCCCCTTTCTTTTCTTCTACAGTTTCCAGCTGACCAGTATCGTACTGGTTTTTACACTGCTCATTGCGGCGGTCATCCTTTCGCTGATCGCTCCGTTCAAGCGTAGACTTAATGCCCTTTATGATGCTGAAGGTAATCGGCAGGCCATGCTGGTGGAGACAATTAATGGTATGCCAACTGTGAAAGCAATGGCGATCGAGCCGCTGCTGAGAAAGCAGTGGGAAGACAAGGTGGCACGCGCCATCAGCATGCAATTCAGGGTCGGTAAAATATCTATTACGGCAAAATCTATCACGCAATTGCTGGAAAGATTAATGACTGTGATTCTCATCTGGCTCGGAGCAAGTCAGGTCTTCAGTGGTGAGATGACAGTTGGTGCCCTGATCGCCTTTCAGATGCTGGCGGGCCGGGTAACGTCGCCGCTTGTTCGTTTAGTTGGTCTTATTCATCAGTATCAGGAGGCCGCTCTTTCTGTAGAGAAGCTTGGTGTAGTCATGAATGCCAAACAGGAGTGGGGTGCCGACAGGCATGGCACTCGACCGTCACTTCGTGGGGATATTGTGTTTGAACGCGTAACTTTCCGTTATGCCCCTGATTTACCGGATGCTTTAAAGCAGATATCTCTTGTAGTTCCGGCTGGAAGCTCTTTGGGGATTGTGGGTCCGAGTGGTTCAGGTAAAACAACCCTTACACGCATGTTACAGAAGGTATACTTCCCCAGCACCGGTACAATACGCATCAATAATTGTTATCTCAACGAACTCGATACCGCACATCTTCGCAGGAATACAGGGGTTGTACTGCAGGAGAGTTTTTTATTTCGGTCCACTGTTGCGGACAATATTCGAGCGGGTCAATCGGCCGCATCCAGGCAGCAGATTATAGAAGCGGCAACCATGGCAGGTGCAGATGAATTTATCGTCAACCTATCACATGGGTATGACACCATGCTCGAGGAAGGAGCAAGTAACTTATCCGGGGGGCAACGGCAACGGCTGGCAATTGCCAGGGCGCTGCTCACCTCGCCAGAAATTCTCATTCTGGATGAAGCTACAAGTTCGCTCGATCCTGAAAGCGAACGTATCGTCCGAGAAAACCTGGCCCGTATTGCAGAGGGACGAACGGTTATCATGGTATCTCATCGTCTCTCCATGATCAGCAGGGCAGATAATATCCTTGTACTTCAAGGGGGTGTGGTGGTCGGCTTTGGCCCACATAAGAAATTACTGCAAACATGTAAGCTTTATCAAACGCTCTGGCAACAGCAGATGGAAGTGAACTAATCACGATGAAGGGGAGAAGTGCCTTGGTGGTAGTTTTTATCCCACATGAGTAAGGCGTTTTCCGATTGTGTTGTTATCTAGCTCAGTTTCTATGAAGTAAGGCACTCAATGAAAAAGAAATCAAAAAAACTTTCAGAAGAGATACTTGAATATCAGCCTGATGCTGTCGAGATTGAAGAGAGACCACTGCCTGGCGGGGCTCGCTGGGTACTCTATGTAATACTTGCAGCTATCATCGCAACTGTTGTCGGGGCCATTTTCTTCAAGGTTGATCGTATCGTCGTCGCAGAGGGGAGCTTAATTACCACATCTCCAACAATTGTTGTCCAGCCGCTGAATACGGCGATTGTTCGTTCTATTGAGGTCCAGGTTGGTGAAACAGTCGAGAAAGGGCAGGTGTTAGCCACGCTGGACTCTACCTTTGTGAGTGCTGATTTGAGTCAGCTTACCCGAAAAAAAATTGCCTTAGATGCTCAGGTGCGCCGTATAACTTCTGAGCTCCAGGGAAAAATGTTCACCGCACTTCCTGATGAGGGGGAGGATGGACGGCTTCAGGAACAGATATTTCGTCAACGTAAGATCATCTTTGATCGCAACAAGCAACTCAACGCCGAGAAAATCGCCTCGCTGGAAGCAAAACGAAGCCTCAACAGGGTCCAGCGCAACGGCCAATCACAGCAGTTGAAACTTCTGCGCGATGTAGAGGGAACAACTGCAAGGATGCCGCAAGTGGGTGATGAGTATCGCTTGAGATTGCTTGATGCTCAGAAGATACGAAATCTGACCGCAAATGATATCGAACGGTTGGTCGCAGAAGAGCAGGTGATCGATTTCGAGTTAAAACAGGTCAATTCAGAATGGCGACGGTTTGTCGATGAGCGCATCGGTGAGTTGATGGAGCAGCAGGTTCAGCTACGGACCGACCTTGAGAGTATCACGGAAGAGATCAATAAGGCGAAGAGGTTACATGAGCTTGTCATCCTGCGGGCACCGCAGGATGCTATCGTTCTTAATCTCGCTGAACGATCTGTCGGCTCAATTATCCAGCAGGCTGAGCCGTTTGCGACTCTGGTGCCGCTTAACAGCAAAATTGAGGTTGAGGTGGATGTCCAGTCTAAGGATATCGCACGCATTCGAACGGGTGATGCCGTGCGGGTAAAGCTCGATGCATTCCCCTTTCAGAAGCACGACACCCTGCCGGGAGAGGTTCGGGTAATTAGCGAAGATTCTTTTTTGCGCGAAGCTGGGCGCTCGCTTCAGGAGTCGTCTGGCAATCAGGGGGGGGCAGAAGCCGTTTACCGTGCCAGGGTCAATTTACTTTCGACCACACTGCGAAATGTGCCGGATGGCTTTCGCCTGATGCCTGGCATGAAGGTGCGGGCTGAAATCAAAGTCGGTAAACGAACCGTAATATCCTATTTCCTCTATCCAATTATCAGAGCCCTGGATGAAAGTTTACGGGAACCATAATGTATACAGCCTGTAGGTGGTTACAGGCTTGGAGCTTAATAAATCAAGGGGTTATGTATCCCGTGAGTAATTATTATAAACTCATTGTAATGGAATGTATGAATACTATCAGACGCGCAAACGAAAAATTTACAGTATCGCCATTTTCATGCCAGCAAGAAGGGACTGGGGGGCAGGCCTCGCTGAGAGTTCTGTCTCTGGCAGTACTCCTTTGCCTGCTCTTTCTTAGTGGTTGTGGTTCACTGACCGGTATTCCCGGTCATGGCGGGGGAAAGCGCTTTGCAATCGAGCAGGAGCTCGTGGCGGCGACAACACGTGCGACGATCAAACAAATAGATCTCACCAGCATCAAAGGAAAGAAAGTGAATCTCTTTGTAAATGCTATCGGTGACACAGGAACTGGTAACCTGCTGGGTGGCCGTTTATCTGTGGTCTCACAGTTACGAGGGGACTATATCCACAGCCCGGCTGTGACCGAGAGGTCTGTATACCCCCGCTACACGGCAACATCGTCATCAACAGCTTCTTCAACAAGCAGTACATCGACATCAGAGACCCTTCTCAATTCTCCTGAATATAAAGTCAGTCAACAGAAAGGCGGTGGCAGCGAGATGCAGCTCGGCGTCGAATATGAGGGGCTGGGTTCTTACCAGAATTCTGAAGAGATTTCTTCAGACGATTTGCAATATCTCTCAGGCCTCTTGCAGACGTATCTCTTTCTGCAAGGCGTATATGTCGTACCACCGTCAGAGGCGGAGGTGGATGTATATGTCACTGTCGATGTTTTCGGTACAGTCCGCACCCGTGTAGATTGGTTTTTGGCGAACAACGAAATCCTGCGCGCTAAGACGAATTTAGAAGTTATGGCTATCGACCATCAAACCGGGCAACTCATTATGCCACCACAGTCAGCAGCAAGCGAAGCGGAGTATAACGAACAGTATGTGCTTTGGGCAGGACCTGTGACGATTAAGAAATATTTAAAACCCGGGGAAGGCCTGTTGAGTGACTTTACTGATCTGCAAGACGAGAATTTGGAGATTGCTGAGGTAAAGATGCAGGAAGAGGTAGTGCCCTATCCATTTCGGCATGAGCTTGAGATGAGGGATGAGGGGAAGATGAGATAGTTTGGGTTTCAGTATTATTGAGCAGTGAGCAAGATATGCAGCATGATTGTCAGGTAAATGTCTGGAATGTCAGTTAGTATAGTCGGTAAATAGTACTGCTTGGCAGAGGTGGTCATCGCCTTATGCCTGTAGCCCGTGCTTGTGAACATGGCATGTTGTTTGAGAAAGCAAACTTGGGTGAGGGTAACTGAAATGTTTTGGATGTTACGGGAAGTTCTGTCCTTTAGGAAGAGCTAAGGGCTGCTATTGAAAATGGTTATCTCGTGTGATCTGAACAACAGCTTCAAATCGAGGTCGTGCCAGCAAGGAATATGGATCCGAAAGGGTAAGTGGTCTAATCAACGGGAAAACGTGGTTTGTCCCCGTTTTCGTTCTGCACTGTGAAACTTTTCAAATAGGGCAACTATGGGATTTCTCTTTATACCAATTTTTATTGTTTACCTGCTTGTGGCCATTATCAGCATCGCCGTTGCTGTCAAGTTCGGTCGCTCTAAAGTAGTCGTATTTGTAGTGGTTCTGTTCTTTGTTATCTTTCCTTTTAGGCGATTGATTTTTTACAATATCCTATTCTTCTATTATTCCCGTTCCCCTTTGCAAGAGATCCATGAGACTGTTGAATTTCCGATGTCCGTATATTGGGAAGATAATGTTTGGCCGGGATTTGATGCATATGGACGTCACTGGATGGTGAAAAATTATCTCGATAGTAGTCATCTTAAACTGTTGGCTCTTAATGGTGACGATGGGAAAATATATCTGTACCAGGCTGATCCAGAAACGTTTTCAGAAAGCGACAAACTGCACCCTGAATATATGAGGGTAAAGCTGGAAATTGAGGAAGCAAGGAAAGAGGCAGTCACAGTTGGTAGTAGTGGTAGTGATAATAAGGCCATGTGGAAAAATATTCGGGAAAGAGAAGATGTTTATAAAAATAATCTTTCCAAACAATATAAGGATTGGCGAGAAAAGGAGATATCGCAGATTTTGGATCGTGTTGAGGTATATGATGACAAATCGGATTTGCCGCCGATACGCTACCGCGTTGAATTTAATCTTCTCCAGAAATCATTCCTCATAAATAATCAAAACAAAATTCTTCATGCAGATCGGATAAGTATTGTTGACACGGAAAGCGGGAAGGAAATCGCTTTTTCTGAGCGCTATTTAGCGTATGCGGGGCTTATTTCTCGGATTAGCGATGAACAACCTAAGTTTGATTATAAATTGGGGGATAATCAGGCTTATGATTTCGATGACAAGGTGTTGTTCAGGTATAAAAAAACTAGGTCAAACTTGGAAGTTTTGCGTAACGAATTAGAACGAAAAAAGTTTAATAGAATTACTTTGAAGCGATATAAAAGATAGGGAGGCCTAGATGGATAATAATCGAGCATGGAACTCGGAAAGCTGGCAGAATATGCATATAATGACTTTCAAAAAAATGATCAAATAATTGAAGATGATTTTACTTACACCGTTGTTGAAGATACACAGGCAACGCCATCAGGGTTTCAGGGTGTGCTCCTGAGAAACGATCAAACGAATAAATATGTAATTGCCTTTCGAGGCACACAGGGTAATGAATTCTCAGTGGAAATGTTTGAAGACCTTTTCATTACTGACATCACCTACATGGGTACAGGTCGTGTTCCTCAGCAAATGAAAGATGCTGTGGCTTTTATTGAACAAATGAAAGTTGCCCATAATCTTAATTCTACGAACACTACATTTACGGGGCATTCACTAGGCGGAGCAATTGCTGGAATGGCAAGTTATATCTACGGTTTTGAAACCTATACCTACAATGGATTTGGTATAAAAAACATGTTGTGGGATGTCAATGATACAAGTGGTAACTATTCCTTGAAGGAACTATTGGCAGATGATCTAGGAATTGTCAATACTTTGAATCCATTAACAGGTTTGTATGAGTTTGAAACACTTGGAGAATACCTGGAAGCCAATAATATTGAGATCAAACAAGAGGAAAAAAAAGCTACCAATATTATTCATATAGGTCATTCTCGTACCGATATCGTCGGCGGGATTGCGACGGATATTGTTTCCGGGCAGATAGGAGAGTGCAATTTTGTTGTAAACAATACAGGGGCTTCAGGAGGTCTTTTAGACACCCACAGTAAGGAAAACCTCAACAACAGTATTGCTATTTACAATAATGTTTTAACTCTTTTTCCGGATGAGAATTATAATTCTCTTACTGACGTTTTAATCAATATCAAGCCGGATGCAAAAAAAGTTGCACGGTTTCTTGCATCCCTTGAAGAAATTACAGGAGCACCACATTCCGATGACTTGGTCACGTTATCTGCAAATATAAGCAACCGCGGGGTGACCACTCTTACACTCAACAGTCTTGCTGAGTCCAATGTATCAAGTCTAGATAGTCAATCTGGCAGTCTTGCCGGAATGTATGCTCTGCTCAACCTCAACCCTTTCACTATAACCGGGGCAAATTACAGTCATCTTAATCAAAATGGTGAACTAGATAGTGCCAACTACTCCGAAAAATACATCGAAGACCGCGCCACATTTCTCTACTACCTTGACCACCCTGACGAAACCGTCTCGAACTTCGACCGGGATATCGACTTTGTCGATAACCGCCTTGGTATTTCGCGAACAGTTGATAACGGCATGATGAGCTTTCAAGACGATAGCCAGTATCTGTTCGGGAATTTGAAGGGAGAACTTTTGGAAGGCGGAGATGAAATCGATCATCTGTACGGTATGGGCGGCAATGATATCCTCTCTGGTTTTGGCGGCAACGATTACATTGAGGGCGGTAAAGGCCAGGACACCATGGACGGCGGCTCCGGTAACGACACCTTCTACATCATGGGCGAAGACGAATCCTATGACACATTCAATGGCGGCAGTGGTGATGAAGACACCATCCTCGGCAGTGACGACGACGATACTATCCGTGTTAATAACTTTGATTCTTCAAATTCAATAGAGATTATAGATGGTGGTGGTGGCGTTAACACCATAGCTGGCACAGTCATGGCTGATATTATCGACCTCACAGGCATCACAGTTGCACATATTGACAATATAAAAGGTGGCTGGGGTGATGACATTATCACCGGCACTTCAGGCGACGATACAATTTATGGTGGTGAAAGCAGCGATACGCTCAAAGGGATGGGCGGGGACGACACCCTCTATGGCACCAACGATGATGGCTCTGAAGACTACATGGAAGACTGCCTTGAGGGTGGAGATGGGAACGACACCTATCATGTTGGTGCAGGTGATGTCATTTCAGACAGTGATAATCAGGGCACCATCTGGTTTAACGGTAAACAGCTGCCAAACCTCACTCTGACCCAGATTTACAAAGACCAAAGCTACTATGAGAGTGAAGATAACTCGTATCGAGCACTGCTTGATGACGAGACCGGCACTCTGAATGTTTATGCTGACTATAGCCCCTCGTTCTCTATCGAAAATTTCACTTCAGGCGGATATGGCATTGTTTTGGAGGAATACACTCCACCACCAAGTGTGTATGATATTCACCTGACAGGTACAAGCCATCGCAATGAAATGGGAATGGATGTGTTGTCTTACAACCGAGAGTCCTGGCGTTTGTATTTCACCTCATTCCCTGTTGGAACCGTTGAGAATGCCTCTTTTTACGATGAATACTTGCCGACAGAGGTCCCTGGCATGGAAATATTTGGTGGTGAGTCAGGTGATTTTCTTTTCGGTTTTGCTGCCCATGATTTTATCGATGGTGGTGATGGTGGCGATATTATAACAGGGCATATGGGCGTATATGATGGCAAGTTTATTTATGAGAATAGTGAAATATATGGTGATTGGCTTCTAGGTGGTGCTGGCAATGATTGGATAAGAGGAGGTGCAGGTGATGACAAAGTAGAAGGGGGAGACGGAAATGACATTTTACAAAGCTACGATGGTAATGATCAATTGTTTGGTGATGCCGGGGATGATGTTTTAGCTGGAGGTTCAAACGATGTGGTGCTGGTGGGCGGTGATGGTGACGATGCGTTGTTTGGTGATGGGTATTTCACCGGTTCAGGAGGGATCACGCTTGACAACCTTGACCAATTTCACGTGACCTACACGTATGCGGATGAGGGTTTTGCAACTTCCTGCAATTCTATAAATTTCTTCATCAATAATGATGCCCCTGAGGCTGGTAATGATGTTCTGGACGGTGGTGCCGGTCGGGATTTCCTAAGTGGAGGAGGTGGTAACGATACCCTGATGGGCGGCGCTGATCACGACTCGCTTTCTGGTGGCATTGGTGATGATTTTCTTGAGGGTGGCAGTGGTAATGACTTGCTGATTGGGGATAACGGAAATTTGGTCGAAACAACTGGAGATGGCAGTGATTATCTCTATGGCGGAATCGGCAAGGATTTCCTTTATGGGCTTGGCGGTAATGATTTTCTTTATGGTGGAGTCGATGATGACGAGATCTTCGGAGGCGGTGGGCAAGATTATATCGTCGGTGGTAGCGGTAATGATACCTTAAACGGCAATGCCGATAGCGATACCTTGTATGGAGAAGACGGCGACGATACATTGCTGGGTAATGAAGGAGACGACATTCTCTATGGTGGCGATGGTGTTGATTTCCTTTATGGGGATAATGGGGACCATACAGGGGCCGGTAATGATACCCTTTATGGGGGAGCAGGTAATGACGAACTGCAGGGACATGGTGGTAATGATCAGCTCTATGGTGATGATGGCGATGACAACCTGTTCGGCTTTAGTGGTGATGATATTTTGATAGGTGGAAGTGGGAGTGATTTCCTCGATGGTGGGAGTGGAATGAACAACTACATTTTCAACCCCGGTGATGGAAGCCAGGGAGGCGGGGATATAATCAGGGGTGAAGAGGGGCAAAACAGGATTGAATTTCGGAATGTTGCACTTCCTGATATAATTATTCAATTTAATTCCGAGGACAACAACCTGACGATACAGTATTCCGCTGGTGATACTGTGACCATTTTAAATGGTAGGGATAGCATCAACTATACGTTTCTGGTGGGAGGACAAGAATACACATACGACCAGTTCGTAAGTAATGTTTCTGTCGCGGTAAGTGGTAGCTCCAGTAACGACCTTCTTATAGGCAGTGACGAGGATGAGAGTATTTACGGTGGAAGTGGAAATGATGAAATTCAGGGGAATGCCGGCGCAGATGCATTATACGGGGAATCAGGTCTGGACTCTCTTTACGGTGGTGAAGGTGATGATGTAATTTATGGCGGTGTGGGGGGTGATAAACTCTTCGGTGGTCTAGGTTCAGATAGGTATGTGTTCAATCTGGGGGATGGTCGTGATTACATCAACGATGATCAAGGAGCCAATGTCATAAGTATTGAGCAAGAGTTTGTGATTGATAATTTTCTCATTACTTTTGCGCGTGAGCAGAATGGTTCAATTATCGAAGATAATGATGGTGATGGCCTATTAATACAATATTCTAAATCTGATGCCGTCTTTATTTCTGGCGGTCGAAATACCACCAATTTTTCGTACGTTTTTGATGGCGTTACCCTTAGTCATACCGAGATGTTGTCCTCGGTCAGTGTAACACGGAATGGCGATGACTCAGGTAATACCATTCATGGTAGCGGCGGTCATGACAAACTCTATGGTGGCGGCGGTGACGATCTTCTTTATGGCCATGGTGGAAAGGATGAAATCTACGGCGAAGGCGGCGATGACATCCTTATTGGTGGAGGAAGTGCAGATAAGTTGGATGGCGGAAATGGAACTGATACTGTTTCATATGCCGATGAAACGGAAGATATAACTGTTGAATTTTGGGATGTTGGGCATGGTGGGAGTGCTGAAGGAGATACCTATAAAGATATTGAAAACATCATTGGCGGTAAGGGAAATGATTATCTCTCAGCTGGAAGGTATGGGAGTACCATAGAGGGTGGGGAAGGTGCTGATTTCATAAATGGTAATTGGCAATGGGGAAACACTGCATCATACCGTACTTCATCTTCCGGTGTTACAGTGAATCTCAGGACAGGTAAAGGGTATGGAGGAGATGCCGAGGGGGATCGCCTGTACGGTGTACTCAACCTTATTGGTTCGGAATATAACGATTCACTTACCGGTTCGTATTATGGTGGAAATATTTCAGGTCTTGGAGGTGATGATGTTCTTCGAGGCACCGTGGATGAGCTGAACGAACTTGATGGCGGGACGGGGAGTGACACGCTGTTGGGCGGTGAGTACTATGATATCTACTATTTCAATAAAGGATATGGAACCGATACAATTCTTAACAGTGTAGGGCATTTTGAGGATGTAACCGTGAAGGACCGGTTCGGGCATGAGGTTGTTTCTAATGTCTGGACAGAACCTTATGCCGGAGGAGATAAGCTTGTCTTTGGTGAAGGGATTACAGCTGATGACCTCTTGCTGTACAGGAAACCGATAGGGGGAGATGAACCGTTAGGCGATGATGATCTGGTAATTGCCATAAAGGAATCGAATAACCCCGACGCGGGCTGGGACCAGTTGACAGATAAAGTAATTATTGCAAATTATTTTACCTACGAGGAAAGGCCTGAAGTTAATATTTATGAGGAATTTAGCGTTGCGCCCCAGTGGTGGAGTTATAGGCATATTCGTTATGGCGATTATAACAACATGATTGAAACCATCACATTCGCAGATGATACGGATTTGCAATTTGATGAACTTATTGCCTCCTTGAGCACCGGTACAACTGGCAGTGATCGTTTGGAGGCCGTACAGGACGGAGGCCTTTCCGTAAGTTGGCATGGTTTACAAGGCGATGATGTGCTGATTGGGGCAGATGGTGATGATTTTCTTTTTGGTGATGATGGCCAAGATCAACTTGATGGAAAAGGTGGAGATAATACTCTTGATGGTGGTGCAGGCAATGACACGTATGTGGTATCAAACAGGAATACGCCTCAGGAATTTGAAAATTGGCTTACCTCGCAATCGTTACCTTGCACTGAAAAATTTATCAGCGATATCATAATAGATGAGGACGGTTTTGATCGGGTTCTTTTTCAAAATGATATAGCTCGGGAAGATATTATCTTTTCACTCAATGCACTTGGAGATCTTGTTATAGATTATGGATTGTACCAGCAATACCGGATTACAGTGAGCGGCAACGGTGTTGAGCAGTTTGAATCCTCTGATGGGTCAATAATAACTCGTGAGCAGGTGGTGTCGGCGATCGGGAGAATTGCAGGGAAACTTGGAGTAGAGAGCCATCAGGTCAGTAGTATTGAGATATACAACGATATCGAATTGAAAAGGCAGCTATACAATAGTTGGCAAGACCAGTTTGTTGTTCATTCCGGCCATGATGATTGGAATATATTTCAAGGCAATTCAGATAACGAGATAATCTTTGGAGGGGCTGGCGCAGACCAATTGTGGGGTCATAGCGGCAATGATGAACTACACGGTGGTGGGGCTGACGACTTTCTCAACGGGGGAAATGGCAACGACACCTACGTTTTTGAGCGCGGAGATCAAAATGATACCGTTACTGATACGGAACAGAATTTTATCACAGATTCCTATGGTAACTATCAAGTGGATAATGGAGATTATAGCGAGTTGGGTACTTGGAGCACTCTCACAGAAATCCACCCCGGTCAAGCCCCGAGCAATGATACCTTACGTTTAACAGGAGATTTTGAGAAAGAAGATTTGGAGGTGTTCTGGATGGCAGAGGGAGCATCTGCAGATGGGCTTAGCAATGATTTATTGATCAGGGTTAAGTCGGAAGATCAAGCTCATTCCTGGCATGTAAGAGAAACCAATATTTCCGCTATTATGGAGTATTACAACGCAAAACCGCTGCAAGAATCAATTTACAATCCTGTGACGAATATGACTGAAGATGTAGACAGGATTTTGTGTTCTGCCGATTTTACGGTGTATAGTGATAAGGTTTTGCGCAACTTAGCATATCAACTTCAGGAAGGTGATTTTGAAATTAAAAATGCCATATCTTTTGGCGAAGTATGTGAATACTTAGCCACAGAAAATGATGCTGTGGAATTCAATAGGCAATATAGATCCTCTGAAGATACTATAGTTATCGAAGGTTTTTACAGTAGAGAAAGTGCAATTGAAAATATAGTTCTTGATAGTGGTAATTATACACTGTCATATCTTGATATCATGGATTTAATGTCCACTGACAATTCTGAGATGATTCGCGGTGTTGATTGGGAAGAAAATATCATCCATGGCAAAGGTGGTAACGATTTCATTCTTGGTGGTAGCCGGAACGATATCATATATGGTGACACAGGCAATGATGAAATTTTCGGAAACTTTGGAGATGATGTGTTGCATGGTGGTCTCGGGGAAGATGTGCTCGTAGGAGGCGACGGAGCCGATACTGTTATTTTTGTTGGTGGGAGTTACGAGTATACATTTTTTGTAGATGGTGATGGGTTAGTAATAACAGATACAGTTACAGGTAGAGATGGAACAGATAGGTTAACAGGGGTTGAGATAATTCGTTTCGGTGAGAGCATTTATTCGGTTGAAGAAATACAAAATAACATAGATGCATTCAACGCCATTACTCAGGAACATCTGAATAATCAGAGTCTCAACACCATTAATGGTACAGCCAATCATGATTCATTAGTTGGTAGTGATCAGTCCGATTCGATAAATGGTTTTGGTGGTAACGACACAATCAACGGGGGACGCGGTAATGATATCATTTTTGGCGGTGCCGGCAGCGATAATCTGTATGGTGGTGCCGGTGATGATATCTTTATGGTCGATGCTGCTAATGGTGGAGCTGCCAACGATTATGACGGTGGTGACGGTCTGGATACCATTGTGAGTCGTGATGGTGAGGACATCATCATAAACGGTCATCTTCAGGTTGCGGACTCGATCGAGAAAATTCATGGTGAGGGGGCCACGGTGTTGCGTGGTGACGAGAGTCATCAGATCATCAATCTGAGCAGCACCATCCTGAGTGGGATAAGCAGTATAGATGGTGGCGCCGGCAATGATACGATAACCGGTTCCGCTTCAGCCGATATCATCTTTGGCGGT
>JBFHGS010000094.1:0-16916 GCA_041582995.1 Desulfopila sp. | reverse complement strand
ATAGATCTCGGCGGTAAGCTGCATCTGAGTGTCGGGGCAACGCTGGTAAAAGATTCGGTGCCGGAAGAAGAGGTACTGGAAACAGGAGCGAAGGGAGCGGCAATCCTCTCAAGTATTGTGGCCAGTGAGCGGCGGGAAGTGGAGCAGCCGCTTCTCACCCGTTTGTATAATGATGATGATATTATAGAAACCATGGTCCAGCGCAACCAGAACCTTTCTAATTTCTGGTTTTTTAAGCAGGAAAGCGGCGGCATAGCAGGTAATGGCGGTGAACAACTGCGTATCACTATCATCCATAACGAGGATGATTTTGTGTATATGTTGCGGCATATGTTTTCCTGTATGGGCATACAAACGAGTGTGGTGCGATTTGACGATTATGATATAGACCGTGATACCAGCGATATTACTCTTCTCGGTCCCGGCCCTGGAAACCCTAATGATACGGCTACTGAAAAGATAGCAATGAACCGGCGAATAGCTTCAGCACTGCTGGAACGGCAGAAAAAGTCACTTTTTATATGCCTTGGTCATCAGATTCTCAGTACAATTCTTGGCTTTGAAGTCAAACGTAAAGCCAAGCCTCTGCAGGGTTCACAAGTAAAAATTAATCTGTTTGGTAAAGAGGAACTTGTAGGTTTTTACAATACTTTCGCCCCGGTTGTTCCAGACACACCTACAAATCTGGAGATAGCAACAATACCTGAACTTGGCGAGATGGTGGCAATCAGAGGAAAAGCATTCGCAGGATATCAGTTTCATCCGGAATCGTTACTTACCAAAAACGGCTACACAATACTGCAGGATACGGTGAGATATTTGCTTGATTCGTGAGAAAAAACAGTTGAGACAACAGAAATCCTCCCCTCGGTGCATTCTTTTCAAAATGACCTGAGGGAAGGAGTGATGCGACAGTTATACCTGATTGCTGCCAATTACTTTCAGCCATTCGTTAAAGCGCTCTTTAACACGCTTTGAGAGTATGCGGCCGAAAGTTTCATTATTGTAAAGATAGAGACAGTGGCGGATGATGGTATAGGGACTGAAGGATTTATCCGGATTTTCAGAGAGAAATTGATCACGGTAATCTCTTACGGTTTTCATATTTTCGATCAGGCATTTATGCAGCTCCGATTTTTGAAAATCGCTATCGAGTTTCAATATATCCTGAACAAAACCGTCAACTTTGAAGTCCTGAAAATTGAAATCGCGAAAAAAATGCCCGGTAACACGAAGAAAATTAAAGGCGTTGATGGTTTTTGTACTGGAAACAGTGCCGGTCGTCCCGGTCTTCTCGACTGTTTCATCAAGTGTGTCATGGATAGGAGCCCCGGTCTCCTGCTGGATCAGTTCGGTCGTGGCGTTACGGATTTCCTTGAACTCGCGGTCAGCAAGTTCAAAAAGCGCCGAGAGCACGTTTATCCTACGTTTGAGGTCATTCGGAATTGATTTCTTATACTTGATCTTATGATCAAGTACGCTCCAGGCATCCTGAATCAGGGATCGTATCTGTACCTCGAAAGGGAAGTTCTTATACGGTTCATATCTCGGCAAGGTTGCCTTCTCTTTGGTCAGAGAGAGGTCCATATGCAGGCCTTTATACCCAAATGAATCCTCAGTACTCTCGAGTGATGAAATTTTGTCAGTCACATCGAGAATTCTGAAATGTTTCTGCAGCAAGTCAGAAATCAGGGGGATCTGGTCTTCGTACAGGCAGACAATCCTGATACCGATCAGATCGGAAATGAAATCTTTAATTTCATATGGGTGTTCTGCAACTTCGAGCTGACTCTGGTATTTTCGCTGAAACTTCTTAATACACTCTTCCTTGTCTTTAATGCGACCTTCAACCTTGGTTACTTCACCAATGTCAAATCGTTTGATGAGAGCATTAATGATACGGATATAGGTGTTTTTTGCGTTGATAATCTGTTTGTGGTTTGTATCGTAAAATTGCCCGAAAAGAAATTTTTCCTGTTCAAAATCAAGTGAAGCCATGCTGGTTCCTTTTACGTCACTGTTCTGCTGAAAATTGGTTTCTAACCACAGCACTATCCCAAAGCCGGCTGTCGTAGTCAAGTATTGTCTTGCTGTATACGATGCATTTACTGCAGGATAATGACCGGGAATAACATATGTAATGCCAGAATGATATGTGTCCTACGTAGTAGGAGTGGTGGTCATCGTATGAACATGGTAGGCAAGCTCTCGAAGAGCTTAAAAAAATAGGGAATACTGAAATTGAAATGCACGGGCTTGAGAGGAAATGGGAGCGTGAAGCGGGTTACGGAACTAAAGCTGAACCTGGTAGGCTGAGATTGACTCGCCATTGTGCTTGGAATGCAGGATGGCAGGTCCGGAGAAGGTGAAACTACCCTTTAGCTGGTTGTGTGTTGTTTCAGAAACACAGATTTTATCGCCGGGACAGACAGATTCAAGCCTTGAAGCAAGATTTACACCACTCCCAAGGACCGTATAGTTGCAAAATTCATTAGAGCCGATGGTGCCTGCAACCACTTCGTCTGTGTTAATGCCGATACCCAGCATTATTTCTACACCCAGCTGATGTTTCCATTTGTCTTTCATCTCGAGCATTGCAGCCTGCATTTCTATGGCAGCTGCGACAGCTTTTTCCGCATGATTATCGAGTGGTACAGGGTTTCCCCATACCACCATCATTGAATCCCCGATGAGCTTGTCGATAGTGCCATCGTGTTTTCGGGCGATGGAGATGAGTCGGCCAAAACAATCCCGCAGCATACTGATGATGACTTCAGGGGCTGTATGTTCACATAACTTGGTAAAACCTCGAAGGTCTGCGAACATAATGGTGGCATGTGTACGGACACCATCCTGATTGCATAGGTCAGGGTTGCTGAGCAGCATGTCAGCGATTCGTGGCTCGATATAGGTGTCGAATGTTTTCCGTATGCCATTTTTTTCCTGGATTACAATCGATTCTTCCCAGGCAAGTATACGTATCATTGAGAGAATACAGCCCAGAAGCGGCGCAATCATCGGGATGTAAACTGTGGATTGGGAAGCATAGGAGTGAATAAGCACAATATAGAAAAACCAGATGATACAGGTGTATATAAACCCTTTGATCGTGCCTTCCTCCGCAATGGCAAGACCGGGGAGAAAGGTATGAAACATAATGATCAGAATCATCACAGGGAGAGGCAGGAAAGAATATTCCAAGGTTGAATCGAGCGAAAACAGCAGAGCATCGAAGTTGAAAAAAAAGCCCATCGACTGCAGTAGACACAGGGTAAAACCAACGAGCATTGAAACCCAGAGAAAAACACGTAGATGCAGATATTCGTTTTTCAACTGAAGATGCATTGAAATGTGTCCTGCCTTGTAATGAAGTTAGGTTTCTGTGCAAAGTTGAAAGATCGGCCTGATTGAAAGGACAAATTATACAGAGCAGGTCGTACAACTTCCCGAAATTGAAAATTATATAAGAAAAAAAGACTACCGGAGAAAAGCGTTGTCAGCAATAAGAAAGAAGCGAATTTGAGAAAATATATGTGTTTTTATCTAACACATAATTTACTCATAAAAATATCGTATTATGTGGTAGCCTCTAATTGACTGGGAACTGTCAATATCCTATGTGCAATGTTGCCGAGTGCACTGTAAAACTTTAGCTATCGCCTGTTGAACACCGTTTTAGCACACTGACCTCGTGACTTGTTCAGTCAGGTAACACTAGTGGTTGGTTGTCGAGAAGGTAAGGTACTGATATGTATATTTAAGATGGCGTCAGAAGGCGAATGAAAGATAATCTGGGGAGGAATAATGGGTTTGAATAGCAGGTTGGAAGAAGCGCGTCTTGGCGCAAACGATCTTGGGTCACTAACCAGGGCATTCAGGGAAATTGCAGATATCCGGGACCGGAAATATGGATTTCCTCAAAAGATCTACTCAGACTGTTTTGTTGGCGAAGAGGCGGTGCAACAACTTATTGCAGCGGGTATGGCGGCTGATGAGAATGATGCGGTGCGTCTGGGTAATCTCATGCTGCAGGGCGGGGTTTTTCATCATGTTCAACGGGCTCATGCTTTTAAGAATGAATATCTCTTTTACCGTTTTGCTGCAGATGAAGATCATGGGAAAGTACTGGAAAATATTCCGGAAGGCAGTCGTGTGAAATGGGTTGATTTTCTTGAGGGTTCACAGTCTGGTGCAGGTAATGCCGGTTCGTTGCAACCTGTTGTTCCCGGGCCTGATGCCGAGCTTGGCACAATGGATCAGGTGAAGCTGGAGTCGATAGGAATAGCTCCACTTGATGACCATAATGCGGTACTTCTGGATAATGTCCACCCAAGGCAATGGGTCGATCCTGAACCGAAGTCTTCCTATAATATGGTTGTGATTGGTGGAGGTGCGGGCGGACTTGTGACTGCCGCCGCTGCGGCTGGCGTGGGTGGTCAGGTGGCAATAATTGAATCGCATCTGCTTGGGGGCGACTGCCTGAATGTCGGGTGTGTGCCATCCAAGGCACTGCTTCGCTGCGCAAAAGCCGCAGCCGCTGTACGTGACGCCCATCAATACGGGGTGAAGATCAACGGGGAGGTATCGGTTGACTTCAGTTTTGTTATGGAGCGTATGCGTCGTCTGCGGGCTGCGATATCTCCGGTGGATTCTGCCGAAAGATATTCTGCTCGCCTCGGTGTCGATGTATTCCAGGGCAGGGCAGTTTTTACCGGTAAAAACAGTGTGGAGGTCAACGGCCGGACGCTCACATTTGCAAAGGCGGTAGTAGCCACTGGCGGGACTGCGGCCATTCCGAATATACCCGGCTTAAAAGAAGCACGGTATCTTACTAACAGTTCGATTTTCAACCTCACGGAGTTGCCAAAGCGGCTCGGTGTTATTGGTTCAGGTCCAATTGGGCTGGAGCTTGCTCAGGCCTTCCAGCGTTTCGGGAGTCAGGTAACAGTCTTTTCCCGCAGTGAAAAAATTATGCCGAAGGAGGATCCGGCAGCGGTTGAGATTGTCAAAAAATCGATGATCAAAGATGGAGTGATGTTTGTCTTTAACTCGGGCTACAAACGTGTGGAGGGCAAAGAACGTGACCAGCCCGTACGGGTTATTCTCGATGAGAATGGTGTTGAAAAAACATATGAGTTTGATGCTCTGCTTATAGCTATAGGCAGAAAACCGTCTGTCTCAGACATGGGGCTTGAAACGGCAGGAGTAAAGTTTGACAGTCGTGAAGGGGTGCTGGTTGACGATAATCTACAGACGAGTAATCCGGACATATACGCCGTTGGTGATGTTGCCAGTAAATATCAGTTCACGCATATGGCTGATTTCATGGCCCGGATGGTGATTAAAAATGCCCTCTTTTTCGGTGGCGACAAGGTTACAGATCTGCTTATCCCATGGGCTACCTATACCGATCCTGAGGTTGCTCATGTAGGTCTCTACGAAAAGGATCTAGAAGAACGTAATATTCCCTATGCGACATTTACGCGCGAGTTCGCCCATGTAGACCGGGCGATTGTTGATGGTGAGACAGAAGGATTTGTTAAAATCCATGTGGCCAGGGGCAAAGGTCAGATCCTCGGCGCGACTATAGTCGGCAGCCATGCAGGTGATATGATCAGTGAGATCAGTGTGGCCATGCAGGGCGGTGTGGGGCTTGGCAGCCTGGCCAGTGTAATTCATCCATACCCGACTGCGGCAGAGGCGATCCGTCAGTGCGGTGATGCCTATAACCGCGAACGGTTAACACCCACGGTAAAAGGCATTTTCCATAGCCTGATGGCCTTGAGACGCTGAGCGCAAAAAAGCGAATGAAGATGAAGTTATTCCCCATGTGCTTAATAGTGCAAAGTAAGGTTGCTGTGATGGACGTTTATGGCTGCTGATAGAGTTGCCAGCTGTCTGTAAACTTCAGAGCATTTTCTGCCAATTGGCTGCTACTGATCGCCTGTTTGTACAGAGATGAGCCTAGCCCGAATCCGTTGGCACCAGCCTGCAGGTAAGGCAACCAGTTGGATGAACTGATGCCGCCTACAGGAATCAGTAGCATATCGGCAGGCAAGATCGCCCGCATTGCCTTCACGGCAGCAGGGGTAATTATCTCGGACGGAAAGAGTTTGAGTGCATCAGCCCCTGCCCGGATGGCAGTCATTGCTTCAGTCGGTGTGACAACACCGGGAATTGAGAGGAGTCCACAATCCTTGGTGGCCTTGATGACCTCAATATCGCAATGAGGAGAAATTATGAGCTGACCACCTGCTTTTTTAACTCGCTCCACCTGTGCCGGCTCAGTGACTGTTCCGGCGCCGATGAGCGCGGTTTCGCCATACTGGTCAGCCATGCGCTGAATAGAGTCAAAAGGTTCAGGCGAATTCAACGGATTTTCAATGATGCGGAATCCGGCTCCAATTAAGGTTCCGGCACATGGCACAGCCTCTTCGGGCCTGAGTCCACGGGTGATCGCGATAAACGGAAATGATGCAAGGAAGTTTTTCAGTTTCATAAAAGTTCAGATGAGTTGTTTTAAGCGGGCGATAGTATACAAGCCGCGAGCGGAGATATCAGGTGAAGCTGCTTCACCTTGTTGGCCTAATGCCTTAAGGGCGAGGAGGTAGAGTTGCGTCAGCTTTTCCTCACCCGCGACAATGATAGGTTTTTCTGTTGTATAACCAGTCTGTAGAGCCTCGGCGATTTCTGTACCGATAAGTATGCCAGAGAGATAGCATTCATCTTCAGCATGTGATGAAAGACCAAGTATCGATTTGACCCGGGTCTGAAAAAGAGTCGAGAGTAATCCTTTGCTGTTCTGTTCCTGTCGGAACCCTTCATGCACACCGGCTGTGAAGCCTGTTTCGGTCCAGTTGCCCTGTATCATGGCTCGCAGAATCGTATGGTTACGCACAGCAGAGAAAAGATCGCCGGTCATAAAGGTCGTAAAACCTTTGATGGTGCCGTTTTGCAGTTTTGCCCATTTGGAGTGTGTACCCGGTAGCAGGACGGTGTGTATACCAGTTCCGGCAAGACCGGCAAGCTGCGTTTCTTCACCCCGCATTATATCGGGCGTGGGGAGCAGCTGCTTTACACCGGGGATAAACCATATCCTGCCGAATTCTTCCGTATCAAGAGGTTTGAGATGAGCAGCCAGATCTGGGCAGGCTGCAGGACACTCGACATACTCTGTTTCGAGCCAACCCTGCCGGCTGGTGATCATGCCACTGGCAAGCAGAGGTGTCCCGGGAGGTATTTCCCCAAGAGCTGCGAGCTGCTTTCCAAGTGTCTGGGCGAACTTCCTGTTTTCAATTTTCAGAATACCGGCATTGGTGCTGGTACGACGTAAAATTGCGCCGTTGTGGTCAAGTAGAAAGGCTCGAAATGAACTGGTTCCCCAGTCAAGGGCGATGAGATTGGGCACTTTTTGCTCCCGCATTTTTTGTTGACGTGATCAGTTAAACCAGTGTACACATATTTTCATCAATACGAAAATAGTATTTTCTTAACATAGAAAAAATACATACGATGTAAGGCAGTATCCACATTCTGGGGAAAAACATGAAAATTCAACGATATTCAACCTGGATTGTCCCGCCCCGCTGGCTCTTTCTGAAGATAGAGACAGATACCGGTATTGTCGGCTGGGGCGAACCGGTTATTGAAGGCAAAGCGCATACAGTGGAAGCCGCAGTTCATGAGATGATGGACTCTCTCATTGGTCGGGATCCCAGCAGGATTGAGGATATCTGGCAGGAACTGTACCGAGCTGCCTTTTATCGTGGCGGTCCTGTTTTGATGAGTGCACTTGCCGGGATCGATCAGGCTCTCTGGGATATCAAAGGTAAACGCTATAATGCCCCTATCCATGATCTGCTGGGTGGAGCCTGTCGGGATAAGATCAGGGTTTACCAGTGGATTGGCGGAGACAGACCATCTGATGTCGGTAAAGCAGCCAAAGAGGCAATGGATAACGGTGGCACTGCGGTGAAGATGAATGGCACCGAAGAGATGCAGATTGTCGATAGCCACCGAAAAATTGATGAGCTCGTGGCTCGGGTGGCAGCCATCCGTGAAAGTTGCGGTCCCTACTTTGATATCGGCGTCGATTTCCATGGCCGGGTACATAAACCGATGGCGCGCATCATTGCCAGAGAGCTTGAGCAGTTCAATCTGATGTTTATTGAAGAACCGGTTCTGTCCGAAAATCTGGAAGAAATGATAGAGATTCGCAGGCACTGCAATATCCCGATTGCTGCTGGTGAGCGGCTCTTTAGCCGCTATGACTTCAAGCGTGTTTTTGAGTCAGGTGCGGTAGATATTATCCAGCCGGACCTGTCACATGCAGGAGGTATTACTGAATGCCGCAAGATTGCGGCGATGGCTGAAGCCTACGATGTCGCGGTTGCCCCGCACTGTCCTCTCGGACCTATCGCGCTTGCCGCCTGTCTGCAGCTTGATGCTGTCAGTTATAACGCTTTTATCCAGGAACAGAGTCTTGGAATTCACTATAACCAGGGCAGTGATCTGCTCGATTATCTGCTTGAGCCTGAGGTGTTTGCCTATGAAGACGGTTATGTGAACATTCCGTCCGGTCCCGGGCTGGGCATTGAAATTAATGAGAAAATCGTAGTGGAACGCGCAGCGGAAGGGCATCGCTGGCGTAATCCTGTCTGGCGGCATACCGACGGTTCTATTGCCGAGTGGTAAGTGATGCCCTCTACCTATAAAAACAGATAATGACTGATTCAATTCCATATATTTACAGTAACCCTGTCAATATCAAGCATCCGAAAGTTCGATGGCTTGTTATTGAACATCTGTTGCATCAGGTACTGTCGCAGTCTCTGCGGGTTGGAGAACAACTGCCAGGCACCAATGAGCTCTGCGATACCCTTAGCGTGAGCCGGACTGCGGTCCGTGAGGCCATTTCTGTACTGGTATCAAAGGGGATGGTCTCATCCAAACAGGGTGAGGGCTCGACCGTGCAACCACTTTCGTCCTGGATGCTGCTCGATCCGGAAGTGTTATGCTGGCTGCGCGAAAGTGATATGGCTCTTTCCATCATTGAGCATCTGGTGGAGATCCGTCTGATCATAGAGCCGGAGGCTGCGGCACTTGCCTCGATCCGCGG
This sequence comes from Desulfopila sp., assembly GCA_041582995.1. Classification (GTDB taxonomy): domain Bacteria; phylum Desulfobacterota; class Desulfobulbia; order Desulfobulbales; family Desulfocapsaceae; genus Desulfopila. Next base: position 7,798 of record JBFHGS010000094.1, on the reverse strand, counting down.
CAGTATGGAGCAGTTCATGGCCATGGGGGAGGCGTTGGGCAGGATGAGTGCCGGGGAGAGCCTGCGTACGCCGCAGTCTACTCAGGGTGATATTGATTTTCATAACATAATATTAGAGTCTTCAGGAAATATTTTTCTTTCCAGGTTACGGGATTTGTGCATGGTCTCGGTGGAGTTGATTGTTCGTCTGACCTTCGAAAAAGTTGTGTCGGTGTCAACGAGTATTGATAACCACCAGCGCCTTTTTGAGGCAATCCGATCAAGAAAACCGGATCTGGCCCGACAGGAAGCACGACGGGTCCTGTGCAAAACCGTTCACGATCTTCAGGATCTCAACATTCCGTTCAGGCAGGACATTCTTCAGTACTTTGATGCAGATAAAGGCTGATGATTGAGGGTGTTGATAGGCGGGTCGTAGTACAGCCTGGAAAAATTGAAGAGTTCTGCAGGCAGATTGATAATTGCAGAGCTGAACGCTAAACAATGAGGAGGAAAGTATGTTGAAAAAGGTTGTGGGGAGCGCACTTGTTGCATTGGCACTGGCATGCAGTCCGGCGATGGCAAAAGACACGTATGAGTGGACCTTCCAGTCTTCAGACCAGCCGGGAATTTTCATGTATCAGATGGCAGAGAACTACGGTAAGTGGATGGAGGAGATGACTGACGGTCAGGTTAAGATCTCTGTTGCTTCAACAGGTTCTGTGGTGCAGTATAATGAAACCCTTGATTCCGTTAGTGCGGGAATCCTTCAGGGCGAATTCACCGATCCGTCCTATTTTGCCGGTCATGATCCTGCTTTTGGCCTTATCGGTAACACCGTCGGAGCTTTTGGCCATCCTTCAGAGGCGCTTAAGTTCATCAACTATGGCGGTGGTAAAGAGATCTTCCAGAAGCTTTATGACAAATATAATGTTCACTTGATCGGTGTAGTGATCACTGGTGTTGAGGCCTTTGTATCTTCCAAACCATTGAATGGTGTTGATGACCTTAAAGGTCTGAAGATGCGCGCGCCGGAAGGTATGGTACAGAAGGTGTTCGCTGCAGCTGGTGCTGCTCCGGTAAACCTGCCGGGTTCTGAGGTGTACACTTCTCTTGAAAAAGGTGTCATTGATGCTGCTGACTACACGCTCTTTTCTGTAAATCACAAGCAGGGTATGCATAAAATCGGTAAATACCCTGTGTTCCCGGGATTCCACTCCATGCCGCTGCAGGTTGTGACCATCAACAAGGATATCTGGAACAGTCTTCCAAAGAATATCCAGACCATGATGGAAACCGCAGTATGGCGTCTGGCCACCGAAGTATACTTTCAATATGAGATGCAGGATCTGGCAGCCGCAGCTGAGGCACGTGCCGAAGGTATTCAGATTTCAGACTGGTCACTTGCCGAACGCGCCAAGTTCAGAAATATAGCAAGATCCCAGTGGGAAAGCGTGACCGAGCAGTCGCCAATTGCTAAAGAATATGCGGATGCGCTGGTTAAGTTTATGAAGTCTCAGGGCTTGATGTAATGTCCCCCAATCGTTTCGGGTGGTGATCTCTGCTGCCCGAAACGGTTTTTCAAGGAGTATAGAGATGGGCTCAAAGGAAGACATTCCGAGAACGATAAACGGACAGCCCATGTCCCGCCTGGATATCTGGATAGTGAAACTGGGCAATGTTGTAGGCTGGCTCTATTTTGTGGCGGTGATAATCAGCGTTTTTGAGGTGATCATGCGCTATGGGTTCAACCGTCCGACAGCCTGGGCACATGAAACTACGCTCATGCTTGTCGGCATAGGGATGCTCTGGGGTGGCTCTTACTGTATGGCGGAAGACCGGCATATCAGAGTGACTGTCATTCGAGATGCTATGGGCAGAAAGACCCGCCGTATAGTCGATGTTATTGTCGGTGTGCTCAACGTGTTGTTCTGCGCAGGTCTGGCCTGGGCTGGATTCGTGATGAGCCAGAAAGCATTGTTTGATCCAACCGGTGCGTTTCGGGCGCAACGATCAGGTTCAGCATTTAACTCTCCTGCTCCGGCAGTTGTTAAAACTGTACTGTTTATCGTTGTTGTACTGATGACACTGCAGGCTGTGCAGCAGTTGTGGGCAAAGATCAGGATACTGCGGCAGCTGAAGTCTGATCAGGAAAAAAACGCCGAAAATTAGCAAAAGGAGTCACTCGATGTTTGAATTATCTGCACTCGGTGTCGAATGGGGAACCTTTCTGCTTTTCGGCATGATGATTGTTCTGCTGATTCTGGGAAAGCCTCTGGCCTATCTGACCGGTTTTGTGGCCATGTTTTTTGCCATAGGTTGGTTCGGGCCGAATGTTCTGCCCCTTCTGACCAGCAGAATTTATAGTTTTGTCGGTGAATATACGCTTATTGCGGTGCCGATGTTTGTGTTGATGGCCTCTCTGCTGGATCGTACCAATATAGCCAAAGACCTCTACAATGCCATGCAGTTTTTCGGTGGCCGTATCAGGGGAGGAGTGGCGGTACAGACCCTTGTTGTTGCAGTTTTTCTCGCGGCAATGAGTGGTATTATCGGTGGTGAAACTGTTCTGCTCGGCATGTTGGCCCTGCCGCAGATGCTGCGTCTTGGTTATGATAAGAAGCTGGCTATAGGCACGGTCTGTGCGGGTGGTTCTCTCGGCACCATGGTACCGCCAAGTATCGTTCTTATCATTTATGGTCTTACGGCGAATGTGTCCATTGGTGACCTGTTCACCGCAGCAGTTATTCCCGCCCTCATGCTGGCAGGGTTTTACCTGGTCTACATTTTGGCCAGATGTTATCTGAACCCGGATCTTGCGCCGGCTGTCACCGGTAATGAACTGGCCGATTGTGGTGGCATGGGAAAAGTGATTACGGATATTGCTGCTCCGGGCATTATCATTGTATTTGTGCTTGGTTCTATTTACGGAGGGATCGCTTCTGTAACCGAGGCGGCGAGTGTTGGCGTGACAGCTGTTTTGCTGCTTGCAGCATTTCGGCGAGAGCTTAAATTCAAAGTGTTGCAGGAAAGTATTGTTCAGACCATGCGGACCTGTGGCATGATTATCTGGATAGGTATTTCAGCCAGTGCCCTGATCGGTGTGTATAACCTGATGGGTGGCAGCAGGTTTGTGCAGGGCATGATTCTCGGGCTTGATGTCAGCCCGTTGTTGATTATCCTACTCATGATGGGGATACTTATTTTCCTCGGAATGTTTATGGACTGGATAGGCATCGCGCTCCTGACCATGCCGATTTTCGTACCTATTGTCACTGGGCTTGGCTATGATCCGGTCTGGTTTGGTGTTGTTTTCTGTATGAATATGCAGGTGTCATTTTTAAGTCCGCCGTTCGGGCCGGCTGCCTTTTATCTCAAAAGTGTAGCACCGCCTGATATTACTCTGGTCGATATTTTTTCATCTGTATGGCCATTTATTCTTATGCAGCTGCTTGCACTCTCTCTGGTTGTTTTGAATCCGGAGATTGCGCTATGGCTGGTAAATTTCTGATTAGATAGTGATGGTTATTGTTCTCATAGGGCCAATGGGTTGTGGTAAAACGACTATAGGCAAACTTCTTGCGGAAAAGCTTTGCTGGAAGTTTGCCGATGGTGATGACTTTCATCCTGAAGCCAATATAGATAAAATGAAATCGGGCTTGCCGCTTGATGACGAGGACCGCTACCCGTGGTTGCAGATTCTTCATGATACGATTGAAGAAAGTGTGAGAAGTGGAGAGAATCTTATCCTGGCGTGTTCGGCTTTAAAGCGAAAGTATCGCAAGCTTCTGGGCATTGATCAGGAGTCGGTGCTCTCTGTTTACCTCAAGGGTAGTCCGGATTTGTTGCAGGAACGTATTGAATCCCGTACCCACTTGTATATGGATAAAGGTTTGCTGCAAAGTCAGCTGAGCACTCTGGAGGAACCTGAAAGTGGGGTGGTGGTCAGTATAGCCGAGAGCCCGGAAGTTATTGTCGAATCAATTATCAGCAGGATATCTGCACGATAAATACGTAATTCCGAATGCTAAAGTCTGAAAGCAGGGCCTAAGGTGTATTCCGGGTAGATTCTCCCTGCAAAATCCAGCACATCTGTAGAATACGAAAATCGAGAGAGATACATATGAAGCATACAATTGGTGTAGCAGGTCTGGCGGTCATGGGTGAAAATCTGGTGCTGAACATGGCATCGAAAGGGTTCTCGGTTGCTGTGTATAACAGAACCTATGCCAAGACAGAAACATTTCTTGCCGGTCGGGCTGCTGATAAGGATATCAGTGGCTTTCAGGAAGTGAAAGATTTTGTAGATTCACTTGAATCTCCAAGAAAGATTATGATGATGGTGAAAGCCGGCAGCCCGGTTGACCAGTTCATCGAGCAGTTACTGCCACACCTGCAACAGGGTGATATCGTCATTGATGGTGGCAACTCAAATTACCACGACACCATCCGCAGACAGGAGTACCTCGAAACAAAGGGTTTCCGGTTCATAGGTACTGGTGTTTCCGGTGGCGAAGAGGGTGCACTTAAAGGGCCTTCAATCATGCCGGGTGGTTCTGTTGAAGCATGGCCGTATGTGGAACCGGTTTTTATGGCTGCAGCTGCAAAAGTTGAAGACGGCTCATCCTGTTGTGCATGGATGGGGCCGGGTGGTTCGGGACATTTTGTGAAGATGGTGCATAATGGTATCGAGTATGGTGATATGCAGCTTATCTGCGAAGCCTATCATTTTATGAGAGTTATCCTGGAAATGAGTACCGAAGAGATTCACTCTGCATTTGCCAGTTGGAATAAGGGACCTCTCAGTAGTTATCTGATCGAGATTACCGCTGACATTACGGCTTACCACGATAGTGACGGTACACCGTTACTGGACAAAATTCTTGATGCTGCAGGCCAGAAGGGAACAGGTAAATGGACTGTGAATGCCGGGCTTGATTATGGCGTGCCGCTTTCACTTATCAGTGAATCTGTTTTTGCCCGATGTCTGTCAAGCTTTAAAGATCTTCGCGTCACAGCCTCGGAGCAGATTAGAGGTCATGTATACCGTTTTGATGGGGATAAAGAGGAGATGCTGAAAGATCTGGGCAGGGCACTGTATGGCGCCAAAATCATCTCCTATACCCAGGGGTTCGGACTTCTCCAGGCTGCATCTGAAGAATTTGGCTGGAATCTGAACTTTGCCGATATTGCCCGTATCTGGCGTGGCGGTTGTATTATTCGGTCAGTCTTTCTGGATCGCATAGCTGAGGCATATATCAACAATCCCGGACTTGCCAATATGCTGCTCGATCCCTACTTCATCGAAACAGTAACGGAAATTCAGGGTAGTCTCAGGCGGGTCGTGCAAACTGCGGTAATGGCAGGAATTCCTATGCCGTGTCATGGGGCGGGAATCAACTATTTTGATGGGCTGCGCACTGCGTCTCTACCTGCAAACCTGCTGCAGGCTCAGCGTGATTATTTTGGAGCTCATATGTATGAACGGGTTGATAAGCCACGCGGGGAATGGTTTCACACAAATTGGACAGGTGAAGGCGGAAACACGACTTCAACGACATACTCCAAGTAATTTCATCATCCAGCCTGCATTTCTCATGAGATATGCAGGCTGTAAGTATCAAGGCAATAATCTTCATAACAGAACTGTCTTATCGAAAGGCATATTTCCGGCGTATGAACAGTCCAGGGAATATCTGAAAATCAGATCAATCCTGCAGATTCCCAGAACGGTCTTATGTTCAGTGCTTCTACGAGATATTCTTCCCAGTGTTCCTCAGAGATTTGATTACCGTGCTTCCTGGTGTACTCGTCTTTAATGATTTGCTGCATACGATTGCTGGTCAATCGCCATTCGATGGCAAGATCATACCGCTGTTCAGGTGTCATTATTTCCTCCTGTTAAGATAAATCACAGCCACGAATATATATCGCCGATCTTACAAAAACCTTAAAAGACCTGTAAATTCAGGGGTAAAATAAATAATTCCTGTATTCACAAATGGTTGTGTGATGAGAAGAGTGACTTGCTGAAGGTTGAGGCATATCCAGTTTAGGGTCTGAAAATATTATTGATTATATTTTCAGGTTTGACTCGCAAGCGTTTCTATATTTTGAAGAGAGGAGGTGGTTGGGCATCTACTCTCTTTATGCGGTGGTTTGCTTTTTTAACAAAACCTAATAAAAACAATGACAAGAAGATGTGTGTTGCAAATGTGAGACAAATGTGAGAAGATCAGACGTTTGTTATGTAGAAGTGTGTCCTTGTACAGATGGTGCTCAGCAAAACTATCCTGTACGAAGATTTGAACAACACTGGCAGGAGATGTAATGGAAGCTGAACGGAAACGTGGCCGAAAGGAAGGTTTTGAAATAGATAATATTTTCAATTCTATCAGCGACTATGTGTCGATTCATGATCGAGAGTTCAGAATAGTTCGTGCAAACACAGCGCTTTGTGATTTTCTTGGTAAAGCTGAAGGTGAGCTTATCGGTTGTAACTGCTACTCTGTATTTCACGATCGTCAAAGTATGTGGCCGAATTGTCCGCATGCCAGAGCGATGGACAGAAAAATGCCGGTTACTGAGCTGGTCGAAGATAGTCATATAGGCATACCGCTACTCATCACCTGTTCTCCTGTGTATGATGGAAATGAAGAAATTCTTGGTTCAGTGCATATTGCCCGAAACGTTTCTGAGGCCCGACAGGGTGAGCAACAGCAGGAAGAGATAATAGCTGAACTGAAAGCGACGCTCATGAAATTGAAAGAGTTGAGCGGAATTCTGACCATATGTGCTTCCTGCAAGAACGTTCGTGATGACAAGGGGGAGTGGGTAAGGGTGGAAAAATACATTTCTGATAATACTAATGCAACTTTCAGCCACGGTATCTGTAGCAATTGTGTAAAAAAACTCTACCCTGACATCGGGGAGTTGTAATTTTTTTCTGCAGGGTTGAATTTTCAATGAATTCAGCTGTCCCTGGCAGAACCAGTGGTTTGTAAAAACATCATCTCGTTTGTGATCCCGATTTTGTGTGATGGATAGTCGTTTCATCACACCCTTTCCCTGTTCGTATAATCTCTATTTCAACATATTAATTTCGGCTGGTTAGCTATATAATACATCTATAGACCTTTACACTGTATTCCAATTGCGGCTGTATTTTTCATGAAAATGCAGCATGGAAACATGCGCTGTGCTCATAAATTATGGCGAAGATACCACTTTTATTTCTGCGACCGAGAACCTTGCAGCAGAGAAATACATTCTACATTCTGGTGCCGACTCTTTTCGTTCTGCTCCTGATGGGGGGCGTAAGTCTGCTCTTGGTTCGAGAGGTACTCATTGAGCAGTGGCAACAGACAGCGATTGCCAAAATGCAGCGTGCGGCATTTCAGGTCGATCAGCGTCTGCTACGGCCGAAACGATTGTTGCGGTTGTATCAGGAGCAGACAGGTGATGATTTTAATCTTCACATTTCAAATTTTTTACTCGACAGGCTTCGTGAAACTGAAGGTGTGGTGGAGGTACATCTGGCGTGGAACAACGATGTTTTGCCGTTGGCAAATGCACGTATTGCTAACAGACAAAGTGGTCAACCGGGAGTGAAGAACCGCCGGTTTCACCGGATGAAACCACTTGAAGTGACCACCCCGGTGTATGATACTGAGTTTAGCGGCACCACTATTTCCCTGGTGAGTGAATTTCGGGATCAGAATGATAAAGAGGTCGGCAGGATAGAGGTGAAGGTCTCTTTTTATGACCTGATAGAGATGATCGTGAAATCTCCCTGGTGGAAGTCAAATAAAGCTTTTCT
>JBFHGS010000093.1:0-16977 GCA_041582995.1 Desulfopila sp. | reverse complement strand
CAGGTATCAAGGCCGATAAGATCAGCCAATGCCAGCGGCCCCATTGGATGGTTCATCCCCAACATCATAACCGTATCGATATCTTCCTTTTTGCCAACACTCTGATACAGACAGAAAATTGCCTCGTTGATCATCGGCATAAGAATTCTGTTGGCAATAAAACCCGGAAAATCGTTGGCCTCAGCCGGAGTCTTGCCGAATTTTTCGCACAGCTCCCATGTAATCTGAAATGTCTCTTCAGATGTTGGCAGTCCGCGAATAACTTCTACAAGTTTCATAACCGGCACAGGGTTCATGAAATGCATACCGATAACCTTCTCGGGCCTACCGGTCTGGGCTGCGATTCTGCCGATCGGTATCGAGGAGGTATTTGTGCCAAGTATAACATGAGCAGGACAGATCCGGTCAAGATCCCTGAAAATCTTAAATTTCAAATCTTCACGTTCAGTTGCAGCCTCAACCACATAATCAACCCCCGCCATATCTTCAAGATTGGTAGTAGTTCTGATACGGCCGATGATATCATGTCTGTTCTTCTCGGAAAGTTTGCCTTTTTCAACCATCCGGTTCAGATTCTTCAGAATATTCGCCAGACCGTTATCAGCAAACTCCTGCTGAATATCGCTCATCAGCACGTTCAGACCGCTGGCCGCTGCTACCTGGGCAATGCCGTTCCCCATCTGACCAGATCCGATTACACCAAACGTTGTGATAGTCATGTCTCCCCTCACTTCAAAGATTTCCCGATGCACACTCATGTGTAGTTGCCAGCCCCGCGCTATTGCTCCGTCCCCATTTCTGTTCAGACCACAGCTAAGGCCGTCTGATGACCAGAGCAACCGCTTCACCACCACCCAGACACAACGACGCTACCCCCCGTTTCAAGTCACGACGTTCCATCTCGTAGATCAGATCAGTCAGTACCCTTGCTCCGCTGGCACCGATAGGGTGTCCGATAGCCACACTGCCACCGTTAACATTCACCTTTGAGGTATCCAGTTCAAGAACTCTGTTGATAGCAACAGAAGTACCGCTGAATGCCTCATTAATTTCAAATAATTCTATATCCTTAATACTCACCCCTTCTTTCTTCAACACCTTTGGGATTGCGTAAATCGGAGCCATAAGCACATATTTCAGCTCGATACCATGGGACGCCTGAGCACCAATTTCCGCCATAACGTGGCAGCCAAGCTCTTCAGCTTTTTCTTTGCTCATCACCACCAGGGCTGCCGCTCCATCGCTGATACTTGAAGCATTCCCGGCTGTGCCCACGCCATCTTTCTTGAATGCCGGTCGCATTGTAGTAAGTGTGTCGTAGTCCGTCGGCACGGGACACTCATCACGAGCAAACATCTTCGGCTCTTTGCCACGCTGCGGAATCGGCACCGGAGCAATCTGGGGATCAAACCTGCCACTCTCAACTGCAGCAACCGCTTTTCTGTATGAATCTGCCGCAAACTGATCCTGCTCTTCACGGCTCACCTGCCACTTTTCGCAGATCAACTCATTGGACATACCCATATGAAAATCATTTACAACGTCCCATAAGCCGTCATGGACCATGTGATCCTCAATCTTTCCCGGACCCATGCGGTGCCCCCAGCGGGCTTTTTCCATGTAATAGGGTGCAATGCTCATATTTTCCATACCACCCGCAATAACCACATCAGCATCACCACATTGAATTGCCTGAGCAGCAAGCATTACAGCTTTAAGAGATGATCCACACACCTTGTTGACCGTTATAGCCTCTACCAGATCCGGCAAATCCGCCTTCATAACCGCCTGCTTGGCCGGATTCTGACCATAACCGCAGGGAAGAACCATCCCCATGATACATTCATCGACATCTTCACCGGTAATTCCAGCCCGTTTAACAGCTTCTCTGATGACGTGCGCTCCAAGATCTGTTGCTCCGATTTTTGCCAGTGAACCACCAAAACTGCCTAGCGGAGTGCGCACCGCGCTCACTATTACAGCCTGTTTCATAGTATTCCTCTCTGATGTGTGTCGTATTGAGGTGTTCGACTTTATCCCGGGCATTCTGTTCTTTTGCCTTTCGGACCTGCATTGTGATTGTACTGGAAAATTCTCTTGATCTACGTTCGATTTCCCTGTTTAATCAGACATAACACATACCGACCAAGCGCTCGTTCTCCATGGGGAGATGTTGACTCACAACCGGTTTTTTGTCAATCAATTTCCTCAAGTCGTCTCAATTTTTCGGTCAGGATCACAGTCACCCTTTTAAAAGACGGGCGCCACATATAATGCAGCGTTTTTTTTAGATCAGCAAGAAGGGCCGGTACGAATTATTCCTACTGCAGCCTGGTTAAAACCATTTCCTGCAACCATGATTAATACACTAATATTTCGTCGAAATAAAAATTTACTTTGACAAAATATATGATTTGTTTTTTAGTTTCTATAGAAACCGACCGAGCGCTCGGTATCTATAGCTTTGTGGTTAGGTGGCGTGGCCGTCGACAGGCCCTGGTGGCATCTCAAAAAAATGAACTGCAAGGAGTCCTTATGAGCATGGTAAGTCTGTACAAAGAGGTTATGGACCTCAACATGATGGATGACAATGACCAGAAGGAGGCTGTAGCCAAGGCTTTTTTTGAAAAACTCAACGCAATGGAACTCCCCGAAACATTCAACTGGGCCGAAGAAATTTTTGAAGGGCTACATGTCAAGGAACGCCCGAACCACACAGCTCTTATCTGGGCTGACATCCATACTGAAGAAAGCAAAAAATACAGTTACAAGGAATTTGCCGCACAGGGTAACCAGTGTCTCAACCGACTTCACAAGTCAGGTGTAAACAAAGGTGACAATATGTACATGATGGCTCCTATTGTTCCTGAGACCTGGTTTGCCAGTTATGCCTGCGTCAAGGGCGGGGTTATTGCTGTTCCCACCGCCACCACCATGACCGTCCGTGAACTTGAATTCAGATTCAAAACGTACCCACCCGATTGTATCCTTGCAGATCAGGTATTTGTCGACATTATGGACGAGGCCCTTCAACTTACAGGCATAACTCCGAAAATAAAACTTGTTCTCGGCGAGAAAGAAGGCTGGGTAAGCTACCGCCAGTTGACGGATGAACCAACTGAGGCCAAAGCCGCTCAGACAAAATCAAAGGATCTGTTATTCTGCTTCTTCACCTCTGGTACTACCGGCCTGCCGAAACGTGTTGGCCATACAGCTACCTCCTACCCGCTCGGACACATTTCCACCTCGGTTATGGTGGGTATCCGCCCTGACGATGTGCATCACAACCTGAGTGCACCAGGCTGGGCGAAATGGGCATGGTCAAGCTTCTTTGCCCCGTTCAACGTCGGTGCAACAGCTGCCGGTTTCAATTTTAAGGCACTTGATGGTGTAAAATATCTTCAGGCCGTTGCAACGCACAAGGTTTCCACTTTCTGTGCTCCGCCGACAGCATGGAGAATGTTCATTAATCAGGATCTCTCAAAATTCGATCTTTCCTCTCTCAGACAATCAGTTGGTGCTGGCGAACCATTGAATCCGGAAGTCATTTCTAAATGGAAGAAACTTACCGGCACCGAGATAAGAGATTTTTACGGCCAGACCGAATCCACCGCCATGATCGGCAATCCACCATGGATGAAAGGCAAAATGCGCAGTGGCTCCTTCGGACGTCCGTCATTTATGTATGATGTCACCCTTGCCGACGATGAAGGAAAGGAAATCACCACCGCAGATGAGCCAGGTCACATCGTAGTCCGCACCGACCGCTGGAGAAGTATTGGTCTCTTCACCGAATATATCGGGAATCCTGAGAAAATGGCCGGTGTCTTTATCGAAAATTACTACTATACCGGCGACAAAGCCTCCATTGACGAAGATGGCTACTGGTGGTTTGTCGGGCGCAGTGACGATGTCATCAAGTCCTCTGACTTCCGTATCGGTCCGTTCGAGGTTGAGAGTGCCCTGATCGAGCATGACTGTGTCGGCGAATCAGCCGTTGTCGGTGTACCCGATCCTAAACGGCATCAGCTCGTTAAAGCCTTTGTTATCCTCAAAGCCGGTTACGAACCTTCAGAGGCACTGGCACTTGAGTTGTTTAAGCACACAATCAACATTCTGGCCAAGTTCAAAATTCCGCGCATTATTGAATTTGTTCCGGAGCTGCCCAAGACCCTGAGCGGTAAAATCAGACGTATAGAGCTGCGTCAAAACGAAACGGACAGGCCTGATGCCGGAAAAGCAGGCGAGAGAAAAGAGTACTATTACTGGGATTTCCCGGAACTGAGCTCTAAGAAAAAATAAAACCTTTATCCCGGCAGCTATTCATTCCTAAAAGGTAACTGCCGGTAACGCTGTATGCTTCAGGTTGTAAAGAAAGATAGCATTCCGTACCCGGTCGGCTGTTAGAATCCGGCCCCTGTTACCACCGCCCACTGGAACAGTACATTGTCGAAGACTCCTCCACCGGGTACGGAATGTTTTTATTGCCATGAGATAAACCTAGTCGGAGCAGACGATATGAATTTCGAATTAACTGAGGAACAGAGCCTTATCAGGGACATGGTCCGTGACTTTGCAGAGAATGAAATTGCACCCTCAGCTGGGGAACGGGATGAAGAAGAGCGATTTGACCGCGCCCTGATGTTCGACAAACTCGCCGAACTGGGGCTCACCGGCATCGTCTTTCCTGAAGAATATGGTGGTGCCGGGGCTGATTACATCAGTTACGCCATCGCCGTTGAAGAACTCTCACGAGTCTGTGCTTCTACAGGTGTTACCCTTTCAGCGCATCTCTCACTTGGGACCAACCCCATCTACCTCTTCGGTACTGAAGAGCAGAAACAGAAATTTCTCATCCCGATGGCTAAAGGCGAAAAGATGGGAGCTTTCGGGCTTACTGAACCTGCAGCCGGTTCAGATGCAGGCGGCACCAGGACAATTGCCATGCGCGAAGGCAACGAATACATCCTGAACGGCACAAAAATTTTCATAACCAATGCGGGTGATGCCGAAACCTATGTGGTTATGGCCAGAACAGATAAAAATGCCGAAAAACATCATGGTATCAGTGCCTTTATCGTCGAAAAAGGAACACCCGGCTTTACCTTCGGCAAAAAAGAAAAGAAGATGGGCATCCGCTCCTCACCCACCATGGAACTTGTCTTTGAAAATTGCCACATTCCTGCCGGTAATCTCCTGGGCAAAGAAGGCGAAGGCTTCAAGGTGGCCATGAAAACTCTTGACGGCGGCAGAATAGGTATCGCTTCACAGGCGCTTGGTATTGCTCAGGGAGCCCTTGAAGAAGCGGTGAGATATGCCAAAGAACGCAAACAGTTCGACCACCCGATTTCAAGTTTTCAGGGTGTCATGTTTCAGCTGGCCGACATGGCCTGTCAGGTAGAAGCCGCAAGACTTCTTGTCTATCAGGCTGCCTACAAGGCCAGTAACGGCCAATCGTATACCCAGGCTTCCGCAATGGCCAAACTTGTCGCCAGCGAAACCGCCATGAAAGTCACCACCCAGGCGGTACAAATCCTCGGCGGTTACGGTTATACACGAGAATTCCCAGTTGAACGCATGATGCGGGATGCAAAGATTACAGAAATTTATGAAGGAACCAGCGAGATACAACGATTGGTCATAGGCACGAACCTCTGCCGTTAAGTTTTGCCAATCCAAAATGTGCAGTCTGTTTTTTACCTGTCCTAACCTTCAGGACGGCGAAAATAGAATTTTTGCTCAAGATCAGGCACGCTTTCTCAACAGCCGGACAAATCTGCAAATGCTTACGAATTGTGCAAACCTTGAGCAAAGAGACATTTTCCACCCCTACTAACGAGAAGCTTATGAAGATATTAGTCTGCATCAAACAAGTTCCCGATATGGAATCCAAATTCAAAATCGACAGCGCAGGTACCTGGTACGACACCAGTGAACTAGCCTGGAGAATGAATGAATACGACGAGTACGGAGTAGAGCAGGCTGTTCAGCTTAAAGAGCTGACCTCCGGCGACCTGACGGTCCTCTGTATCGGCCCGGACCGGGTCAAAGAAACGATGAAAAAGGCACTTGCCATGGGTTGCGACCGTGGTGCACACATCAGCGATGCCGACTTTGCCTCGAAAGATCCATTTGAGATCGCCGGAATTATAGCCGAATATGCAAAAGACAAAAATTTTGAAGCCATTTTCACAGGCATGCAGTCGCAGGATCGTGGCAGCGCTCAGGTTGGTGTGCTTGTAGCAGAAATGCTGGGACTGCCTTCCGTCACTACAGTTGTCGGTTTTTCGTACGATAACGGCACATTCCAGGTTAAACGCGAACTTGAGGGAGGCGTGAAAGCAATGGTAAGTGTCGCCGCCCCTGCACTGTTCACCTGTCAGCTGGGACTCAATACACCCCGCTATCCCACCCTGCCCAACATCATGAAAGCAAAGAAAAAGGAATTGCTTTCTATTCCATTTCAGGAACTTCTGAAAGTAGAGGCCAAAATGGAGACAGCCTCCATACAACTGCCTGAGAAAAAAGGTGGTGGTCTTGTTCTGGAGGGTGAAGTGGGCGAGCTCGCAGATAAACTTATTGCGATTCTTAAAGAAAAAACCGGCGTTCTCGCCAGATAAAACGGTGTTGATATGAAAGCATTACTCATAGCAGAATCTCGGGAAGGCAAGGTTCTTGGCTGCAGCAGTGAACTGATCGCATTCAGTCAGCAGACAGGCTTCGACAGTGTCATGTTTATGGTTGGCAGTGCCGATACATTGCCAAAATTCAACGGCACGCTTTACCTCGCAGACAGTTCTAAATACGCTGATTACAACCCTGCAGTCCATAAACAGCTGATTCTTGAGGTCGTGGCCAGGGAACAACCGGATATGATTGTTTTCAGCCATTCATCCTATGGCTGGGATCTTGCTCCGCGGGTTGCGTATAGCCTCGGTGCAGCACAGTTCTCTGAAGTCACTGAAGTCGTTAACGGCCTGCCGGTTGTCCCCGCCTGTAACTCAAAGCTGAGACGCAGCCTTAAAGCTAAATCCACAATCACGGTGCTGACTTTACAGGCCGGGGCATTTTCTCTGTCTGAGGATGTTACAACAGCCCCATCCGTCCAGCAGATCGATACCGACTCTCACAGCCAGGTAACTTTTATCGGCTACGAACAGGCTGCCCTGGGAGGAGTGGATCTTGGTAAAGCGCAGATCATTGTCAGTGCCGGACGCGGTATCGGCGGCGCTGATAACGTTAGCATCGTTTCAAATCTTGCCAAAGCCCTTGGTGGGGAATACGGGGCCAGCCGTCCCGTTGTCGACGCCGAGTGGGTTGAACATGCGAGACAGGTCGGAACTACCGGGCAAACCGTATCACCAAAGTTGTATGTAGCCTGCGGTATTTCCGGAGCCATCCAGCATCTGGCCGGTATGAAAAAATCTGAATTCGTAGTTGCAATCAATACTGATAAAGACGCCCCTATCGGTGAAATAGCTGACGTGCTTGTGGTAGCTGACGTAAAACTGTTTTTACCAGAGTTAACCCAACGGTTACAGGCTGTCTGATTGAGACTGTGGGCCAGTTAAGCGAGTTCCGGAGAATGCACAACCGAACAAGTGCTCATGTTTTTCTTTTGTTCTTTCAGAATATTGTATAGTTTACCTGTTAATACTGTTTGTTATGCTACGATCGTGATTTCATCACCTCGAAAAACTACCACAGAGTAACGGTTTACATGAGAACGAAAGAAAAAGATGCACGGGAAGTCGTCACCCAGATCAAAAATCAGGAACTTGTAAAAGAGCGACGCCGGCAGATCGTCGATGCTGCGGTCAAACTCTTTATTGAACACGGTTACCACAAAACAACAACACGGTTACTCGCCAAAGCTACCGGTCTCTCTATTGGTACCATGTATGATTACATATCCACCAAGGAAGATGTGTTGTACCTGGTCTGCATGGCAATTCATACCGAGGTTGAACAGGGAGTTAAAGAGGCGCTGGCCAGACCGCTGAAAGGCAAGCATGCCTTAGCAGAAGTGATCAGGGAATTTTTCCTGGTCTGTGACAAAATGAGCGACCACGTACTGCTGATGTACCAGGTTACCCATTTTCTGTCACCGAAATGGCAGAAAAAAGTTCTTGAAGCCGAGATAGGGATCACGGATCTCTTTATTGAGGCAATGCAACAGATTAAAGAGACTGGCACATTGCCGGAACTGGACGACGATACCATCCTCCTGATCGGCCATAATATTTCCGTTATCGGACATACCTGGGCATTCAGACGCTGGTACTTCGCCAAACATTTCACCATTGAAAAATACATCGAGCAACAGACAGAGTTTATCATGAGTTTTCTGGCCAAAAAGAAAGAACCTGTAGAGGGTTAGCCACAGAAAACTCTAACTCTCCCCACCGTTGCCGGGTTTCGCTCACCGCGTGAAATGTTTGCCGATCATTGATTTGGATTTCTACTGATATGAGGTGCATATATGAACGCGAACGCTGAAGTTTATACCCCGCAACACAGTGTAAGGATTATCACCGCCACTTCGCTCTTCGACGGTCACGATGCCTCCACCAACATCATGCGAAGAATTCTCCAGGATTCCGGTGTTGAAGTCATCCATCTGGCCCACAACCGTTCCGTTCAGGAACTTGTCGACACAGCCATAGAAGAAGATGCCCACGGCATTGCCATGTCCAGCTACCAGGGTGGCCACATGGAAGCGTTCAAATACATGATCGACCTCCTAAAAGAACGCAATGCCAGTCACATCAGAGTTTTCGGCGGTGGCGGCGGCGTCATTGTTGCTGATGAAATCCGCGAACTCGAAGCATATGGAGTCACCAAAATTTATTCTCCTGAAGATGGTGCCTCCATGGGATTGCAGGGCATGATCAATCACATGATCTCCTGCATGGATTTTGCCACAACCAGCCTTAAAGATCTGCAGCCGAAAAAACTGCACCACACCAACAAGCAGGAGATTGCCCGTTTTATTACCGCAGCCCAGCAGGCGAAAGGCAAAAATGACGGTAATCTCGCTGAACTCATGGCGATGGTTACCCCGCTCGCGGATAAATACCATCCACCGGTGATAGGCATTACGGGAACCGGCGGTGCAGGTAAATCTTCGCTTACCGACGAGCTGATGCTCAGATTCCTGAACGATCTTGAAAATATCAATATCGCCATTATCTGCTGCGACCCGTCACGTCGCAAGACTGGTGGTGCACTGCTTGGCGACAGAATCCGCATGAATTCTATCACCGGTTCATCACGGGTCTATATGCGCAGTCTCGCTACCCGTGATTCTGTTAACGAAGTCTCTGAATCACTGCCAGAAGCTCTTCAGATTGTCAAGGCGGCAGGTTTTGATCTGGTTATCGCTGAAACTGCAGGCATCGGTCAGGGCGACTCCAGAATTACTGATCTCGCCGACATCTCTATCTATGTCATGACCAGCGAATATGGCGCGCCCTCCCAACTCGAAAAAATCGACATGCTCGATTACGCTGATATCATAGTGGTAAATAAATTTGAGAAAAAAGGCAGTGATGACGCCATTCGCGACGTGCGCAAACAGGTAATGCGCAACCGCAAGGCCTGGAGTACTGCCCCTGAAGACTTTCCGGTATATGGCACAATTGCTTCCAAGTTTAATGATGATGGCGTGACAGCCCTCTACCACGGAATTATCGACCAGCTAAACGAACTGCTGGAGAAGAAACTGCAACCCAAACTTCCGCGACCGGAGAAAAAGACACCTTCGTCAAAAACCATCGTCATACCTGCGACCAGAATCAGATATCTCTCAGAGATTTCAGATACCGTACGCGGCTATCATGCCCGCACAATTCAACAGGCAGACGCAGCCAGAAATCTCTGGCATCTGAAAAAAAGCATTAACCTTCTCCGAGCCAACGCCGCCACCGATAAACCTGAAGTTATTGCAACCATACAGGAAGGCGCTGAGCTTCTCGCTCAAACAGTCGATAAAAACACCGAAGAGACTCTGGCCTCATGGAAAGAGTGCAAAGCCGCTTATTCCGGCGATGACTTAGTCTATCACGTGCGCGGCAAAGAGATGCGCGTCCCGCTCTATACGGAATCGCTTTCTCACTCCAAAATCCCTAAAATCGCCCTTCCTAAGCTCACTGACCCCGGCGACACCTACACCTGGCTGAGAAAGGAAAACCTACCCGGTTTCTTCCCTTTTACAGGCGGCGTTTTCCCGCTGAAACGCGAAGGTGAAGACCCGACCAGAATGTTTGCCGGTGAAGGCGGTCCAGGCCAGACCAATGCACGCTTTAAGCTGCTTTCCGGTAATTATGCGGCAAAACGTCTCTCCACAGCCTTTGACTCTGTAACCCTTTATGGCTGGGATCCTGCTGAACGCCCCGACATCTACGGCAAGATAGGCACCTCCGGCGTTTCTATCTGCACTTTAGACGATGTAAAACTACTCTATGATGGCTTTGATCTCTGCTCGCCTACCACCTCAGTCTCAATGACCATTAACGGGCCTGCACCAATCATTCTGGCGATGTTTATGAATACGGCCATCGACCAGCAGATTGTCAATTTTACCACCGAGCACGGCAGGCAACCCGATGAATCAGAAGCGGGTAAAATCCGCAAGGATGTGCTCGCCAATGTCCGCGGCACTGTTCAGGCAGATATCCTGAAAGAGGATCAGGGACAGAACACCTGCATATTCTCCATCGAATTCGCCTTGAAGATGATGGGCGATATCCAGGAATTTTTTATCGATAACGCCGTTCGCAACTTCTACTCGGTCTCGGTTTCCGGGTACCATATCGCCGAGGCCGGTGCCAACCCTATTACGCAGCTGGCTCTTACACTCTCCAACGGTTTCACTTATGTGGAGTACTATCTGGCCCGGGGCATGGATATCGATAAGATCGCACCGAACCTGTCGTTCTTCTTTTCCAACGGTATGGACCCTGAATATACCGTAATCGGCCGGGTAGCCCGTCGTATCTGGGCCGTTGCCATGCGTGAGAAGTACAATGCCTCTGAGCGCTCGCAAAAGCTCAAGTATCACATCCAGACCTCGGGAAGATCGCTGCACTGTCAGGAGATTCAGTTCAACGATATCCGAACAACCCTGCAGGCACTCTGCGCAATTTACGACAATTGCAACAGCCTCCATACTAATGCCTATGATGAGGCGATTACCACCCCGAGTTCTGAATCGGTTCGCCGGGCACTGGCAATCCAGCTCATTATTAACAGGGAATGGGGCCTTGCCAAAAACGAGAACCCGTTACAAGGCAGCTTTATTGTTGATGAACTGACCGATCTGGTTGAAGAAGCTGTTCTTTCGGAATTTGATCGAATCAGCGACAGGGGTGGTGTGCTTGGAGCCATGGAAACAGGCTACCAGCGCAGCAAAATTCAGGAAGAATCACTCTATTACGAGTATCTGAAACACTCAGGTGAGTATCCGATAATCGGTGTGAATACCTTTAGAAATCCTGATGCCAATTTTGATGAAGAAAATGCCTCTCTTGAACTTGCCAGGGCTTCTGATGAGGTAAAACAGGATCAGTTAAAGAGACTTGCAGATTTCCAGGCCAGGAATAAAGATGCATCCGATAAAGAGCTGAAAAAACTCAAAGAGGTCGCCTTAAGCGGTGAAAACATTTTTCATCAGCTGATGCAGACCGTTCGTCACTGCAGCCTAGGTCAGATTACCAATGCCCTCTACGAGGCAGGTGGTCAGTACAGAAGAAATATGTAATTTCCCCGCCCTCCGAGCCTGCCAGCAATTGACAGGCCCGGAGAGCTGAAAATACACTTTCAGAACACTATTCTCCAGGAATCTGGCATCACAAACGCTTGTCAGCTCAGCACGTACACCCATCCCCGCAACCGCAACCTCCTTGACTCATAGCCTTTGCCATATACTGAACAACCTCTCTGGCAGATGGCTCTGATTGGGCAGTCAGCTCTGCTTCCAAAAATAACGTATCAGGAATAATAAGTAAGCCCAGCTTCTCACGTATTGGTGCATAGTGATGACCAAAGTATGATATCCATTCGTGAGTTGCCAGTTTCAACGATAGCCGTTCCCCAACCTGCATACCATCCAGAGCAATTTCAAAAGGCGTCAACCCCGCCGAACCGGCTCCGAATATAAACTCAAGCACAACTGGCGACGGCGTAAAACTTGATGACTCCGGTGCACTCCCGGCTATCAGGTTGAGCGATATCTTTTTCATCATTTTCTCAGATGACACCACATGAACCTCCTTCGTATGTGTTATTCCGGAATATTTCTCGACTCCAGGCAGTTATTTCAAAACCCAAAACACCTGCTGTAATATGAACACCTCTGCAATCAATCGCTCTCCCCGGTATCAGGGTGCCAACGGTGAATTTTCAGATAATGCGGGAAAACATACGGTTTATATACAGATTTATTGAGCAACATCCGCAAACATTCCTCGATCCCTTCTGTGATAGTGGGATGCGGATAAATCGATTTAAGAATATCGGCCACCCCTTGACCATGATCCATGAAATGGGCAATCGACATAATGGTACTCGAAACTTCAGGCCCGGCTGCCCGCATTCCCAAAATACGAAGCTGTTCGTCATCGCTCACGATAATTTTCACAAAACCGTGAGTAGCCCGCATGGCAATAGCACGATTACAGAGTGCATTAGAGTAGTACGCAACTTTATATGGGATCTTTTTACTGCGACACTGTTTCTCGTTCAGGCCTACTGCAGCCACAGCCGGATGAAAGAACATTACTGTAGACATGTTTTCATAATTCAGAGGCCAACGCTTTTGCCCAAACATATGCTTTACTGCATACCGGCCTTCCATCTCTGCAATATTTACCAGAGCCGGATGATGCGTAATGTCTCCGGCGGCATAGATATTGTCTTTCACACAACAATTTTCATCGGTTTTCAATATTCCTGAATCAGCCGCATCAATGCCGATATTTTCGAGCCCCAGACCAGTCCGATCAAAATATCGCCCAATGGAAAGAAAAGCAGCATCTGCCTCTATCACCTCTGAATGACCATCCTTAAAGTCGAGCACAACTTGAAGATAATCTGAGGTATTGAGTATTTTACGAAGCTTGGCAGAGTGGATTACTTTAACACCGTTCCCCGTAAGATTATCATGCACAAAATCTGAAACATCTTCATCTTCGTATGGGATAACCCGTTTGGCATGATCCACCAGATAAACAATTGTCTGACCGAAATTCGAAAAAATTGTTGCATACTCACAACCAATGATTCCCGCCCCAATAATGACCAGCCTCTCCGGGAAACACTGAAGGTTAAGAATACCATCTGAAGTGAAAACACGCCGCTGATCAACCAGAACCTGTGGAACCTTTCTGGGCTTAGTGCCGGTGGCTATGAGAAAATAGCGGGATCTTACCTGCTCATTTCTGCCATCAGGATACAGGACTTCAATCGTATCCTTTGACAGGAATTTTCCTCTGCCTTTTTTGAGAGTTAATGACCCGGGACCGGGCCACCTTGCTGGTGAGTAGCTTTCAATCTGTGAAAGCATCTGGTATTGTTTTTCTTTTGATGCCTGAATTGCGGTTCTGCGCACAGCGCAATAATCTACAGAAAGCCCACTTGCCTGGTAGCCACGATCCTGCATATTGGCGATGGAATAGTCCTTGGCAATTTCCCACATCGTTTTTGAGGTCATGGCACCCCACATTAGCCCGGCGCCTCCAAGCTCGGCACCTTCTATAATGCAAACGTGTTTACCAAAATCAAGACCTCGCATCGCCGCTGCAAAACCGGCAGGCCCGCACCCGAGTACACATAAATCGAATATTGCCGGAGCTGTCTGAGCCACAATTACATCCTCATATTTGCCAGCCGATTGGCTTTCTAATCATTATGAAAACACAAAGTGATTTTCTTCAAAAATCTCGTAACCAAGCGGTATACAGGGAATAACGTCAATAAGGAAAACCATTAATGAACAATATTCTCCGTTCTGTAAAAGGTCAAGCGATTCACCTAAGCCAGCCTCCAAATCCTCTTTGCTCCCGTGTTCACATGTTACTGTTATTATGAATTCTGATTACCCCTGAATCTCTGCTTAAACAGGTGGGGCGTTATGAGTGAAGAGTGAGGCGCGTAATGTATGTGTTCCACGTATTACTTCAAGCTAGCTCTACATATCTATGAATTTTGGGCAAGTCTCATTTCTAGTTTTTTATACATCCTTTCAGAAAGGTTGAAGGGGTCAACGATCAGACAAGGATGATTGACGTATATTGTAACTAAAGTATACGTTGGTCGTTGCTGTTTAAGATAGAGCCTCATCATAGGAGCACAGTACCCTATCCAGGATTTCTGTCGCCATTCTATCATGCCTTCTTTTTCATCTGAAATAACTAATTCCCAAGTGGGAATAGCGTTACCTGATTCCAGGATTACACTGAAACTTTTATGAAATTCAAAGGGAATCTTATATTCAAATGTTCGTATCATCAGAGCTTTTGATTGGTTATTCTGGTCAATTATAGGTATGCCTATACACATTCCAGATTCGTATATCTCTTCAGGCAATTCATCAGAATAACCTTACGCTGAGTATGTAGAAAACATATCCAGTTTCTGCATCTGACTGAGGGGACTGATTTTTCGGGTCTTTTTGTCAAATTCAGGTAAGCGAAAACACCGATCTGTCTTCCGATTTATAAAAGAGTATTAAATTCAGAATCCTACTCTCACCCTGTTGCAACAGTATAAACCTTAGGGGTAATCACATCATTATGTACACATTTTTCTCTTCACTTCAATCAGCCCAACTCATCCATAAGGCGTAGGTTCTTTTCACTGAAGCAGCCTAACGCTATTTGGCGGTAAATTTGAACTTCGAAATACCGTGCTACCCGCTGATCACTTGCAGCGTTACGTTTTGCCAATATTTCATTTGTTTTTTTTTGATATGTTACTGCTCGGTCATTGCCAGCTTTGCTCCAAGAGCGGCAAAGGTTGCAGCAAATGTACGTTGCAACCGCACTATATTTTTGGGTGAACCGGTAAAATACCGTCGTACTCCATTTGCCGAAATACCATAAAGGATGAATATGACAAAAGTCATTGCCATAAAGATGGAACTCAGAATGACCATTTGCAAGGTTGGTGATGTAGAATCTGTAGTGACGAAAAGTGGGAGAAACGCAAGGAAAAATATTGAGAGTTTGGGATTTAAGATGTTAATCAAAAACCCTCTTCTAATGATTTGCCACAGCCCTTTTTTTGAGGGTTTTGAATCAAAATTCAGAGCCCCGGTTTCACGCCACATTCCCCAGGCAAGATAGAAGAGATAGGCTACACCGGCGTATTTGACGACTTGAAAAGCAAGAGCACTGGTATGAAGTAGTGCTGACAGACCAAGTATGCTTGCTGTTAAATGAGGAACAATACCAGCAGTACATCCAAAAGCTGCCGCAATACTTGCCCGCCAGCCAAGAAGTAGGCCATTTGAGATGGTATAAATTACACCTGTTCCAGGAATCAGGACCACAACCAAGGAAGTTATCAAAAATTCTGCACTAATCATTTGTTATTCCTAATCATTTCAATACTGACATGGATAGTTTTTATTGCACATCTGACATCGCAACCGCTGCCTTTTCCTACTCGCTCACTACCATGGTTCTTTACCATGGCAGCATGTGATTTGAACCGGGATCCTGTAACCTGAGTTCGAAGAGCCCACCTTCACATTTCATAAAGCTGGCGTAAAGTTGTTATGCCTTTACTTCGTGACACACGATAGCTTAAGTGAAGCTGAACGATGTGAAACGTCTGATTATATGTTTGTATTTTTTTTTTAATTCCTTACAAAAAAATAACCATAAGAAGTACCAGCGTTAGCATTAAAATCGGAACAATAAATGACAGCAATAGCGCTAATGCCCCTTTTTTATGCCCAAGATTGAAGGTCCAACCAAGATTTTGATTTGGGCGAGGGACTAACCACCGAGTATCTTTTTTAGAAAAATAAAAGCCTATTGGTAGTGTCCAATTGTTGGAATTATTCCACTCATTACTGTTTTGGTCTTCAGATTTTTTAGTCATGTTACAATTATCTATCACACTATGTATTGTTTTCTGTTCACATCATTGTTGAGTTAAACGGTACGCATCAGCGCGTCCGAACCAAACGAAGTGCTTTAAACGCATTTTTTATGACTTTACTGTTATTGCTAGCATTTTACTATCAATGTATCTGTTATGTGCTAATAGGACCGCAAGCTAATTGCGGAATTTTTTCAAGATCTTTATCCCAGTCCGCTTTACTTGAAATATGTATGTGTGCATTTGGTTTAAAAAATAATTCACTATCAATACTACCAGCGGGCACAACTAAGAGTTTCCCTTCCATTTGGCGACTTGGTAACGCTGAACCACAGACAGAACAAAATGATTTTGTGTGCAGAGTTGATGGAAGAGTGAAACTTGTTACTTTATCTTGACCCGTTAACCATCGTAGCTTTGCTGATGAAGAAAATAAGTTGGCCGCATGGGCTGAACCAGAATCTTTGCGACAACGGCTACAGTGACAAAGAAAAAAGCTTTCAAAATCACCTTCGATTTCAAATTTTACTTTTCCACAAAGACATGATCCTTTTTTAATACTCATAAAAAATAACGTATTAATCTGAGTTGATTGTATTGTTGCTGTTATAACCTGAAGCCAGGAGGCCGCCGTGCTTATAACAATTCACTTCTAGAGCAAGAATTGATTTAGTTTTGCAGAATGTTATTGCAGCATTGAAGCAAAATACTGAATACTCAAAATATTTCTTTTAACGTAAATTCAACTTTCACAGATCATTTTCTACTTAAATTTTTCACATAGTTTATCCTGACTTTCTATTCAGGACATCGCTGAAACGTTGTGTTAAGTTGATTTAATTTTTCTTTTGTCCCTAACCAGGTATGAGT
>JBFHGS010000092.1:0-17123 GCA_041582995.1 Desulfopila sp. | reverse complement strand
GTCATGCGTAGTGAGGTCAAGGCATGGGAATTAAAAAGGAACGGGATGCAGGCTAGGGTTAACTGGCAGTTCACTGCAGAAGATGCCCGAATAAAACTGAAACGTCTTTATCCAACACTTATTGCGTGACATGACACTAGGTATGAGGGGAGCACAGCGATACATGTTGCAACTACCAATATTTAAATAGATGCTCTGATTTATCGAGTTATCTGTCACAAATGCAGTTCACTCGTCACTCTTATCCCTCACCTGTTTAAGCTGAGAAAGAGGGCTAATCAGACAAAGATAACCGCTTTGCCTTATTCAGATTTTTCCTGAAAAAACGCATGATGCGCATCTTTACTTTTCGCTATCTGCGTCATTAAAAACATCCCCATGAAGATGTGATTCTTTCAAAGAGACAACGTCTTTACCCAGTGGAGGTGGGCGGAACAGATGTCCGGTTATCATCCCTTTAGTTGTACCAAAGGCAGCCACAGTCCATGCCCCGAGTAATCCCACATAGTAGAGAATACTTGTCCACTCAAATAACGGCAATCCTGTATGGTGGGCTAACTGCCCGATACCTGTAACACACGTTCCAACGGGGAACGTGAAAGCCCAGTAGGTAAGAGCAAATCGCATCTGTCTGTAATGCGCCCTTATGGAAAGCAGTATTGCCATACATGTCCAGAGCAATACAAATCCCAGAACCGGAACACCGTACAACACAGCAAAAATCTCAAATCCATAGGCAAGTTGCGGAGGTATTGCCTCCTTTGCCACAGTACCAAGTATCCCTGCAGCTGTCATTGACTGCCCCAATGGACCTAAAACAATCCAGAGTGTAGGTACCCGTGAGGTTCCAGAAGTTCCATGATGGGCGAGTCTGCTCCATATCATGGATATGATGATCATTGCTGCAATCAAACTGAGGCCAAACATCGAGAAACAGAGATAGAACAGTGTTTCCCTCAAGAGTCCTTCTTGTGCATATGGAACGAGCATCGCTCCAATGGCTGCTGATACCATAGGAGGAACAACAGGCATGAGCCAGCCTCCAAAGGCGGAGTCCGGTCGTACCCGAAACGTTGTAAACAACCGATACGGGATTATGAGAGAAGAGGCAAGACCTGCTATGGTGCCGATAAACCACAATGACCATGCCACATTTTGCGCCAACTCCGGCCCCAACACACTCTGCCCGAGCAACAGAGTCCCGCCGGCTACAGTGAGCATAGCCATCGGTGGAGCCCCGTAAAACTGTGCCATCATCGGGTCCTGGAAGTGTTTTTTCCATACACTATGACCTGTGACCAGGAAAAAAAATGTCGAACTCATGAGACCTATCAGCATCGCCGAAGCCAACCCCCATACGACAAGCGCAAAAAAATGGAGTTGATCGGAAAATAATGGCAGCGATGCGGCACCATTGGCAATAATCCCTGTTCCCATAACTGAGGCAAACCAGTTTGGACCTAACTCGTAGTCATTGCTCGCCCCGGTTACCGAGTAGAGATAGCGCTTCCACCAGAGGCCCCGGGCACTTGGATTTTTGAGGTCGTTGTTCAATTGTATCATCCTGTATTTCGTTAAGGGTTGATATGGGTAATACCCCAATCCTTGACACTGCAATATAAACGAATGAGATGAGGCCTATAAAAGGAGTTCTCTCACTTCGCATCCACCAGGGAGCACCTCTCTTCGTTGCGCGAGTTGGATGAAACTCATTTACTCTGACGTATCTGAACTTGACTTTTCAATTGTCATCTGGTCAAGGACATTTCTTTTTCAAAGATACATGTATAGGGAGTAATGTGAAGAGTAAAACTCTTTTTCGTCATGAAGCCGGACTGCTTCTCAAGCTGACAGGCCCAATATTGCTTGCACAGTTGTCCCAAACAAGCATGGGTTTTGTCGATACCGTTATGGCAGGCAGAGTCGGCCCGGTGGACCTTGCTGCAGTCGCGGTAGGTTCCAGCCTTTTCTTTCCTATCTATCTCTTTATGGTAGGTCTTCTCAGCGCTGTAACCCCTCTTACTGCACAAGCCCATGGCAGAAGAGATTCCAAGGATATTTTCTGTTCTCTCCAACAGGGAATTGTCGCAGGTTTATGCTGCGGGACGCTGGCCATGATTCTCCTATGGCAATTGTCACCTGTTTTCAAAATATTACAGGTAGCACCAGAGGTTGCCATCCCTGCAGAACAGTATCTGTTTGCAATCTCCTGGGGTATGCCTTTTGCCGGAATTTTTCTTGCACTGCGCAGTGGTGGAGAAGGCGTTTCCCTGATCCGAATTTCTGTGCTGGCAAGTTTTACAGGGTTAGTTGTCAATATCGTTGCCAACTATATCCTTATTTTCGGCAAACTGGGTCTACCGGCAATGGGCGGGGTCGGGTGCGGCTGGGCCACTGCAATTTCCATGTTTACGATGATGATAACCATGGCCTTGCTGCTTCAGAAAAGCAGGGTCGAAGGCGTAACCGGACTTTTCCGACGGGTAGATCGCACACGTTTACGGTCAATGGGTCAGTTTCTCGCATTAGGGTTGCCCATAGGCCTTTCACTTTTTGTGGAGTGTTCTATCTTCGCGATCATCTCCCTGCTCATTGCCCGGTTTGGGGCGGAGATCGTTTCAGCACACCAGATAGCCCTTAATTTCACCTCATTGCTCTTTATGATACCGTTAAGTCTTTCCATGGCGCTCAGTATCAGAGTAGGTTACTCCATAGGTAGAAAACAGTTTGCAAGAATGCAAAGGGTCGTACAGACAGGTCTTTTTCTTGCCCTCTGTTTTGCCTGCGTTACCTGCCTTTTCATCATCAGCTGCGCAGATACAATTGCCCTTCTGTACACAAATGAGACAGTTGTGAGGGAGAAGGCCGCCCATCTGCTGCTCTTTGCAGCCCTGTTTCAGCTATCCGATGCTGTACAGGTAAACTGCTGTGGCGCGCTGCGAGGGTGCAAAGACACCAAGATACCTATGTTACTGATGATCTTTGCATACTGGGGAATAGGGCTCCCGGTGGGTTATGGAATCGGTATCATGGGCATAACCTCCATCGAACCCGGTGCAGAGGGCTTTTGGATAGGTCTCATCTGTGGATTGACCGTTTCAGCTATTCTTCAGGGCCGAAGACTGTATAAGATGGTTGACCGTTTAACAGCTCTTCAGCAACACCCCGGTTCTAATTTCCTTTAGGCCCCCCGGCTTTGACGGGGGGGCAATAAACGTTTGACGATTCCTGAAAAATGAAGAAGCGAGTAAACCAGACTTTTCCTTTCACTTTACTCAATAGTTCTGGGCACTTTTCAATTCTTCCATTAACTGCGTATAGCTCGAATAACGGCTTTCTGAAATATCACCACTTGCCACAGCATCTTTGATACCGCACTCAGGTTCATCCAGATGATTGCAGCCCGTAAATTTACACCGGGGCTCATGTGCATCAAACTCTCTGAAGAAATTTTTCAACTGCTCCGCCGGTACCCCATCTACCACCAGAGAAGAAAACCCCGGAGTATCTACCACATACGAATCTGCATCGAAACATATCAGCGTTGCATGTCGGGTGGTATGTTTTCCTCTGCCGATTTTTTTGCTGATTGCTCCGGTTTCAAGAATCATTTCATCCTGTATCAAATTCAGGATAGAGGATTTCCCAACACCGGATGGACCTGCAAACACAGCAGTCCTGCCATAGAGTGAAGCTTTAAGACCGGCAATGCCGTGGCTGTTTATGGAATCAGTAGTTGCAACGTTGTAACCGATTTTCTCATACGGACCGGCAATTGTCTGCACATCTTCCGCGGGCAACAAGTCAGTTTTATTAAAACAAATAATAGTATCGATGCCCTTGGCTTCGATCATAATTAAAAATCTATCCAGCAGATTAAACGTCGGCTCAGGCTGACTCACGGAAAAAACTATCACAGCCAGATCCAGGTTAGCCACTGACGGCCGAATCAACTGATTGTCGCGTTTAAGGATTTTTTCAATATTGCCGATTTTTTCTGCATCTTCCACCAGGGAGATTTCCACATTATCACCAATAAGCGGTTTGATTTTTTCTTTCCTGAGTATACCTCGTGCCCTGCATTCGAATACGCCTTTGCCTGCCACGTGAACATAATAAAATCCACCGACACCCTTGATGATTTTGCCTTTCACTCAACACTCTCCCCGGCAACGCTATTGCACGCCCGGCCAAAATAGTTATCGTAGAACATCGTATTTTCCGTAAAACGGCCGACAGGGAGGATAAACACCAACCTATCAACCACTGTATGATAGTCTCTTTCCCGACAGAGACTGTTTGAAATTACCCCGTTGGGGCTCAAAGCAACACTACTCAGACATTAAGCATTATATTGTAACAACCGCTACAGAAGGTATGTTTATTTCTTTTTATCATATCGCTTTATTGAATGAGACTGGAAGAAATGTTAAATGACTACCTCCTCAGTTTTTTTCAATACAACAGTTCACAAACCTGCAGTTTTACTATCGGAATTACCGTAGATATACAATGAAGAGGGAAACATGAAATTTCTGCATACTATGATACGGGTCAAAGACCTTGATCAGTCACTTGATTTTTACATACACAAACTTGGCCTTGTTGAGACAAAACGAAAAGACTATGAAGACGGGCGCTTCACCCTTGTCTATCTCGCCACAACCCAGGGAGAACCTGAAGTGGAACTCACCTACAACTGGGACCAGGATTCTCCGTATAGCGAAGGGAGAAATTTTGGCCACATAGCGTTCAGTGTCGAAAACATCTACGAATACTGTCAAATGCTTATGGACAAGGGGGTTACCATTTTACGACCTCCGAGAGACGGATACATGGCTTTCATCCGCACCCCCGATCAGATTTCCATTGAACTGCTACAGGAAGGTGAAAAGTTATCGGTACAGGAACCATGGGCATCAATGGAAAACCAAGGAAGCTGGTAAAATTCTCAGTATTATTCAGTAAACTGCCACTGCATCTGATACCTCCCATCCCCTGCCTCAAATGTACCTGCAACAACAACCAGGAAATACCATGCATAATCTTCGACAATTAGTAACTGAAAAAATTGTAGTGCTCGACGGTGCGACAGGCACCGAAATCCAAAACGTAGAGATTCCGGCGTCTGCCTGGGAAGGCAACGAAGGTTGCAATGAACTGCTCAATATAACCCTGCCTGAAGCTATAAAAGGTATCCATAATGCTTACTTAAACGCAGGAGCTCATATCATAAAAACCAATACCTTCGGCACGATGCCATGGGTTCTTGATGAATATGCTATGGGGCATAGAGCTTATGAACTGGCCTATACTGGTGCAAAACTGGCCCGGGAAGTTCGCGAGGCATTAAAAACCGACATTCCTCGCTTTATCGCCGGATCTTTAGGGCCTGGAACCAAACTGCCATCCCTTGGTCATATAGGCTATGACCAGATGTATGATGGCTATTGTGTCTCTGCAAAAGGTTTGATTGATGGAGGGGTTGATCTCTTCCTGCTTGAAACAGCTCAAGACCCATTACAGATAAAGGCGGCCTTGCATGCGTTGACCGACACCATGCGTTCTTCCGATGTCGACCTGCCGATCATGGTCTCCGTGACGATAGAACTCTCTGGCACGATGCTCATTGGAACTGATGCGACAACCATCGCGGCAATATTGGCTCCATTTGACATATTATCGCTTGGCTTTAACTGCGGGTCGGGACCGGAACAGGTTCTAAAACACGTCAAAACATTGAGCTCAGTCTGGGGCAAACCGATAAGTGTGCATGCTAATGCCGGATTGCCGCAAAACCGTGGCGGTGTTTCGTATTACCCTATGGGACCTGAAGAGTTTGCTACTGTCAAAACTGCATTCACCGAAATTGACGGAGTAAGTATTTTAGGCGGATGTTGCGGTACATCTCCCAGACATATCGCCGAACTGAGTAAACGGGTTCAGGGAATCATCCCCCGGCCACCTTCTGGAACCCAGGAAGCATGTATCTCGTCGCTTTATGATATCCGTGAACTGAAACAAAACCCATCCCCGTTTCTGATCGGTGAACGGAGTAATGCGACCGGCTCCAAAGCCTTTCGCGAACTCCTGCTTGCTGAAAATTATGAGGGCACTCTTTCAGTCGCTCAGCAGCAGGTGCGTAGTGGCGCACACGGAATTGATGTAAGCGTCGGTTTTGCCGGACGCAATGAGAGTAAAGATATGAAAGAGCTGATCAGCCTCTACTCTCAAAAAATCCCTCTACCCCTTATGCCCGATACCACGCAGCTGGACGCCCTTGAAGTTGCCTTGAAAAGTATCGGTGGAAAACCGATCATAAACTCTGTGAATCTGGAAGACGGAGTTGAAAAATTTGATACAGTTTGTGCTTTGGCCAAACGTTTTGGGGCATCTCTGGTCTGTTTGACTATCGATGAAACCGGAATGGCTAAAACACAACAGCAAAAGGTTGACATTGCAGAGCGCATGTATGCACTTGCGACCCGAAACCACGGCCTTGCTTCACGCGATCTTGTATTTGATCTTCTCACCTTTACTGTAGGAAGTGGTGATGAAGAATATCATACAGCTGCCATTGAGACCATCGAAGCAATACGGGAGTTTTCACGGCGCCATCCGGAAGTTGGATTTGTTCTCGGTGTCTCAAATATATCCTTCGGTCTCGCCAGACATGCAAGAGAATACCTTAATTCGGTTTTCCTGCATCATTGTCTGCAGGCCGGGCTTACCATGGCAATCGTCAATGTAAAAAACACCCTGCCGATGCACAAAATCAATGATGCCGACAAAAAAGCCTGTGAAGATTTACTTTTTAACAATCGCGAAAATGGTGACCCTCTCTTTGCTTTCATCAATCATTTTGAAGATGCAACCGCTCATGTTGACGAAGACGATGAGGCGTATCAGGCCCTTTCCGGTGCTGAGAAAATCCAGAAACTGCTGATTGATGGCGATAAAGAACGAATGATGCCGCTTTTGGCTGAGGTTAAAGAAGAGATTGCTCCGGAGAAAATCGTTAATGAGTTGCTTATTCAGGCCATGAAAGTCGTTGGAGAACTCTTCGGCAGCGGCAGGATGCAGCTTCCTTTTGTTCTGCAATCTGCGGAAGTAATGAAAGCTGCGGTAGATTACCTGAATCCATATTTGCCCAAAACTGAAAAGAGCAATGAAACAACGTTGATTCTCGGAACGGTGAAAGGTGATGTACATGACGTGGGTAAAAACCTCGTAGATATCATTTTGTCTAATAATGGTTATAAAGTCATTAACATCGGCATCAAGGCTGATCTGAATGATTTTGTCCAGGCAGTGAAGGAACACAATGCCGATGCTATCGGTATGAGTGGTCTTTTAGTCAAATCGACTGCCGTGATGAATGAAAATCTCGAAGCCTTGAAAAAAATGGGCATCAAGCTCCCTGTGCTTGTCGGTGGTGCTGCTCTGACGGACAGTTTTGTGAATGATTATTGCAGAGCCAATTATGACGGCCCGGTGTTTTACTGTAGAGATGCATTTGAAGGTATCGTCGCGATGAGCCGTATTGAAGAAGGCAATCATGACACCAACATCGGGGCAAAGAAGCCAGAAAGGTGCACGCTAAAAGAGAAACCCGAAATCACCATGCCTCACATCTCCGAAATTACGATGCCGAGTCGTGATGTTCGAATTCCGACACCGCCATTCTGGGGGCGGCGTATTTTGGATGTTGATGTAAGGCAGATGGCATATGAGTGGATCAACCACAAAGTTCTCTTCTCACATCGCTGGGGCTACAGCGGCAAAGGTTTACGTAAGGAAGAGAAGCAGCAACAATTTGATGAAAAGTTCTGGCCACTCTTTGAAAACGTAAAAAATGACGTCGAGCGGCTTGGTTTATTTGAGCCGACGATAATCTATGGCTACTGGCCGGCTCAAAGCCAGAATAATAAACTTTACATTTTAAAGGAAAATGAGGGTTGGCTTCCTGGTCATGCACCAGTCAGTAAAAATATTGCCGAAATTTCACAAAACGCATTACATGTATTAGATTTTCCACGTCAGGATAAAGCCCCGCATCGAAGCCTGAGTGATTTTATTCATCCTGAAAAACATGATGTCCTCGCTTTTACATGTGTGAGTGCCGGCCGAAAATTCAGTGAGTATGAGAAAAAGCTCTATGACGAGGGCAAATATCAGGAATACTACCACGTACATGGCTTAGGGGTTGAGCTTGCAGAAGCTCTGGCTGAGATTGTGCATAAACAGATTCGACTTGACCTGAGTATAGCCGAAAATGAAGGACATACTTTACGTGATGTACAAATGGTACGTTATACGGGTTGCAGATACTCATTTGGTTATCCGGCCTGTCCCGAGTTGTCGGATTCTAAAGTAATTTTCGATCTTTTAAAGCCTGAGGAATTTGGAATCGTGCTAAGTGAAACGTTCCAGATTCACCCGGAACAAAGTACCACTGCGATTGTTATGCATCACCCCGAAGCAGTATACTTTGCTGTCCGCAAGGAACACTAAGCCGGAGCACGAAACAGCCTCCTCTGGAGAGTTTCACATCGCTCTTTAGTGACTCATTTACTGGAGGCCGATTACTTTTCTGCAATACAGAACATACGTTGAGGGACGTTTCTTATTCACCACCAGTTCCACCAGAAGCAACGTCCTGCAGCGATGAACGGCTGAATAAAAATACCAAAAAGAATCCTGTAGTGCCAAACACTGCATGCTGGAGAGAACAGGTGACTATTAAACTCGGGATCGTCATGGATCCTATCGAAAAAATCAATTTCAAAAAGGACAGCAGCCTGGCCATGCTGCTGGAAGCACAGTCTCGTGGGTATGAGCTTTATTACATGGAAATGCAGGATCTCTACCTGCAAAATGGCCGGGCATATGCCACGATGAGATCTCTGCAGGTGCGGAATGATCCTGAAAACTGGTATCAATTCGACCACCAACTCGATACACCTCTGGCCGAACTGGATGTGATTCTGATGCGGAAAGATCCGCCTTTCGATACCGAGTTTATCTACGCCACCTACATGCTGGAACGGGCTGAAAACGAAGGAACGCTTATTGTCAACAAGCCGCAGAGTCTGCGCGATGCCAACGAGAAACTCTTCACGGCCTGGTTCGCCGAACTGACGCCTGTAAGTCTGGTCAGCCGTAGCATGACGAAACTTCGCACGTTTTACACGGAGCACCAGGATATTATTTTGAAACCGTTGGATGGCATGGGCGGCGCTTCAATTTTTCATGTCAAACCGGACGACGGGAATCTAAGTGTTATCATCGAGACGTTGACTCAGCATGGCAGCCGCTATACCATGGCACAGAAATATATCCCTGAAATCACTGCAGGCGACAAACGTATACTGGTCGTTGATGGCGAGCCGATCCCATATTGTCTGGCCAGAATTCCTGCCCAGGGTGAAACCCGGGGAAACCTCGCCGCCGGAGGGCGCGGAGAAGCCAGAGCCTTGACAGAAAGCGACCGTCGCATTGCCGATGCCATTGGCCCGGTTTTACGAGAAAAAGGTCTTTACTTTGTCGGGATCGACGTGATTGGCGACAAGCTCATCGAGATCAACGTCACCAGTCCGACCTGCATCCGTGAGATAGAAAACGCTTTCGATATTAACATTAGCGGTATATTGATGGACAGTATCGAAAAGATACTGGCAAGGCGATCAAGCTGAAGAGGAGCACGAACTTGAAACCATCATGGCAACATAGGCTGGAATTGCTCTCACGCCCTGAATTTTCCACAGCTTTACAGGGTATCCGTCGAGGGCTCGAGAAAGAATCGCTACGGGTCAACAGTGACGCCAGCCTGGCATCAACCGCCCACCCCGCTTCTCTCGGCTCAGCACTGACCCATTCCTGGATAACCACCGATTATGCTGAAACGCTGATGGAGTTCATCACTCCGGCTGGTAGTGATGCAAAAGAAACGCTCGCAATACTTACTGATATCCATCGGTACGTCTATCGCAACCTCGGTAATGAATT
The DNA here is from genome assembly GCA_041582995.1 of Desulfopila sp. GTDB lineage: Bacteria > Desulfobacterota > Desulfobulbia > Desulfobulbales > Desulfocapsaceae > Desulfopila. The sequence continues at coordinate 7,115 of JBFHGS010000092.1, read as the reverse complement.
ACTCTGGCCTGTAAGCATGCCCTGCACGATTACTTCTGAGGATGACATTCAGCTGGCGCATTATGGAACCTCCAATATCGGTAAAATGAAAACCATTTATCGTCGGGGACTGCAAAATCGTTACGGCAGCATGATGCAGACCATTGCCGGGGTGCATTACAACTTTTCCATGCCAGACACCTTCTGGCCGGTCTGGCAGCAGATCAAGGGTGACCGGCAACCGCTTCAGGACTTTATCTCTGCAAGCTACCTCGGTCTGATTCGCAATTTTCTTCGTCTGGGCTGGTTAATTCCGTATCTTTTTGGTGCTTCTCCTGCCGTCGACTCTACTTTTACACAACATGTCCGGAGCACATTGCTTTTAAAATCAACAGGAAAGACAAGTTATTACCTGCCGACAGCCACATCCTTGCGAATGAGCGAACTTGGTTATAACAACACAGAGCAAGCAACTCTGGCTATTAATTATAACAGCCTTCCTGAATTTATCTGCGGACTGCGACAGGCAACACGGCAATCCAATCCGGTGTTTGAAAAAATTGGTGTAAAACTGGATGGTGAGTATCAGCAACTGAACACCAATACGTTGCAGGAGGAAAGTGAACTCTATGCTCCTATCCGCCCCAAGCGAGTCACCTCTAACGGGCAAAAACTTTCCGATGCTCTTGAAGCAGGTGGCATTCAATATGTCGAGATTCGTTCTCTCGATGTCAATCCCTATGCCGAAACAGGAATCAACCTGGATCAGATGTACTTTCTGGATGTATTCCTGACATATTGCCTGCTAAAAGACAGCCCTGATCTCTCCGGAGAAGAACAGCGTACAGCTCAGCTAAACCTGAAGAAGGTGGCCGCCTCCGGGCGGGATGTATCCCTTCAACTTGCGGATTGCCAAAAAAGCAGATCTCTTGCAACCTGGGCCGAAGAGATTTTTACTGAACTGACAGAAGTTGCAGAACTTCTCGACATGCATCACCAGGAACACAATTTTCAGAAAGCACTCAACTGCCAGCATAAAAAACTGACGAATCCTGAGCTGACACCCTCTGCACAGATGCTGAAAGACATGGAAGATCAGGATATCGATGTCAACGAACTGGCACTCGATCTTGCCCGGAAACATCGCCAGAATCTATTGAAAACTGAATATACACACATGCAATCCGCAGAACTTGCTGCAGAGGTGGTAGATTCCCTGCGAAAACAGAGAGAACTCGAAGAAGCAGACACAGTATTTTTTGACGATTTCCTGCACCTCACCTCTGACGGCCTCTCCTCAAAGATGTTTTTTCACAACAAATCAACATGTTGCGCAACGAGCAACATGACATGAAAGTGCATCAGCTGCCACGTGCCACAAAATAGATAACAGGACAATATGTTAGCACTTGAAATAGACAATCTGTATAAGCGCTACGACGGTGGTGTCGAAGCGCTGCAGGGTATCTCCCTTGAAGTGAAGGAAGGTGAATTCTTTGGCCTCCTCGGCCCGAACGGAGCTGGCAAAACAACAACAATCGGTATCATTACCTCGCTGGTTACCAAGTCGGGCGGCACCGTAAAAATATTCGGCATCGACATCGATAAGGATTTTCCTGCAGCCAAAAGAATGATCGGAGTTGTGCCTCAGGAATATAATTTCTCCATCTTTGAAAAGGTAGAGGATATTGTCTGCCAGCAGGCAGGATACTACGGGATTCCCAAACAACAGGCCAGAGAGAATGCGGAAAAGTACCTCCGGCAGCTTGGCCTATGGGATAAGCGGCATGCAGCAGCCCAGACATTATCCGGTGGCATGAAGCGCAGGCTGATGATCGCCCGAGGCCTGGTTCATGAACCCCGGCTGCTTATTCTTGATGAACCAACGGCAGGTGTTGATGTGGAACTTCGTAGAGGAATGTGGGAATTCCTGGCTAAGCTGAATGCATCTGGAATAACCATTATTCTGACCACGCATTACCTTGAAGAAGCTGAGTTGCTCTGCAATCAGATTGGAATTATCTCTGGAGGAAAATTGATTGAAAACACCAGCAAACGCTCTTTGCTCAGGAAACTCGACAAAGAAACGTTTATTTTCAATACCAAGGAACCGATTACACATATTCAGTCGCTTCAGCCTTTTGATTGGCGTGTAGTTGACGACACAACAATGGAAATAACGTTGAGTAAAGAGGAATCACTCAACCATGTTTTTACGCTTTTAGATAATCAGAATATCGTTATCGAGAGCATGCGAAATAAGACTAATCGGCTCGAAGAACTCTTTCTTGAGATGGTAGAAAAATGAACCGCAACCTTACGTCGTTTACCTGTATCGCCCGCAAAGAGACAACCCGCATATTTCGTATATGGGTGCAGACACTTGTGCCGCCGATTATTACCATGATCCTGTACTTTATCATCTTTGGCCGAATGATAGGTTCACAACTTCAGGATATTGGCGGTTATGATTACATGGCCTATATAGCACCGGGATTAATAATGATGTCCATCATTACCAATTCCTACACCAATACAGTTTCAAGCTTCTTCAGCGCAAAGTTTCAACGCAATATTGAAGAATTACTCGTCAGCCCCACACCGAACTGGATTATTATTCTTGGCTATGTCTCAGGTGGTATGGTTCGCGGGCTTTTTGTTGGTTTGCTCGTTTCAATTATAAGTTTTCTCTTTACGCGATTACCGCTGTTTCATCTCGGTTATGTCGTGATATTCGCAGTTCTGACCAGTTTTGTTTTCTCATTGGCCGGAATGATTAACGGTATATTTGCCCGAAAGTTTGATGATGTTTCAATCATCCCAACCTTTGTAATCACTCCTCTGACATATCTTGGAGGCGTTTTCTATTCAATATCTCTATTACCGGAATTCTGGCAGACCCTTTCCCGTGCCAATCCCATCATCTATATGGTCGATGGTTTCCGCTATGGTTTTCTTGGCATCTCTGACATCAATGCACTGACAGGCCTCGCTATGCTCCTGTTGTTTTCAATCATACTTTTTTCAATAAACCTTCTTCTGCTCAGGAATGGCGTAGGAGTTCGGACCTGAAGCCCAGGATGAAAAATATAACCGATTAACAATCAATTTAAGAGGGTGTAATAATGATACAACTGTACTTATGGGATGAATGCCCCTTTTGCCGGAAAGTCTCTCAGGCAGCCAACAATATCGGCATGACTGAAGGGGTTGATTACCAGAAAATTGCGGCAGGACCCGGAACACCAGGCAGATTAACTGTACAGAGCATCGGTGGTAAAACCATGGTCCCGTTTCTGGTGGATGGCGATCTGTGCATGTATGAAAGTGCAGACATTATTGCGTATTTAGAGAAAAAAGCAAAAATTGCCTAAAAGACTGTCCGATTTCACAGGCGATCATAAACGGATAGAGAAAGTAGAAATCTATCCGTCGATGATCGGCTATTTACTTCCTAAGTAGTTCTCACCTCTTCTTATCACACCACGTATCCCACACTCCGCAGTTTGGAGAATTATTTACAGGCAGATTCCCTCAAGAACGGGACATTCTCATCTCTATTTGAGCCGTCTGTTAGAAACACAATGATATTTCATCTCTTTGCGCAACGAGGTAGACTATATGGCAGGTGTAGCCTATGATAGTATTTTATCATAAGAAAATCCGCAGCACATTCCTGACGCAAAAAATGCTCACATAATCAACATATACAGAGAGAAACAATGATTCCAACAACGCTCATCGGCTTTTGTAATAACGCTGCGTTGCTCATCGCTTTGGTTTTGATATATGACGTTTCTAATATTAACAAGCTAGAGGCAAATTCTGTATTAAAACAGATGTTGCTCGGAATTATCCTTGGGGCTATTGGTGCTGTAATCATGACAAATCCCTGGGAGTTTTACCCAGGAATCATTTTCGACACTCGTTCTATTCTTCTGTGCATCAGTGGCTTTTTTTTTGGAACCATACCAACTCTGATAGCTATGCTGGTATGCAGTGGCTATCGAGTGATAATTGGCGGCGCAGGCGTTTTAACCGGCATTGCAGTTATTATCACTTCAGGTGTGATCGGCCTGGCATGGCGATGCTGGCGGAAAAACGATTTAACAACTGTCTCGACCGGCAATCTCTATGCTTTAGGCATGGGGACCCATGTTGCTATGCTACTGTGGATGCTTACACTGCCGGATTCTGCCGGATTAGCAGTTTTGTCAAAAATCAGCCTCCCTGTGTTGGTCATCTTCCCTGTGGCAACAGTTTTGATAGGCAAATTTATAATCAATCGATTTCAGCGCATTAATTCGACTATTGCTTTAAAGGAAAATGAGCAAAAATATCGCAACTTACTTGAAAGTCTTCAAGAAGGTGTATGGAGCCTTGATCATAATAATCTGACAACTTTTGCGAATCTGCCATTGGCAAACATGCTTGGATATGCAGTCGATGAGATGATTGGCAAAAGTCTCTTCTCATTTATGGATGAGCAAGGTGCAGATGTTGCAAAACAAACAGTACAATTATCTCAAAATGCATCTGCGGAACAACACGAACTTCAGCTTTTACGAAAAGATGGAACCAACGTTGACGTATTAATGGTGGTTCGACCAACTCATGACGATACAGGTAAATACAGTGGGGCTATCGCTGGCGTTATAGATATCACCAAACACAAGCAGGCTGAAAAAGTGTTACGTCAAAGTGAGGAAGAATTACGGGCGGTACTCGATGCAACACCTTTCCCTGTCGCGTTTGTGGAGTTGCAAAGTGATAAAATATTGTACTGGAGCAAAAGTGCTTCTGAACTTTTTGGGCATACTGCACAGACTTCGGCCAAATGGTATGAAATGGCTTTTCCCGACCCAGAATACAGGCGTGAAGCGATTACCAGATGGAAATCATTTCTGGAAATAGCCCGCAGTGTTAAACAATCGGTTAATGCTGGTGAATATAGGATCACATGCGAAGACAGCTCAGAACGTATTTGTGAAATATATGCCACCTATCTGCCATCAAAGCTTGTTGTAACCTTCAATGATATATCTCAACGCAGACGGACCGAAGAAAGGCTGAAGGAAAAATCCGATTTTCTCGACAAAATCATAGAGAGTGCTGCCTTGAGCACCTGGATCTCTGATGAAGAAGGAACAGCAATCAGAGCAAATCCCGCCTGTCTTGAGTTTTTCGGCGCAACAGAGGATGAGGTAATCGGGAAATACAATCTATTCGAAGATGCAGTGCTTAAAAGAAATGGATTAATTCCAACTATTGAAGAGGTCTTTGAAAAAGCCAAACCTGCAAATATCGTAATGACTTATGACTTCGGGGCGGTAGAAAATGTAACTGTGAAAAAACCTACCCACAAAACAATCAACTCAATATTGACTCCGATCAAAGCTTCCTCCGGAAAGGTTTCAAATGTTATTGTGCAAACAATTGACCTTACAGAGATAAAACGGATGGAAAAAGAATTGATGCAATCTCGCAAAATGGAATCCATAGGCAGCCTGGCGGGTGGAATTGCACATGACTTCAATAATATTCTTGCAGCCATACTTGGCTTTTCTGAACTCGCTCTCGATGAAGTTGAAAAAGGTTCATCCGTGGAGAACAATCTGCAGGAAATTTATGCTGGCGGCCTAAGGGCCAAAGAAATAGTCAAACAGATTCTGGCTTTTGCCCGACGATCAGACGAGGAATTACAACCGACTCGGATCGATACTATTATACTCGAAGCACTCAAACTGATCCGCCCTTCGACTCCAGCCTCCATAGAAATTCGAAAAGACATTGATAGCTCTTCTCTGATCATGGCCAATACCACCCAGATTCATCAGATAATGATGAACCTCTGTACAAACGCAGCTCAGGCAATGCAGGATAATGGCGGAGTTCTGGAGGTATCGCTGAAAGACATCTACATTAATGAGGAGAGTACACATACGCCGAGAGGTCTCAAGGAGGGAAAATATATCAAATTGGTTATATCTGATACTGGATGTGGAATAGCTCCTGAGTATATTGACCTTATTTTTGATCCGTATTTTACCACTAAAGATACGGGAGAAGGAACCGGAATGGGGTTAGCAATGGTTCGTGGAATCATTGATAGCTATGGCGGAACAATTACGGTTGAAAGTACCCACCATATAAAAACAGTTTTCAGCATTTATCTGCCAGTTACGGGCGACCTTGAAAAACAGACAAACTCTGGGATAGAAGAACTCCCTGAGGGCAAGCAGTCTATACTCTTTGTGGATGATGAACCCTCCATCGCCCGCATGGGGAGCAGGATTCTTGAAAGTCTTGGATATTCTGTAACTTTTAGAACAAGCAGTTTGGACGCCCTGGAATTATTCAAAACAGAGCCAGAGAGATTCGCGTTAGTGATCACCGATATGACTATGCCGCAGATGACCGGTGATAAGCTCGCGATTGCAATGAAGCAAATAAGAAAAGACATCCAGATTATTCTTTGCACCGGCTATAGTAATAAAATTACTGCAGAAATTGCGCATAACATTGGAATAGATGCTTTTATTGATAAGCCTTTTTCTAAAACTGATCTGGCAAAAACTGTAAAAAAAGCTCTGGATAAAGAGAGTTTATAGGCATGCGAAAGTCTGCCTGAGAATGCTGAGGCTACCTTCTCTTTTGTATTTATCCCCTCGGGTATACATGCAAATCTGCGTATTTACAGGACTCAGAAATGAATGTATTGAGAAAATTAAAAATCGGTCAACATCTCTGTAAATCTGTTATCGATGCTCCTGTCTCTCGTGCCTCTTAAGTCCAACAGACTCCTGTCCTGAATTTCTGATCAATTCAAGTAGTAACAAAAGTAAAGTTTCTGGCAGTAAATCAGAACCGGCTGCTTGTATAAGCACAATGCTGTAAAAAATGGCACCGCATTCTCCAGCATTGCGCGAATATTGTGCAGGTGTGAGAATGGAAATTGTGTGTGTTCAATCTCGCTGGAATTTCATATATTTTTAAAATAGCACACTATATTTATCCAAAATCCGGGTTGGGAGCGTTTTTACGCATGCCGATAACTTTTTTTGAATGACTATTCAAATTAATGTCATATACTATAGAAGTACTACAACAACCCTGATACCAAGAAAAAGGCTAAT
>JBFHGS010000091.1:0-17381 GCA_041582995.1 Desulfopila sp. | reverse complement strand
CTATTGCCTGAAGTTAGCTACCTCGAACGCTACGATCTTGTTAAAACAGGCACACAATGGGATTTTTCCGAAAAACATCAGCAGTATATTTCTGCGCGAATGCCATTAGTAGATGCAATGTTTGAACGGAAGGATCAGGTTTTCATTACCAACGCACTGGCCACTGGACTTGGTTTCAAAGATCAGATCCCGGTCAAAACAGTTGAGGAAATGGTTGAGAAAAACCTTGAGGTAGCCGGCCTCAGCATCGCGCAGTTGAAAAAAGAAGACGGTATTCATATTCGTGAAGGTAAGGACCCGTATGGTGTACCTGAGGATTTTGAAGTTCTTCTGTACAATGAAGACATTGAAGATGCAGGTTTCCCTGGCGTACCAACATATATTCCAGTAGACCAGCCACCGGCAGGGTATGCCAGATTGCTCTATGGCCGTGTCCCTGTTCACACCTTCAACAGAAGTCAGAATAACGTTTGGTTGCATCAGGCAATGCCTGAAAACCCTGTCTGGATCAACGATGAGACTGCTACCAAGCTGGGTCTAAAGGAAGGAGATACCGTTGGTTTGGTCAATAGCGAAGGCTTTAAATCGCGCACAACCACAACATTGAAAGTTACCCCTGGAATAAGAAAAGACTCTGTCTATATGGCACATGGTTATGGCTCGGTTAATCCGCTTCTCAGCGTCGCAGTGAATGCTGGTGTTGATGATCAGAGCCTAATTACCAAGCTTGCTGTTGACCCGGAAACAGGCGCCCATGGCATGAGGAATAACTTTGTCAAGCTCATTAAGGATGGCAAAGTGCTGGATATCCCGGCATAGTTTTCATCCAACGCAAATTTATGCCCTCAAGGAGGAATATATAAATGCAATACGGAATGATTATAGATCTTGAGAGATGCGTCGGTTGCCACGCCTGCACCATCGCCTGTAAGGCGGAATGGGAGGTTCCTGTGGAATCTGGCAGAAACTGGGTCTATCGACTTGGCCCTTCCATGGTCAAGAATGAAATGGCTTCAACGTATTATCCTGGTCTCTGCAACCACTGTGCAGATCCAGTATGTGTTCCGGAATGTCCGGCTGACACGGTAGAAATGACCTTCACCAATGTGAAAACTGGTGAAACGGTTGTTGAAGAAGTTGCGGCAACCTGGAAAGATCCGTTTGATGGTACTGTCCAGATAGACAAGGGAAGATGTATCGGTTGCGGAGCTTGTGCAGACGCTTGTCCATATAATGCTCGCTACATTAATCCTGACCTGGTAGACGAGGTCTCCGAGGATGGCAAAGCTGACAAATGCACGTACTGCAAGCCTCGGGTAGATGCAGGGTCAGAACCCGCATGTGTGCAAACGTGTATCACCAACGCACGTATCTTTGGAGATTTGGATGACCCGGAGTCTGAAGTTTCAAAATATGTGAAAAAAGGTGCTCTCGGCATTGAGCCCAATGGTGGCAATCTTGGACCTAACTCCCGTTATTATGGGAAAAAGAAAGATATGGATCTTCTCCTTGAGACCTCAACACCGGAACTTGCTGATCTTGGCCAGGTACGCCGCCGAGCTATGCTGGCATCTCTTGGGCGCTCAGTCAAGAAAAGTGTTGGCAGTTTTGGGCTGATTGCAATTGCAGGTGCACTAATCACCTCACCAGAGAACGAAAACGAATAAATTTACGTGTAGATAAGCAGTCGCTGATATCCGGGCCATAATCTCTTATTTGATTATGGCCCTTTTTTTTGTATTATCGTTGTACACTCTTTACTCCTGCTGTGAATTCCATCCCAGAAGGACCAATCAAAATGAACATAACAAAGGACACATATGAGCGTAGACGATAAAAAGGTCATCTATTCGATGATCAAAGTATCGAAATATTATGACAATAAACCGGTATTAAAGGATATTTCACTTTCATACTTCTATGGTGCGAAGATCGGTGTACTCGGACTGAATGGTTCAGGAAAAAGTACCCTGCTTAGAATTCTTGCCGGAATCGACACAGAATTTAACGGCAAGACAATCCTGTCTCCCGGCCTGACTGTTGGTTATCTTGATCAGGAACCACGGCTTGCCCCTGAAAAAACAGTTCGGGAAATCGTTGAGGAAGGCGTACAGGGGACTGTTGATCTGTTGCAGGAATTTAACGAAATAAATGAAAAATTTGCCGAGCCAATGACGGATGATGAGATGCAGGATCTCATTGACCGCCAGGCTCAGGTTCAGGAAAAACTGGATCACCTCTCAGCATGGGATCTCGATAGTCGACTTGACATGGCAATGGATGCTCTGCGGTGTCCTCCATCAGATTCTCTTTGCGGCGTGCTTTCAGGCGGAGAACAGCGACGTGTGGCACTCTGCCGAATCCTTTTGAAAAAACCAGATATCCTGTTACTTGACGAGCCGACCAACCATCTCGATGCGGAGTCAGTAGCCTGGCTTGAGCAACATCTGCAGAATTATGAAGGTACCGTTATAGCAGTAACCCATGACCGGTACTTCCTCGATAATGTTGCAGGCTGGATTCTCGAGCTTGACAGAGGTGTGGGGATTCCATGGAAAGGCAATTACTCTTCATGGCTGGAACAGAAAGAAAAGCGCCTTTCCCTTGAAGAAAAAAAGGAAAGCAGCAGAAGGAAAACCCTGCAACGAGAACTTGAGTGGATCAAAATGTCGCCGAAAGGTCGTCGCTCAAAATCAAAGGCACGTATCAGCTCTTATGAAAAACTCATGGGGCAGGAAACGGAAAAACTTGAGCGGGATCTCGAAATTTTCATTCCTCCCGGACCACGTCTCGGCAAGGTTGTCATCGAGGCTACAGATGTACAGAAAAGCTATGGTGACCGCGTTCTTGTTGAAAACATGACATTCAACCTGCCCCCCGGCGGAATTGTTGGTGTAATCGGGCCAAATGGTGCTGGTAAAACAACACTTTTCAGAATGATTACAGAGCAGGAACAACCGGAAAGCGGCACTATCCGTAAAGGTGAAACCGTTAAGCTTTCCTATGTCGACCAGAGCAGGGATTCACTCAATCCGGATCAGACAATCTGGGAGGCCATATCTGAGGGACAGGATACCATCTGGCTTGGAACTCGCGAAGTCAACAGCCGCGCATATGTTGGGAAATTCAACTTTTCAGGATCTGACCAGCAGAAAAAAGTTGGGTTATTATCCGGTGGACAGCGTAATCGTGTACATCTTGCCAAAATGCTCAAAGAAGGTGGTAACGTATTGCTACTTGATGAGCCAACCAACGATCTGGATATAAACACCCTGCGCGCTCTCGAAGAAGCACTTGAAAATTTTGGCGGCTGTGCCGTAATAATCAGTCATGATCGCTGGTTTCTCGATCGTCTTGCCACACATATTCTCGCTTTCGAAGGTAACTCAGAAGTCGTTTGGTTTGAAGGTAACTATTCGGATTACGAGAAGGATAAAAAGGCGAGATTAGGTGCTGCAGCAGACCAGCCGCATCGAATCAAATACCGCCAGTTAACCAGGTAACAGCTGGCAGATATCTTCGTCGTTTTTTAAAAGTCGCTCCTGCTGTAAGGCAGGAGCGATAACGTTATAAGGCTTCGAGTTTATCCAGCATTTGCTCTAACTGTGAGAGGAGGTTACTTGCTTTTTCTACACTTCCGTTTTTCGCATCCTCTTCTACACTTTTCACAGCTTGTGTAATACCATCAATTCCCAAGCTTGCAGATGCTCCCTTTATAGAATGAGCTGCCGCTGCAACCTGGCCAGGATTTCCATCCCTGATTGCATCCTTAATCAATTGAAGATCAGATGCAAACGAAGTCTTAAATATCTCAAGCAATTCATCCAGCAATTCCATATCATCGGCAGCTTGCTCAAGTGCAAACTCTTTATTCCACTGTAAAAGCGTCATACTTACCTTCTCCGCTACACTCTGATCAATAAAAAGAATAAATAAAATTACACCTGTTACACCACGCATTCATGTTAGCATGATTTTGCGGATAAACACAAATTCTATGAACAAAATGAATATCAATAAGGCATTATGGATGTTGTATAGATAATGACTGAAATATGTATATTAGTGTTTTGAGCAGTCGGGAAGTCCTGGGATGTATATTCGGCCAGGCCGTTCAATACAGAGAGAACCTTCGCTCTCGCTGATAACGGTAGATCCCATCCCTTCATCAGCATAACCGCCATCAACAACGCATGAAATCAGATCACCAAAAGCATCTTTTACCTGCTGCGAACTTCTTGCAGGTTCAAAATTTGAAAGATTGGCGCTCGTTGCAGTAATAGGTTTACCGAAAGAATCAATAATGCGGCGTGCATTTACGTTTGGGGTAAGACGGATACCAACGGTGCCGGTCCCTCCGGTTAGAAGTGAAGAAACATGTTCCCTGGCGGGAAATACCAGTGTAAGAGGGCCCGGCCAGTAGCTCTCAATTAAGTTCTGATAACCTCGCGGGACTGATGCTGCAAAAAGGTCAAGCTGCTCAATATGAGCAATCAGCAGCAGAATAGGCTTGTGTCTTGGTCGCTGCTTGAGTTGGAACAATCGGTGAATAGCCTCTTCATTATCCGGGTCTGCAGCGAGTCCATAGTATGTTTCGGTTGGAATGCCAACGATTTCACCTCTATGAAGAGCTTCAACTGCCCGCCGGATATCAGCTTCCGACGGGCAGTTGAACGAATTAGTTTTCTTCAACTTTTCGAGCCTTCTCTTCAACCTCTTCAACCATCTTCTCACGAAATTTTACCAATTTTGCGGCGAGGGTATCGTCATGAAGCGCCAGCATTCTGGTAGCAAATATAGCACCATTCTTAGCTCCTGGTTTACCAATACCCATTGTCGCTACGGGAATACCCGGAGGCATCTGAACAGTCGCGAGTAATGCATCCATGCCCTGCACTGAAGAAGCATCAAGCGGTATTCCTATTACAGGAACATCGGTATGTGAAGAGAGAACACCGGCAAGATGAGCGGCCATGCCTGCTCCAGCAATGATAACCTGTAGCCCCCTTTCCCGAGCAGTTCTGGCATACTCTGTTGCACGTGCAGGTGTTCGATGTGCCGAAGCAACTGTCATCTCATAGCTAACTCCCATCTCTTTTAAGAAATCTGCAGCAGCTTTCATTACCGGAAGATCTGAATCACTTCCCATCACAATGCCAACTAACGGTTTTTTCTTCTCATTTTCGAATCTTTTCATAGCCTTAGCACCTATATCTTTACGAAAATATCTACCTGACCAGTCTATACAATCAACAGCCTTATAAGACGACCCTATGGCCATCTTCAGATCATTGCCGATAGCAGTAACTCCAAGCACACGACCACCGTTTGTGACTATTTTACCCTCCTGCGCAGCGGTGCCTGCATGAAAGACCATAACATCCGGGACTTCAGAAGCAGCCTCTAGTCCATTGATATGTATTCCTTTTTCATAATCACCTGGATAACCTCCTGCGGCCATAACCACACAGACGGTAGGTCTCGGGTCAATTTTCATGTCGATGGTATTGAGCTTTCCATCAATGACGGCCTCAAAGATATCTACAATGTCTGTCTGCACACGCATAAGCAAAGGTTGTGCCTCAGGATCACCGAAACGACAATTGAATTCAAGAACGTTGATGGCAGTGCCGTCGATCATCAGACCTGCATACAGCATTCCTTTATATGGCCTGCCTTCCTTTGCCAAACCTTCTATTGTCGGGAGCATTACACGCTCCATCACATATTGGCTGATCTCAGGGGTAACAACCGGTGCAGGTGAATAGGCTCCCATTCCTCCTGTATTTGGTCCTTTGTCATTTTCAAATACGGCTTTGTGATCCTGTGATGTTGGTAGCGGCAGCACGGTTTTGCCATCGGTAAAGGCAATAAAAGATGCTTCTTCCCCTTTCAAACATGCTTCGACAACGATCGTGTTACCAGCAGAACCAAAAACATTGTCCTTCATGATTAAATCGACCGCTTCCTTGGCTTCGCCAGTTGTCGCAGCAACAATTACGCCCTTGCCTGCAGCAAGTCCGTCGGCTTTAACGACAATAGGTGCACCGCACTCATCAATATACGCTTTTGCTTCAGCACTTTCGGTAAAAACCTTGAATGCAGCTGTTGGAATATTGTACTTCGCCAGAAACTCTTTGGTAAAAACTTTGCTTCCCTCAAGAATTGAGGCCGCCTTACTCGGGCCAAAAATCCGCAAACCTTTTTCTTCAAAGAGGTCAACGATCCCCGCAACAAGCGAAACTTCCGGTCCCACTACTGTAAGATCTACGTTATGATCAAGAGCAAATTGTACAAGTTTTGCTATATCTGTTGCGGCAATATCTACACATTCTGCAAGCTCTGCAATGCCTGCGTTGCCAGGTGCACAAAAGATTTTATCTACCCTTGAACTTTGATTAATCTTCCACACGAGAGCATGCTCTCTTCCTCCTGAACCTATGACAAGTACTTTCATATCAGCAACTCCAGTATGCATTAAATGACAATGACAAATTTAACTTTATTATATTGAGTAACAACATAGGCTTTACTATTGAAGCAGATTCTCTTTTGCCCGTTGACAAACATGTTACGAGTAATTAATGAATGAATAACCATTCAGTCGAAGTCTGACCTGAGAAACATTTGATCTAAACTCCAGGGTCCCCTTGGTATGAAAGCTGTTAATAAACATACAAGAATTATATCGGCCGCAACGAAAGTTTTCGCGAAAAAGGGCTTTTTCAACGCCAGAATATCCGATATTGCCAAAGATGCCAAGGTTGCAGATGGCACCATATACCTCTACTTCAACAACAAGTATGATATCCTCATTTCGGTCTTTGAAGAAGAAATAGGAAAACTTATCGATCAGGTAAAAAAATCACTGGCACAAGAAAGTGATCCACAGAAAATGCTCGAAATATTTGCAAACAAACATCTGCTTGCAATGAAGAAAAATAAAAATCTTGCTGAAGTAATCCAGATCGAATTGCGCCAGACGCACAAAATAGTAAAAGATTATCGCAACACGACTTTTACAGACTATATAGAAATAGTTGCCGATATCATACGAGCAGGTCAGGAAAAATCAGTTTTCAGGCAGGAAATACGACCTGACCTGGCCAAACGGGCTTTCTTCGGTGCCCTTGATGAGATATCCCGAGTATGGAATATCTCTCTGGAAACTCATTACACCGTGGATGAGACCACACACCAGATACTGCTCATTTTTCTCAATGGTTTAAAAGCCTGAAAGAAGAAATGTTCTGACTCTACCCCACCCTCAAGTTGTTTTATCCCTTTGAGCGAACACTTTGCCTGATCAAATGATCAGGCAACTTTGCTTAAGCAAAGGTCGACTTATCTATTCCTAAGACCTCAAATTCTCGATCACCACCAGGAGTTTTGACTTGTACCTCGTCCCCTACTTCTTTACCGAGAATGCTCCGACCAAGCGGTGAAAGCACAGAAATCGATCCTTTCTTCACATCTGATTCTTCAGGCCCCAACAACTGGTAGGTTACCTCTTCATCTGTATCCATGTCAAGCAGGCTTACAACGGTACCGAACACGGCTTTAGTCGTTGACACTTTAGAGCAATCAATAACTTCGGCACGGGAAAGCTTATCCTTGAGCTCAAGAATTCTACCCTCAATGTGTCCCTGCCTTTCTTTCGCGGCATGGTATTCAGCATTCTCTTTCAAGTCGCCATGCTCTCGTGCGACTTCTATAGCTTTCACCACTTCAATACGATCAACTTTTTCGAGTCTGCTCAGTTCTTCCTTCAAGCGCTGATTACCAGCTTTTGACATTGGAATTCGTTGCACCATACTAATCTCCATAAAAAAAAATCCTGTCAGGTTAAGACACTTCCTCCCCGGACAGGAAAACAATATTTGTGTTAATAACGTAATTACCAGCGGTACATAAGTGATGCAGCCGCCTTTTGCTCAGAATAATCGTCACTGTTTGAGTAGAGCAACTCTCCTTTTAATAGGAAATGGGTATTCATTTCAAGGAAAATATCAAATTTACCTGAGTAAGTAAAATTTTCCTCCGACTCATAACCCACAGAAAAATCAAGAGCATAATAGCTCGGTGCCTTTTCAAACCCTTCGAATTGCGAAAGAAGGTGGCGAACACTGAATGTCAGTTGGTGCTGCCAGTACCCACCGGGGCTCCAGTATGGAATTTGTGCATCTACGGTCGTAGTAACAGTCTCTGTAACATCAGTTAAGAGTTCACCTGTATCAGCATCAATAACGGGATCGGCAATTGTTTCAACAATATAAAAATTACTCTGGCTATTATTCAAGGTCTCATAACTGTATTTTACCTGGAACGTGTTATATTCACTGAAAAAAGAATATGAAGACCAAAAATAGAGCCGATCCTGATCATTATTTTCATCATACCAGAGACGACGGTATTCTCCACCGATATTAACACCAGTTGTACCTTCAATCAACATGCCTGCAGTTATGCTCCCGGTATTCAATGCCTGTTCAAGCGCAGCGAGGGTGTCATCGATAACACGCTGTTCATATTGTATATAACCCGACAAGATTTCGTCAAAGCCATGATCCAGGCGAAGGTCATACAGATGAGTACTGGAGATTCCAGAATCCATCATATGGATACCGAGTCCAAGATTAACAGAACTCCGGTCGTTGAAATCATAACGCCCCCGGCCTGAAATATCTCTGCCTCTCAGACTTTCATCTCCTGACGATTCACTATAGTTAATCTCATCAAATTCCAGATAAATCTCACTTGATAGACTTGGGTTGTACTTGAACCCGGTTCCAGCACTCGTTTTCACCAAATCAATCAATCCATCGCGTCCTTCTTTTTCGAGAGTTGAGTATTGAATGGAAACTGATGGCGCTCTAGCGAGTTTGTTACGTTCAATTGACTCCTGGAGTTCAGGAACATTTTCACCTTTCTCAGCAAGATAACTGTAAACTTCGGCTTCCTTATTCGTATCACCGAGTCGCTCATAGATGCGTGCCAGGTCTTTTAATCCTTCCGTGGATCGATCATCCTGTAGATTCTTTCTGAATTTCTTTTCGGCAATAATATACTCATTATCATTAACAGCTTTACGTACATGATATTCATTTTTGATCAGTTTTTCCCACCGGTAACTTGCGTAGAGGTCCGCTGAAATTTCCCCAATCGGAGTTTCAGCCATCGCTAAAAAACCTTTTTCTCCCCGCAAATTATTAAGTCTTTCAAGTTGATCCGGCTGCTCATACGTAAACATGTGCCAGAATGCCTGCTTATCTTCTTCCTGCCATTGAAATCGCAGGTTTTTTTCAGAAAGACGACGCTTAAACTGTTCGCTCACCCTTTGCGCGGTAAGTCCCTTGTACAACTTAAGGGCTTGCGACTGGTTATTGCTTGCCCATAAAGTCCGAGCTTTCAGCAGGCCAAATTCAATGGGTAGTGTTGCAAGTCGATCCTCAGTGAGCTCAGCCAAAATAACTGAGTAGTTACCCCTTCGAAATTCAAGACCAAGATACTCTCTGTAAAATGTCAGTTCATCGGTATTCTGTCGCCATAGTGCTTTGTAAAGTTCAGAAGCTTCATCAACTCGACTAAGTTGTTTTAGTATATACGCTTTATAGACGGCAGCGCGTTGTGATTCAGGAATAATTTCCAGAATCTTCTCGGTAAAAGCAAGGGCTGCTGAGAAATCACCAAAGACTTCAGCTCGTTCGGCAGAAACGAACAGTGCAGGTATGCCACCACTATCGTTTTGAGCGGTTAGAGTATCTTTTATAAATTTACGTGTTTGAATTTTCCCCTTTCCATTCAGGATACTGGTAAACAACCTGATATCACGCGAAGAATTTTTTTGGGAATCATATTTATTTAAAATAGCTCGACAGGCGTCGATATTGCCGGCACGATAGTGAAGCCTGAAGAGTTCCTGCTGAAGAGGAGTCATAGCATCGCCGTTTTCGGGAAAGTCCTTATCGGATGCTGTCTTTTTAGAATATTTCTTCAACTCCGTAATCGCTGTAGCAATTTCTCCCTCTGACTCAAGAAGATGTATATATTCCAAGAACAGATGTACGTTATCAATACTACTCGGGTTTTTTCGAGTTTCTTTACTACGGTTCTTCATATGATATCTATAGAGAGCCCAACCATCCTCAATCGAACCTGAATCAATAGAATGGGTAATCAGTCTGGAAAGCGCATTCTCGGGATCCTGCTGGTACACAACCATTTTCCGTAAGACTTTTTGAGATTCAAACTCCAGTCCCATCATTTTCAGAGTTTCAGCTCTATGCAGCATTAGTCTGGACCGGTAGTCATCCAGCATCCAGTCCCTGTTCAACATTCTTGCGTACAGCGCTTCTGCCTTGGCATACTGCCCGTTTATTCTAAGACCATGTAGATAGGAAAGGTACATGGTAAAGTTTCGATCCGAAAGCGTTGATGAAATTAAGGGTCCTGCAATTGACTCAAGTTCGTTCAACAAGCCTAGATTACCGGCAAAAACAATTGCTTTCTCAGCCAATTCAAAAGATTCAGGATTCAGTTTAAGAGCTGTTCGCATCGATTCCAGTGCGTCCCTGTATTTGCTCAGGCGCTCTTCGAGGTTCGCTTTCTCGAGGTAATGCGAATAGGTGAGATTAGCTTCGCTACGAATTTTATTTCTATACGTATACGCCGCAGCATAATTTCCGGCAGTGGCATACAACTGTGACAGTTTAAGCGCAACACCCTCTTTATCTGTACTATTTTCGTAAATAACCTTAAGTACGTCAATTTGAGGAGCAGTATTACCAGATGATTCAAGCTTATCAGCCATCAACTGGTAAATAGATAACCTGTTTTCTGTAAATTCCTTCAAATCCTGCCAGAGCAGCTCTGCACCATCATTTTCAACGATAGCCAGAAGTTCATCAGCAATAGCTTCCCTCGCACTCCGCAATTCTTTTAACGCATTCTGGTCCTGTGGAACCTGTTGCAGATATCTTTCGTAATACCTGATTGCTTTATCAGCACGTCCTCTGGCATCTGCTTGAATACGGCCTACCTCAAGAAGCAACTCAGCTTCATAATTTTTATCCTTATCCAATACTGCCAGAATATGTGGTAATGCATCTGCCGGTTTCCCTGATTTACGGTAGTAATCGATAAATTTTCGATGATATGAAACATTGTCAGGATCACGTACCAGCAACTGCCCCCAGAGATGCGTTGCCTTTGAGCCTTTACCAAAACTCAAATACATTTCAGCGGCCTCTTCAAGTACGCTATTTTCTGCATTGTCCTTAGCAATAAGGATAGAATAATAATCGTCAGCCTTTTCGAACAAGCCAAGTTCAGTCGCATATCGCGCAAGTTCAAGGACAAGAGGTAATGTGTCAGGACGTCTCTGACGAAGTTGTTCCATCAGATTGAATGCATATTTTTTCTTTCCTGTTTTCTTCAACCCCTGAATAAGTCCTGAAAGTGCTTTTACCCCCTCGGCACCTTGGGGATGAAGAGAATATACTTGTCCGAGATACGTGACTGCTCGGCCGTATTCTCCCGTTTCAAGTGCAACATATCCAGCCATAGCCAAATATTCTTCCTGATATGGATTCTGCTCAAGCAGACTTTCGAGTAGCGGTGAAGCTATATCGAAGTCTTCAAGTTTGAACAGAACCTTGCAATATTCCCACTTGGCTTCTTCAATCTGCGGTTTGCGAAGGTACAGCTCTTTATAGTATTCAGCGGCAACTGTATAGTTACCCTGTCGCACATATTCCCGTCCTGCATCCCAATAACTTTTCCACAAGGGGACGTCGGGAGTATCTACTGGAACTATTTCTCGATAAGGGGTGATTGCGGAGCACAACTCAGGTGGCAAGGCCAGCGAGGCAGCCAGGTTGAGAGCAACTATGTGAACGATCAGTATTGCGCCCAGCCTTTTCAATGCCATAGACAATGCCCTTACGGACAGAGGAAGTAAAATACGTAATCTTCCCGGGCATAATACAAAAATACACCGGGAAGATTACAGACGTGATTAAGAATAATATTTCTTTATAGTTTCGACAACATAGGCTTGCATCTCATCCGTAAGTTCAGGATAAATTGGTAGCGCAATTGTTTCAGCAGCCGCTTTCTCGGCCTCAGGCATCGACCACTTTTTCGTATCAGCACCAAGACATTCCTGCTTATGCAGGGGGACTGGGTAGTATACTTCGCAACCGATATCATTTTCAAGTAACCAATCGCGTAAACCATCGCGATTTTCAACACGAAGTATATACTGATTGTAAATATGGCTGATAGCATCAGATTGGCCATGGAGCTGAGCATAAACAGCTGAGGGAGTAACAACCTTGCCGGTATCAAGCAGACCAGAATCTGCAAACAGGCGATTGTACAAAACTGCATTTTCGACACGCTTTCTGTGCCAGCTGTCAAGGTGGCGTAATTTAACACGTAAAGCTGCTGCCTGAATAGCATCAAGACGAAAATTTCCTCCAATCATCGAATGATAATACTTAGGAAATGCCCCATGATTTCTCAACAACTCAACTTTCTTCGCAAACTCTTCATCCTGACTGGTGACCATTCCGCCATCACCTATACCACCAAGATTCTTACTTGGGAAAAAAGAAAAACAACCTGCCACGCCTATTGAACCCGCCTTAGCCCAGCGAATATTATCGCCATCCTGAAAAGGATACTCAGCTCCAATAGCCTGTGCGGCATCTTCTACCACCGGCAAATTGTAGTCGCGTGCTATTTTCATGATAGCTGACATGTCTGCACATTGGCCATACAGATGGACAGGGATAATCGCCTTTATTTTCTTCTCACTATCTGCGGCAAGTACCTCATGCATTTTCACCGGGTCTATATTGAAGCTCACCGGATCAATATCTGCAAATACAGGACGCGCTCCAAGTCTCAGGATCACTCCCATGGTAGCAAAGAATGAATACGGTGTTGTAAGAACTTCATCACCTTCTCCTATTCCGAGAGCCATAAGGGCTACGAGCAGCGCGTCAGTACCACTGGAAACCCCAACACCATGCTTGGCACCGGAATATGCAGCAATCTCTTCTTCGAGCCCAACGACCTCAGGGCCATGGATATAGCGGGTTGAGCGTAACACCTGGTTCACGGCCTCAACCATATCCTCCTCAATACCGGCAAGCTGTGCCTGCAAATCTAACAAAGGTACTTTCATGGCTATCTTAATGTAAAAAAGAATTATTTAAAAAAATCCACATGGCCAGCAGCCTGTGGTTTCTAGTCATTGTGATTGATAACGATCTTTTCACCATCGAAGAAATCAACTATGTCAGGCATTTCAGCCTCTAAATATTTTTTCATCTTCTTTAAAAGGTTCACTTCTATCTGCCTGACCCGTTCCCTGGATATAGAAAACTTATCTGCGATATTCTGCAACGTCATCGGCTCATCAGTAAGAAGTCTAAGCTCAAGAATCATTTTTTCTTTGTCATTAAGCTTATCTTTCAGTACTTCGAGAAGCTCCGCAAGCTTTAAACGTATTTCTTTACCAGCAACTGTGGACTCTATATTCGGACCATTGCTGGGAATGAAATTCTTTTGTTCGTCATCAGAGTCGCTGCGTAGCGGACTTTCCAGAGAAACGTCCCAGTTATCCATGCGCTGACTCATCTCTATTACTTCACGTTCCTTAACGTTCAAACGTTCAGCAAGAAGTTTAGGCTCAGCCTGAAAGCCTTGAGCTTCAAGAAGCTTTCGTTCTTTATTCAGACTGAAAAAGAGTTTGCGCTGTGCCTGGGTGGTCCCGATTTTAACGAGGCGCCAGTTGTCCATGATAAATTTCAGAACATAGGCTCTAATCCAGTACGCGGCATAATACGAGAATTTAACCCCTCTGTAAGGGTCAAATTTTTTAGTCGCCTGGACTAACCCGACATTTCCTTCCTGAATGAGATCCATGAAGTTCTGCATCCAGTATTTCTGAAAATCCATTGCAACTTTTACAACAAGTCTCAGATTGGAAGATACCAATCTGTATGCTGCTTCCTGATCTCCATCTTCACGGAATCGTATAGCCAGTTTATCAGTTTCTTCTCTTGAAAGAAGTTCATACTGACTGATTTCCTGCAAATACCGATGAAGAGCGGGATTACTCAGGGCGGGAAGATTATCATCATCAGGAATAGAGACCAGCTGATCACCCTGATAATCATCATCAACGTCAGCCTCAAATTCTATCTCTAAATCTACGGAACTTTTACTCATATGCATCAGTCTCCTGACTGTTATTGTACAATCTATCCTAAAAAAGATTACAATCTTACCCTCCTAGGGGGAAAGTGCAATCACAATATGCAAAACACTGCCCGAAACGCAGAAATATGCTACTATAAAAGAAGGACTGCATGGAGGCGAATATATCGAGAATTCTGTTTTATTCTTGACTCTTTTATGCTAAAACAACCGGTCTTCCGGCTTATCTGTTCCTCAGTATACCCTTTTGCTTGTAATTTTACCAATTACACATAATGAAAAATATTAGAAACTTTAGCATCATTGCTCACATAGACCACGGCAAATCGACCCTTGCAGATCGCATGATACAGATTTGTAACCTTATTTCCGACAGGGATTTTAAGGATCAGCTTCTTGACAGTATGGATATTGAGCGTGAGCGCGGTATCACAATCAAGAGTCAAACTGTTTGCCTTCCCTTTAAAGCAGCTGACGGCCAGGAATATTCCCTGAATCTCGTCGATACTCCAGGACACGTCGACTTCAGTTACGAAGTATCGCGTGCGCTTACTTCCTGTGAAGGCGCTCTTTTACTTGTCGATGCTGCCCAGGGAGTTGAAGCACAGACTCTTGCCAACCTGTATCTTGCCATGGAGAATGATCTCGATATTATTCCTGTGGTAAACAAAATTGATCTTCCCTCTGCAGAACCTGAAAAAGTCGCCTTCCAGATTGAAGAGGATCTGGGACTTGATGGGGAAATGATCTGCTACTGTTCCGCAAAAACAGGGAAAGGTGTACAGGAAATACTTGAGGCAATCGTCACTTTTCTCCCACCTCCTGAGGGGGATCCTGATGCGGAGTTGCAGGCACTCATTTTTGATGCCAGCTATGATCCTTTTCGCGGCACCATCATATCCGTCCGAATCATTAACGGAACGCTGAAAAGTGGTGACACCATCAGGTTTATGTCAAACGGTATAGAACACCGCGTTGAGGAAGTTGGTACTTATCAGGTTCAGCGCAAATCCGTAAAAAAGCTCTCTGCAGGCATGGTCGGCTATATCATAGCGGGCATTAAGAGCGTTCAGGACGCCAGACCTGGTGACACAATTACCCATAGAGACAGACCAACACCAAAAGCACTGCCGGGTTTTAAAGAGGTACAGCAGGTCGTCTTTTCATCAATTTATCCTATCTCTACTGAAGATTATGAGGATCTTGCGACTGCTCTTGAGAAATTGCAACTGAACGATGCCGCCCTCACCTTTCAGAAAGATTCCTCGGCAGCTCTCGGCTTTGGATTCCGCTGCGGCTTCCTGGGATTACTGCATCTAGAAGTAGTGCAGGAACGTCTGGAACGGGAATTTGATGTTTCCCTTATTCTTACGGTCCCCTCAGTTCGTTATAATGTCTTTCTCAAAGACAGTAGTCTACTCGAGATTGATAATCCGGCATATTATCCGGACCCTGCCAATATTGAGCGCACTGAAGAGCCATATATCAAGGCGACTATCCTCATGCCGGAACGGTA
This sequence comes from Desulfopila sp., assembly GCA_041582995.1. GTDB lineage: Bacteria > Desulfobacterota > Desulfobulbia > Desulfobulbales > Desulfocapsaceae > Desulfopila. The sequence continues at coordinate 1,636 of JBFHGS010000091.1, read as the reverse complement.
TATGGGAGCAGTCATGACATTATGTCTAGAACGACGGGCGGAGAATACGAATTATCATTACCCTACACCGGGCAGAATAGAATTCAGCTGTGAAGTTCCTCTGGCTGAAGTTATCTATGATTTCTATGATCGACTGAAATCTATTACTCAAGGTTACGGTTCCTTTGATTATGAAATGCTCGATTACCGTTCAAGTGCTCTTGTAAAACTCGACATTCTGGTTAATGGCGAAAGGGTCGATGCACTCTCTCAGCTTGTACATCGTGATAATGCCAGGGCCAGAGGACTGCATGCTTGTGAGATGCTGAAAGAGGAAATTCCACGACAGATGTTCAAAATTGCCATTCAGGCCGCCATTGGTGGAAATGTAATAGCAAGAACGACCATTGCAGCATTGCGTAAAGACGTTACAGCAAAATGCTATGGTGGTGATATTACACGTAAACGAAAACTTCTTGAAAAACAGAAAGCTGGTAAAAAGAGGATGAAGACTGTAGGTAATGTCGACATCCCGCAGACCGCCTTTCTTGCGGTACTTAAATCTGATCAGAAATAATTTTCTGATACTTCTGACACATTACTTCTTGCAAAAAAGGCCGTAACAATTTCATTGTTACGGCCTTTTTTGTACTCGCACATAAGTGTAATAAATCGATGTTCAGGATAGCCGGAGACACATAAGAAACAGGTCTGTCACTACTCAATAGTGGACTTTGGTTCCGCATTTGTCCGCGCTCTTCCCTGTACCACCAATCCCAGAATGATTATGACCAAACCAGCCAACGTGGATGGAAGAATATCTTCACCAACAATAAAATAGATAAATACAAGTGACAGGAACGGTGAAAGAAAAATAAGATTGGCAATTTTAGCAGTGGTATTTGTGAGTTTCATCGCTGTTAACCAGAATAAAAATGAAACTCCCATTTCGAAAAAGCCAAGATATACAGCTCCCGCCAGTCCCCTGCCGTCAATAAACCTCAGCGGCTGGAAGAGCACCAGATACAAACCGATGCAAGGAACAGCACAAACAAAGTTCATAAACAATCCAACCACAGGGTCACGATTATCACGAGTGTTTCCAATCCAGTATAGTGACCAGAATACAGTCGAAAGCAAGGCCAGAAACACTCCGAATGGACTATCGAAATTCAGTGAAAATATTTGACCGCGAGTTGAAATAACAAGCACACCGCAATAACTGATAATGATGGCTGCGAGTTGCTGCCAGGTGATTCGCTGACCGAGTAAAGGAATTGAAAGAAGAGACAGGGTGATTGCCCAGGTATAATTGAGTGGTTGTGCCTGCTGTGCCGGCAAAAGATCATATGCCTTAAAGAGTACAAGATAATACAACAGAGGGTTCAGAGCGCCAAGCTTCAGCGAGAGAAACCATTCAGCACGCGACATTGATTTCAATTGAGCAAATTTCTTTTGCCTGAACAGAACAGAGCCGAGAACTGCACATGATGTTATTGCACTGTAAAATACCAGTTCAGCCGGAGTAATGTAGCGAAGTGAGATCTTGCAGGCGCTGGCTACTGTAGACCACAAACCTATGGTCATCAGTGCATAGCAGTAGGCTTTCCCTTGTCTGGTCATAATAAGGCGGCACGCCAAGATCAAAAAAAATACT
>JBFHGS010000090.1:0-17489 GCA_041582995.1 Desulfopila sp. | reverse complement strand
TGCCACGGCGGAAATGGTCGAAAACGGTCTGAGAATCATTCTGAAAGACGAGAAGGTAAAAGCGATCCTCATTAACATCTTTGGTGGAATCCTCCGTTGCGATGTGTTCGCTGAAGGTGTTGTTCAGGCTGCCCAAAGCGTCGGAATTAACATCCCGGTTGTGGTGCGGATGGAAGGCACTAATGTTGTGGAAGGACGCCGAATTCTTGCTGAATCTAACCTGAACCTTGTGACCGCGATTGATTTACAGGATGCAGCAGAAAAAATTGCTGCTGCAGTAAAGTGATCTGACCTTTCACCGTTACTAAAAAGTACGATAACAAACCTGGGAGTTGGTTGTGTCTATATTTGTTCATTCCGAGACAAAATTGCTGGTGCAGGGCATCACCGGTCGAGAAGGACAGTTTCATACCCGTCAGTGTGTAGAATACGGAACCCGTGTTGTTGCCGGTGTTACACCGGGCAAAGGTGGTCAGGAGGTTGATGGTATTCCGGTGTTTAATGGCGTTAAAGAGGCTGTTGCAGCTACTGGTGCCAATGCGAGCATGATCTTTGTGCCTCCCGCGTTCTGTGCAGATGCCATCATGGAGGCGGTTGATGGAGGAGTTGAGCTGGTCGTTGCCATCACAGAAGGGGTACCGGTTATGGATATGCTCAAGGTGAAAAATTTCATGGCTGGCAAAAACTGCCGCCTGATAGGTCCCAATTGTCCAGGCATAATAAGCCCTGGTGCATGTAAGATAGGGATCATGCCTGGCTCTATTCATAAAGCCGGTGGTCCGGTTGGTGTTGTCTCAAGATCAGGTACCCTGACCTATGAGGTGGTTGACCAGCTGACCAAACTTGGTATCGGGCAGACGACGTGTATCGGAATTGGTGGTGATCCTGTGAACGGCACCAACTTTATCGATGTGCTCCGAGCTTTTCAGGATGATCCTGAAACAAAGGGTATCGTCATGGTTGGTGAGATTGGAGGTAATGCTGAAGAGGAAGCAGCAGCTTTCATAAAAAAACATGTCACCAAGCCTGTTGTCGGTTTCATCGCAGGTCTTACAGCCCCCCCTGGTCGCAGAATGGGACATGCCGGGGCTATAATAAGCGGTGGAAGCGGAACCGGTCAGGCAAAAATTGCTGCTATGGAAGAAAACGGTATAACCGTGTGCGAAAATCTCGGCCATATCGGTGAGATCTGTAAAGCGACTTTTCAACTCTGAAGTATAAGACCGTGCTGGTCGGCGTTTGGTTGTATGCTGAAAACGATTATATAACGGCCTGACCGGATTATGTACTCTTTGGGAGGGTACTATGAATACGCTCGTCAACACCGCAACACCTGTAGCACAGGGCGCAGATATTATACGAAAGGCAGAAAGTGTCGGCCTTGATGCCCGGTTGCTGTATGAAGCAGTGATCGATATTTCAACGGAAGGGTTGATTACAGCAAACTGTATAAATATTGCTGCAGGCATCTTTCTTGAAGATCTCGGACTGCCAAGATACTTCTTTGAGCATATTCAAAAAGATTCTCTGGCACATCTGCTGCAATCCATTGCCACCAGCATCAAGATTGTGGAGGGCTCGGTAACACTCTATGGGCGTGTCGCCACTATCGATTTTGACCTCTCCTATGGTTCTAATATGGGGCGGGTACGTATCGCCACGGATGAGACACGCGAGAGCATGGAGAATGTCCTGGAGGATCAGATCTCCGGTCATCGCCGGGAATATTATTATAGCCCTGAGAGTAAATATTCCACCTATATAATCCGGCCAGAGACCGTCGCAGATTTTACCAAAGAGGCGTTTACGGAATCACGATTTCTTTTCTCCCTGGCTGGAGACTACGCAATCACACCTGAACCCACACGAAAGCGTTACGAGAGTTTTCTGAAGAAATGTGAAAGCGCCGTAGTGCCTCATATCGAGTTTTTCAACTTGCCGGAGACCGGCGAGACACGATTGATGTTCAATAGCGATTTTGAAAAACCGCAATTGCCACTTTTGAGAAAGCTTTTGGCGGAGCATGATTTAACGATGGTACGGGCATACTGGGAACCGTATTTGACGAAATCATCGGTCCCTTCATCGGTATGTGCTGTCTACATTCAGGGAGAGTTAACCCGTACTCTTGAGAGTGTTTTACTGAAAGATCTACGGTCTTTTCTTTCATTTTCGCTGAACTCTGTACGTGAATTGTACATATCGGGTGCATTGACATTTGAAGAGATGCTATTTGGTGGTAATGCAATTGATTTTACACATCTTTTTATCTACAAAGAAAGCGAAAATGCGACAGACCGGGAGATTCTTGAGAGTCTTACCAGCAAAGATCATCAGGATGCTTTCGCCAAACGGCTGCAAACATCTAATAAATCAATTTATGGCGCTTCCCTGATTGCCGAAACGGTTGAGAAAAATGTCGATCTGATAAAATTCCTCTATGTTCTCTTTGAAAGAAAATTTCGTCCCGGCGTTCAGAACAGGCTCACAGATAGTGAACTTACCAAAAAATGGAGTGAATTTGATAAAATTATTTCCTCCCGATTTATAGACTTCAGTCTTGGTTATGATATTTTCAAATTCATGTTCAAGATTGTCAGCTGTACGCTGAAAACAAATTTTTACAAAGAAGAAAAACGTTCATTTGCTTTCAGATTTGATAATTCAATTCTCGATCCACTGGTCTTCAGCCAGTTCATTTACGGTATCTTTTATGTAAACGGTCATTATGCCTGTGGTACCCATCTGCGTGCGGCCGATATCTCGCGGGGAGGATTACGGTTACTTCGGGTTTCCCGTTCGAACTATGATACTGAGCTTGATAATGCCGTGTTGCTTAATTATGCACTCGGCCCCAAAGCTCAGCGTTTGAAGCATAAAGATATCTGTGAAAGCGGTTCGAAAGGAGTTGTCGTTCCGAATCCGTTGTACGCCTGTTATGCCATGGATGCCCTTTATGACTACACCGAAGGCATCATGGATCTCATGCTGCTTGATGACTCTATTGTAGATTTTTACGGCAAACCTGAGCTTATCTTTTTTGGCCCGGATGAGGGCACTGCTCCGCTGATGGATGCAATTTCTCTGAGGGCGAAAGAAAGGGGATATCGGTACTGGAGAACAATAACCACTGGGAAGTCTTTTGGAATACCCCATGACACCTACGGCATACTCGAGAGTGGTGAGTTGTTTGGCTTGTTTAACGTCGGCAAGAATGGTGTTGAGTTACAAATCGATGGCGAGTCAGTTGTAGTAACAACCAATATGGATGCCATTTATGAGAAGATTGGGGGACAGATCGCTATAAGCGGCATGACGACTACTTCTGTCATGAGTTCCTTCAGAGCGCTCATAAAACACTATAAAGAGCAGGAAGAGACTCTTAATCTGATGATAACCGGTGGTCCGGATGGTGATCTTGGAGCTAACGAAATTCAGTGCTATAAGGGTAACATTTGTCTGGTCATTGATGGTGGTTCGATTCTGTTTGATCCTGCTGGCCTTGATAAGAAGGAGTTGATGAAACTCGCTTTTAACCGTAATTCTGAGCCTCGTGTAAACTCTGCCAGTTATCCGGTTGAGAAACTCAGTGCCAAAGGATTTATAGTACCGATCAGATCAAATAATATCACTCTTCCTGACGGGACGTTTATAGAGGATGGTGCACTTTTCCATAGAACGTTTCTTGCCAATCCGGAAAATAGAAAATTTATCAAAGAGGCAGATATTCGTGCCTTTATTCCTTGCGGCGGCTTTAAGGACACTATCAACCAGCGCAATGTGAAGCAGTTTGTTGAAGTGTTCAAGGAACTCAGGTTTATCGTTGAAGGAGCAAATGTCTTTTTTGACGATGTGGCTCGTCGATATATTGCGATGGCTACTCCTATTCAGCAGATTAAAGATTCATCTGCCAATAAAGGAGGTGTTTTCAGTAGTTCTGTTTCAGAGGTTCTTACTGCTTTTCTGCTTCAGGATCAGTATGAGGAAAAACTCCTCAATGATGTGGAGACCCGCTCTGCTTTGATCAGGGATATTATTCAACTCGTTGAGAAGTATGCTTCCGTTGAGGCTGAGATGCTCATGAAGCTATACGATGCTGAACCGATGGTACCCCTGTTTGATTATTCAGAAAAGACGAGTGAACTGATATTTGCCTATCAGGAAGAGCTTTTTAATCAGTTGGAGGAAATTCTTGCAGATGAGGACTTGGTTTGGAAAGTACTTGAATGCTATATCCCTCAGATATTGATTACAAAAATAGGGAGACAGAACATCCTGGATATTTTTGATACTTCTGAGCTACAGCCGTACCGCGATGCTATTTTGACCAAGAAACTGGCCTCGATGGCATATTATCGATTCTGCACGGATTGGGCAAAATTTCTGCAAGAGAGTGCTGCTTCATTTCCGAAGGTGTTGTACCGGGTATTTGATAAATAGTAACTCTTTGGTGATTTCCCAAAAGGAGAACAGAGAACTGAAGAGCTAACAGGGGATGTTGAGCAGAAGGTGGTTTCTGCTCGCTCTATCGAAATACGTATTTATTATGAGGTACGTCATGTCGTTATTGACATACAAGAGACAGGTTCTGAGTATTCTGGCTGAAAATCTTAAAAATGCCCAGCCGCAGGTTGTTGATTCCTGTGAGATTGCTGAGCGCCTTGAAATGGGTGTGAAGGAGACCTGTCAGCTCATCAAGGTGATGAATAAAATGGGAATTGTGGAAAGTGATCAGGATGGACAGCGTTCACTCATTACCCGCGACGGCTTAGGTCTTTTAGAAGCTTTGAGTTTCTCAAGAGCCGCATAAGAACAGCATATGTACCACATTCCTGAGCGACGTTCAGGGATGTGGTACATAAAAAGAACAATCAAAGATTATTAGTTGCCATTATTTTCCTGAAAATTCTGGATCATCATTTCTCCAAGCTCACGGGATCTGTTTGTTGCAGCTTCAACAGCATCCATTATTGTTGTGCGCAGTCCTCCCTGTTCGAGCGTGTGAATGCCGGCAATTGAGGTGCCGCCAGGCGAGGTAACCCGATCTTTGAGCTGACCCGGATGCTCTTTTGATTCAAGCAGCAGTTTGGCCGAGCCCATAACTGTCTGAGCGGAAAGCAGCAGAGAATCTTTTCGTGAAAGTCCCATCTTTACCCCGGCATCGGCCATCGCGTCGATTATGAGGAAAACATAGGCTGGACCACTGCCACTCAGCCCGGTAAATGCATCCATCAAAATATTTTCCTGAATGAACACGCTGATGCCGACGGAATCGAAGATTGCCTTGGCCAGATTTATATCGCCGTCTTCAACATATTTACCAGCAGCAATGGCTGTTGCACTTTCTTTAACGAAGGCGCAGATATTTGGCATGACTCTGATGAGTCGAAGTTTTTTGTTTAAACCGGCTTCAATAGCGGCAAGTGGTACGCCGGCAGCTATTGAGATAATGAGCTTGGAGGTGTCAAGGACTTCTGCTGTTTCTTTCAGGACCGAAGCCAGAATCTGTGGTTTGGTCGCATAAATCAGTATTTCACCTTTTTGGGCCACCTCTCTGTTATTGGTCGTTGTTTCAACACCATATTTCTGATGAATATCAGCAAGAGGTTCTTCCCGGATATCGGAACAGATTATATTTTCGGGTAATGCGGCTCCCGACTGCACCAGGCCACTGATGAGTGCTTCGGCCATATTGCCGCCACCGATAAAACCAATTTTTTTATCTGTCAGCATAAAGAGTGTACTCCTTAAAAGTATGATCGTAGAAAATCCGGAGGGATAGTTGCGGGGCAGGGTGGAGGAAGTTGTGTCCTAAACCACTCGCAATGTACGTTGATCAGGTGTTTCTCGTCAAGGTAAATGTCGCCGGTCTTCTGACATAGCATGGTCACGGGCTATGATCACGAAAGTAACGTTTAAGTGATGTTCTCTAACGGCCTTGCGGTGTCTGGCAACTATTCGTATTCCGGGCAGATATTGAAGAAACTAGCGGATGAGTGATTTCTCCTGATGATATCCGCCCGGAGATGTCGTGTTGGGCATCAGCATGCAATTTTTGCCAAAAATCGTTCCCGGATTGGTAACCGAGTTGCAACCGGTCTGGCTGCCGTCTCCCAGGATGGCCCCGAATTTTCTGCGACCGGTATCAATACGTTCCCCATTAAAGCGAATTATGACATTTCCTTTGACCATTTTCAGGTTGGCAAATTTTGTTCCTGCTCCCAGGTTGGAATCTGTCCCGAGTATAGAATCACCCAGATAGGCAAAATGTCCGGCTTTGGCATCATTAAGAAATATAGAATGCTTAATTTCTGTGGCGTGACCAAGAACACATCGATTCCCGGCCAGGCAGTAACCGCGCAGGTACGCGGCTTGTCTCACTTCACAGCAATCGCCTAAAATTGAAGGAGATTTAATCATAGCTCCGGATTCAATAAGAACCCCCTTGCCAATAGAGATCTGATTGCCAATAAAGACAGTTCCTGCCATAATTACAGAAGCACCTGAAAGAACTTCTTTATTTCTGGTGACTTTCAGGCTACCTTTGGTTGCGTCTCCAAATTCAATCTCTGTGCTTTCATTGGAAAAGAAAATACCATCATGTAATATGACAGTATCAATAAGGGGTTTTCCATCAGGTATCAATGATCGGTCAAGATGAGGATAACTGTATTCATCCATATACTGCTTGAGGTTGTTAAGGGCCGACCAGACATATTCACCATTCGTGAAAACAGCGGAGTGCGAGAAGTCTGAGAGGTCGAAAAGGGATTCAGCATTGAGCATATTGATCTCCGAAAATGAAGTATTGGTGTGCATGAATAACAAACGGCAGCAGTGCAACTATCATAAAATTTGTACCGGAGTTCAAGAAAAAACGCAAAACCGTTAAATGATTTAAGAAACCTGTCTTGACTTAGTGCGGGTCTGTGTTTAGTTTTTTGGCGGTTTTCAAATAGACTATTTATAGTATGTAAAATATACTTGATTCAGGAGAGTGAAAATTCAGGGAGTCCTGTATTTTCAATAAACAGCGAAGTGGCCTGTTCAGACCCGTCGGTTCGGCAGTCCTGTCAGGAGGTATGTGTGGAATTTAATGATTCTTTGAGCATTAGCATGGACGATTTTTCCAGCAATGAGGATATGGAAATCCCCGAAGTCCTGCCAATGATGGCGGTACGGGATGTGGTGGTTTTCAATTATATGATCATTCCTCTGTTTGTTGGACGCCCCGGCTCAGTCGAAGCCGTGAACGAGGCGCTAAACTCCAACAAGCTCTTAATGCTGGTCACCCAGAGGGATGCCACAAAGGATAATCCCCAGGAAAAAGACCTCTACGATGTGGGAATGGTCTGTATGGTGATGCGCACTTTGAAAATGCCGGATGGCAGACTCAAAGTTCTGGTTCAGGCCATGTCGAAGGCCAGAATTAAAAAGTATATCCGCACTGAACCTTCCTATGAAGTTGAAATCGAAGTGATTGAGGATGTAGAGGTCGAAGAGATCTCGGTCGAAGTAGAGGCGATGATGCGAACCGTGCGTGAGCAGACTGAGAAAATCATGTCGCTCAGGGGCATATTGTCAGCTGATCTTATGATGATCATCAATAACATCGACGATCCAGGTCGCCTTGCGGATCTGGTTGGTTCCAACCTTCGTCTCAAAATTGTGGAGTCTCAATCAATTCTTGAAGAAGCGGATCCTGTAAAACGTCTTACTCTCGTTAATCACCTGCTCTCGAAAGAACTTGAAGTGTCAACAGTTCAGGCAAAGATTCAGAATGATGCCAAAGAGGAGATGAGTAAGTCGCAGCGTGAGTATTTCCTCAGGGAACAATTACATGCGTTGCAGAAAGAGCTTGGCGATACGGATGAGCGCACTCAGGAAATTGAAGAGCTTGAGGTAAAGCTCAAAAAGACCAAGATGCCGAAAGATGTTCGTAAAGAAGCCAAAAAGCAGCTGAGTCGTATGGAGATGATGCACCCGGATTCATCTGAGGCAACAATCATCCGTACTTACATCGACTGGATTCTCGATGTGCCCTGGCTGAAGTCAACGAAAGACTGTCTCGATCTGGTTGAAGCCAAAAAAATACTCGATGAAGATCACTATGGGCTTGAGAAGGTTAAAGAGCGTATCCTTGAGTATCTTGCGGTCCGAAAATTAAATGAGTCCACCAAAGGGCCAATTCTGTGTTTTGTAGGTCCTCCAGGTGTTGGTAAGACCTCTCTGGGGCAGTCAATTGCCAGGGCTATGGGACGTAAATTTCACCGTTTGAGCCTTGGCGGCATGCGGGACGAGGCTGAAATTCGAGGTCACAGACGTACATATATCGGTGCGATGCCCGGTCGAATTGTGCAGGGTTTGAAAACAGTTGCGTCCAATAATCCGATCTTTATGATGGATGAGATTGATAAAATAGGCTCTGACTACCGTGGGGACCCATCCTCAGCTCTGCTTGAGGTTCTTGATCCTGAACAGAATTTTGAGTTCTCCGATCATTATCTCAATCTGCCACTGGATTTGTCCAAGGTGATGTTTATCACCACCGCGAACATGTCGGATACAATTCCTGGGCCGTTACTTGACAGAATGGAGGTCATTCGGCTTTCCGGCTACACTCTTGAGGAAAAGACTGCAATAGCCATCAAGTATCTGTTGCCACGTCAGCAGAAGGAAAACGGTCTTAAACTTTCTCATCTGCGTATTACCGAAGAGACTTTGCAACAAATTATTACCCATTACACCTACGAGGCTGGTCTGAGAAATCTCGAACGTGAAATAGGAAAGGTGTGTCGAAAAGTAGCGCGTAAGGTTGCAGAGGGCGGAAAGGGACCATACACAGTCAATAAGACCAACCTTGACAAATATCTCGGACCCCCGAAAAACATTCCGGAGTCAGAGGTTGAAAAACTGCATCAACCTGGTTTGGTGACCGGGCTTGCGTGGACTGAAGTAGGTGGTGAAATTCTGCAGATCGAAGTGAACCTGATGCCTGGTAAAGGTAAACTTATTCTTACAGGTCAGCTTGGTTCAGTCATGAAGGAGTCTGCTCAGGCAGCTCTCACCTATTGTCGAAGTCGTTCTGAAGATTTGAAGGTTGCTGAAGACTATTTTGATAAAATAGACATTCATGTCCATGTTCCTGCAGGAGCTATTCCTAAGGACGGTCCTTCAGCGGGTATAACCATGGCTACTGCTCTTTACTCAGCGATAGTGAAGGAAACCGTTATTGCTAAACTTGCTATGACTGGTGAGGTTACCCTGCGAGGAAGGGTTCTTCCGATTGGCGGACTCAAGGAAAAAGCTCTTGCGGCCTTGCGAGCGGGTATTAACAAGGTAATTATTCCTGAACATAATAAGAAGGATCTTGCTGATATACCTAAGGATATTCGCGATAAGATGGAGTTCTTTCCTGTTAAGGATATGGATGAAGTGGTTAAGATTGCATTTGCCAAAACAACCAGGAAAGCTAAGGTAGCTGTTAAAGCCAAGTAGGTATCGGTTGAAGTGTTTTATATAAAATGTAAGAACTACCTGCAGCAATGTGTACGTAACTGGAAAAGGGTCGTCCTCTGGACGGCCCTTTTTCTATGTTTTACGGCATTATCTGCAGTTCTCTGGATTGTTTCCTATGGCTATAGCAAAGGTCCTGCTGCCGAATCGGAAACTGCTATAATTGATATCCCTAAAGGCACGTCTGTGCGCGGAATAAGTCACATTCTTGGTGAATCTGCGATCATCCATGACGATATACGGTTTCTGCTTCTGGCTAAATGGCAGGGTGTGTCCGGTAGATTGCAGGCTGGTGAGTTTCGACTCGAGACCGGTAAAACACCGCTTGAAGTTCTCGATGCGTTGGTCATTGCCCAACCGGTACAGCATGCTGTGACAATTCCCGAGGGACTGCGGGCTGACGAAATCGCTTCAATTTTTGCTGGTGACGGCTGGTGCGATAAGGCAAAATACGAGGAGTTGATCCGTGATGAAAAATTTATTGCCAGTACAGGTTTGGGGAAATTCACTTCCCTTGAGGGTTTTTTGTATCCGGATACCTATTACCTCACCAAAGAAATGCGGGGAGCAGAAAAAATAATTCAGATACAGGTTAAACGTTTTCAGGAGGTCTGGTCGGTTCTGGTTGAAGACTATGAAATAAAACCGGATCTGTATGAGACTGTTACACTTGCTTCAATCGTGGAAAAAGAGACTGCTGACTCATCTGAGCGGCCGCTTATTGCCTCAGTATTTCAAAACAGGTTGCAAAAGGGGATGAAATTACAATCAGACCCCACTGTGGTCTACGGAATCGAAAATTTTCAAGCGCCAATTACCAAGACTCATCTGCTCACTGCTACCCCATATAACACCTATGTTATACCGGCCTTACCCGCCGGGCCGATAGCAAATCCCGGTAGAGCCTCGTTGGACGCTGTTCTCAATCCGGCTGAAGCTGAATTTCTCTATTTTGTTTCTAAAAATGACGGTACTCATCAGTTCTCGACCAATTTGACGGATCACAACAAGGCAGTGCAAAAATATCAGAGGAAAAAATAGGCTAAAGGATGTACAACGTAGTGCAGTAATGCCACTGCACCTGTAATCAAATACGGGTGTGAGGATCAATAAATCCAGGGGTTATGTATCCCTTGAGCAGTTACTGTTTTTGTATGGAATCAATGGTCCCTGAGATCAAAAAGCTTCTGTAATTGTATGTATAGCTGTGCCTGAATTACAAAACAGGAGCAAAATACTAAACTTCGATGGTGTGTGGAGCGAAAGGTGAGAATTGCCCTTGTACAGATAAACCCTGTGATAGGTGATTTTGAGAATAACAGTAACAAAATTATAACCTATGCAGAAAAAGCATATGCGAGCGGGTGTCGCCTTGTGATTTTTCCGGAACTCGCGTTATCTGGCTATCCACCCCAGGATTTGCTTGAGCGTCAATCTTTTCTTATTGATTACGATTTAGCGCAGACTGCGCTCATCAAGGCTCTTCCGCCACTTGATGTAATGTTTGGAACCCTTGAAAGAAGATCTCTCGGTGGCGGCAAACCTCTGTACAATTCTGCAATTGTTGTTCGCGATAAAGAGATTGTTTTCAGGGCCAGAAAGCAACTTCTTCCTTCGTATGATGTGTTCGATGAAACACGGTACTTTGAGCCTGGACCAATTTCTGAACTTTATGTAATCGATGACCTTTCTTTTGGTGTTACCGTATGCGAAGATGTCTGGCATAACGAGGTACATGATTATGATGTTGACCCGGTTGAAGAGCTTCATGTATCTGCATCGCGTAAGGGTGTGACGATCGCCGGGATGATCAATATTTCCGCTTCTCCATTTCAGCGTGGCAAAGAGGATCTGCGCCGATCAATTTTCAGCAGTTATTGTAAAAAATTCAGCACTCCTTTTCTCTATTGCAATCAAGTTGGCGGCCAGGATTCCCTGATCTTTGATGGTCGAAGCCTGGCTATGAGCTCTGCAGGCGAAGTGGTTGCCCAGGCTAAGGGTTTTAGTGAAGACATGATCTTCATTGATACTGTTGCATGGCAGGGAGAAATGCATGCGCCGGTTGATCCCCCTACTGTTCAGGCCGTGTACGAAGCTCTGGTTATGGGAGTGAAAGATTACGTGACCAAATGCGGGTTTCGTTCAGCTGTTATCGGTCTTTCCGGTGGCATAGATTCCGCACTTACCGCAGCAATTGCAGTAGATGCTCTTGGCGCAGAAAATGTTCTCGGTGTTGCTATGCCATCACCATACAGCTCACCTGAATCAATTGAGGATGCTGAACAATTAGCGCAAAATCTGCATTGCGGATTTGAACTTATCCCAATTGCAGATTTGTTCGACCAGTTTCGCCTTAGTCTTTCTATACTCTTTACTGGCAGAGATGAAGATCTTACAGAACAGAACCTGCAGGCACGTATCCGCGGCAATCTGTTGATGGCGATTTCTAACAAGTTCGGACATATTCTCCTGACCACAGGTAATAAAAGCGAGATGGCTGTCGGTTATTGTACTCTCTACGGAGATATGAGTGGCGGATTGGCAGTTATTTCGGATGTGCCCAAACAACTTGTTTATGAATTATCTCATTATGTGAACCGGAAACAGGAGTTTATTCCTGAACGTATCATTGAAAAGCCACCATCTGCAGAATTGAAACCGGACCAGCTCGATCAGGATGATCTTCCTCCATATGAGGTGCTTGACAAAATCCTTACGTTGTATCTTGAGCAGGGAATAGGAGTAAGCGATATTATAGGGAAAGGATTCTCCGCAGAGGTAGTGCATGATGTTATTCGTCGTGTGCGGATGAATGAGTATAAACGTAAGCAGGCGCCAATGGGTTTAAAAGTTACTTCTAAAGCATTTGGTTGTGGCAGGCGATATCCGAATACTCAGAATTACCGAGGGTAAGATAGGCTTTTACACGGTATGAGCAGCAATATAAACACAAGAAAGTCGAAAATAGCCGTAATTTCAGTGCTGTTGTTAGTATTTGCAATCGCAGGTCTGGTTGTAAAAGAAACAGTTCTGAAACGTCCGGAACAACTGTATGTGACAACCTCCGGATCGGTTGATATGTGTCTATCCTGCCATACTGAAGAGAAGCTTGATCCTGCCCATGATGTACAGGTGATCGGTTGTTCACCATGTCATCTGGGAGAGCCTCTGGCGATTGTCAAAGATAAGGCACATAGCGGGATGGTGCTGAATCCAGGCGATTTGCGTCATGTTGAAAAAACCTGCTCAGTTGAAGGATGTCATCCTACAGATGTCCATAAGGTGAAAAACTCGTTGATGGCCACTAATCGCGGGATTTTAGGGACTCTGTTGTATTACTGGGGAGAAACGGAATCACAGAATACCGATCTCACGGTTGAGGATCTTTTGGAGAATGGACAAACATCTTTAGCTCTGGATTATTATCGTAAGCTCTGTGCAACCTGTCACTTATGGAAACAGAAGAATGACCTTCCTGGAGCGCCTGAGTTCTTTAATGAAAAGGGCGGAGGCTGTAGTGCCTGCCATTTCCAGCAACCTGAAGCTATGGTTTCTGCTGCGCAAAGTCTCGTTGGAGATGAAGAGGCGGTGGTAGTGACAGATACCCTTAAAAAAGCTCACCCTCTTATCACCGCAAAAGTAGACCAGGCAAATTGTATTCGTTGCCATAATCGTTCCGGGCGGATTGGCCTTTCCTATATCGGCATTTTTGAATCTGAAGGTTATGGCACGCCCTATGAGAAAGGGACAGTGAGCAGCAAGCAACTGCCAGGGGCTCGATTTTACCTGGAAATTGCCGATGATATCCACCACCGCAAAGGTATGCAATGTATTGACTGCCATACCCGGAATGAGATTATGGGAGATGGTACGAGTTATGCGCATTACGAGGAACAGTTGGAGATTTCGTGTGAGGTCTGCCACTCCGGTTCGCCCGGGACAACGCGAAAAGGCGATGTATTAAACAACTTTTCAAACTCGGCAGAAGCCCCATCACTACGTGGTAAAATTGACCAGAAGGTCAGGCCATTGAACAGCCCAAAATCCGGGGTGTGTGATTTCACGCCTCATAAAAGAGTTACCTGTGAGGCGTGTCACTCGACCTGGGTTCCCCAATGTTATGGTTGCCATGTGAAACAGGATCAGCGTCGAAAACACCTGGATAAACTGAGCCTTGAAGAAACACCAGGCATGTGGGAAGAAGGGCGGTCCTATATCCGTTATGAGAAACCGATGCTCGGGGTTTGGGGAGACGAGATTGTTATCGTTACACCCGGCTGCCAGGATATTGTTACACTGGTTGATGAGAAGGGTGAGGATGGCGGTGGTTTTAACCGTTTCACCATGGCTGCTATCAACCCGCATACAACTCAGGAAAAAGGGCGTGTGTGCGCAGATTGTCATACCTCACCGAAGACTGTAGGATTAGGTGAAGGAACTGTTTATGAAGATAACGGTAAGCTGGTGTTTAGAGGAACTGACAGAGGTGTCGAAACCGAAAGCGGCCATACAGTGCCTTTTGACGCATGGGTTACTATAGACGGTGAGCCGTTGCAGTATGGGTCAAGAGATGACGTACGTCCGTTTAACAGAGTAGAGCTTGAAAAAATATTGCGGGTAGGGTTGTGTGTCGGTTGTCACGACAGTTATTCTGATCCCGTGTGGAAAACATATACGACCGGAATAGAGTGCAGCAGGGGCCAAAAAGCACCGGTCGCTAATGGAAAAAATATACGTGAATAGTAGTCGCAGGAGGCTGCCATAAGTATTGTAACTGGAAATATAGAAGGCTTGAAGAAGAACCAGATGAAAACTCTGGAGCGGCTTGGAAGCAAAAGAGTTCCGCGTGAACTCGTTATTTCACCGGAAATGGCGCGTACCTTGTGCCAGATCTCAACAGAACTGAATCGCCAGGTTGGTCTTGTCATTCACCGTTCAGGCAGAGTTGAAAATGTGATCGTCGGCACCTTTTCCGGCATCATGATTCCGCAACTTGGTTTTGTTCGTGCCTCTGGCGGCAGGTTGCGCGGGGTAAGGTTGGTGCACACACACCTTGCCGGAGAGGATATCAATGATGAAGATCTGATGGATTTGCTTTTCCTCCGCTTAGATCTTCTTTCGGTCCTGAAGGTAACAAAAGACGGGTTACCTGATCAGTTGTTTTCAGTACACCTCGCACCGAGCCCGTTGGAGGGCAGAAGCTGGACTTTCCTGAAACCAGTTCATCCGGCAGCGCAACGTGATTCTTTTGAGGAACTGGTTGCTGCACTTGAAGATGAGTTTGCCAGAGGCCAAAGTGTCCGTGAGGTTGATAGTGGTAAGGACCGGGCTATTTTAATCAGTGTCAGTACCGATGGCAGGCTGCAGGCAGAAGAATCAATGAATGAGTTAATTGAACTTGCCCGGACTGATGACGTTGAGGTGCTCGATACTGTTGTGCAAAGAAGACGACAGGTAAATCCCAGATTTATCTTAGGCAAGGGGAAGCTCGCTGATATTATGATCACAGCGCTGCAACTCGATGCAAACCTCCTGATTTTTAATCAGGAACTGAATCCTTCCCAGATACGATCAATAACGGACTTCACCGATTTACGAGTCATTGATCGTACTCAACTTATTTTAGATATTTTCGCGCATAGAGCCATGAGCAGAGAAGGAAAGATGCAGGTTGAAATGGCTCAACTCAAGTATATGTTGCCGCGTCTCTCATCCAGAGATGATGCGCTTTCGAGACTGACTGGCGGTATTGGTGCCAGGGGGCCTGGTGAAACAAAACTTGAAATTGATCGAAGACGAATTGATGACAGACTGGCACGACTTGCAAAAGATTTAAAGAATGTAAGTGAGGAACGTTATAGAAGGCGTTCACAGCGTCGCAAAAAAGATCTGCCGGTCATTTCACTGGTGGGGTACACCAATGCCGGAAAATCAACATTACTGAACACGCTGACAGGCAGCAACATTCTTGCAGAAAATAAACTTTTTGCAACGCTTGATCCGACGAGCAGGCGGTTACGTTTCCCCACGGAAATGGAGGTTATTATTACCGACACAGTGGGGTTTATCAGAAATCTACCGGCGGACCTGTTGCAGGCCTTTATGGCGACGCTTGAGGAGCTCCAGGAAGCTGATCTGCTGGTTCACGTGATAGATATTTCAAATCCCAATCACCATGAACACATTAGTGTGGTGGAAAAACTGCTCATTGATCTTGAATTAAATGATATCCCGATACTCAAGGTATTCAACAAAATTGACAGGGTGGAGAGTCCTGAGCAGGCGAGAATGGAAGCTGAGAGGGATGGAGTGGTGATCAGTGCTCTTGATGCTGAAACATTTTCTCCTTTTCTTGTCCGGGCTGAACGTATGATCGGAAAAGCGTTGCACAATCAGGGTCCAAATCTCAGGTAAAAACCCAGCTCCTTTTCAAAGGCCTGGTCCTTCCGGAATTCACAGCCGATCGAATTTTTTTTGACTGCCCGTACAATGAACTCACGTATCAATCGTGTTTTTTTGCGGTTATCAAGCGTAAAGTCAATTCGGCCTTTCTGGCCGATTTTAATGTTGTGAATTCCTTTTACTTCAAAACAGATGCCTGTGAGTGAAAGGTTTTGAATCTGCGCCATACCACCGCCGACAGCAGGCGGGAAGAGGTTGAAAATTCCATCAACATCCGTGTGCTTACGAAAGCATTGACGAAAATCAAGATTTACCCGGAAAACATGGGTACATGTGCATCGAACTTTAAGCTGATGCTGACGTTCTCTGTAATGGCCTGCTGACACTATTTTTACACTGTTGCATTTCGGGCATACAAGTGTCGCCTGACCATCTTCATTGACAAAGGCCTTAACTATGGTTTCCTGATCATGCTGTGTTGATTTGCGTTGCTCTGTCGTCAAATTTTACACCTGTCTGATAAGATTATGACAAATACAATAATCCTTTTCTCTAGGAAGCCAATGCTTTCAACCAGCTTTGCAGTTCAGCTGAATATGTGATGTACTAAAGGTCTAATATCTGTCAGGATCTATTATGGTGCCTGACAGGAAATAATGCAAATGTTTTTTTATTTTAGATGGATATGGGGGGATGGAGGCAGATTGGATGAAAAAAGCCATCACTTGAGAAAAACAATGAGTGAACCGATGGCTCTTTTTGTGATTGTTCTGAGAAGTAGCATTCATTGTTGAAGATGCCTCTGCAATGAGGTATCCCGTCGTCAGGCCTATTTACTGTAAAATACTATGGATACACTGCTCTTCTTTTCAAAATCAGATTTTCAGAACACGCTACATGTCTGGAAATTTGATAATACTGAGAGTCTTCGTTTGCCTGCAAGCATTAATTTTAGAAAATAACGCAGATATGGGCAAGCAAACGCAGACTCCGCAGAAAGGCATAATCCGGGGCTCATGATGCTATATCAATCATAGACAATAGCAGTATATCTTGCGAGAATCTCTTCTGTTTCATCGTCAAGGTCACTTGCAACCTCGTGGATCTGGTACTCTTTTTTACATTCTGTGCAACGCATTCGTATGCGTCTGCACATGCGATGTACTTCCAGTTTGGCTGAACAGTTACGGCATTTCATCTCTTCTCAGCTTAACAGCTCCTCCCGGGTGAATATCGATTTCAGGGTATAGCCTGCTTCTGCAAGGACTGCAACACCTCCTTCCTGACGCTCAACAACAGTGGCTACGAGACCTACCTTAAAGCCCTGAGACTCAACTCGTTCAATAACCTTGAGTAAGGTTCCACCAGTCGTTACGACATCTTCTAACAAGGCAACTGAGCAACCTACGGGCATATTTTTTAACCCTTCAATGTAGTTGCCGGTTCCGTGGCCTTTTGCTTCCTTGCGAACAATAAATGCTGGGATAGGCTTCTTTTCAAGAAAGCTCACCATGGAAACCGCAGTAACAAGAGGGTCGGCTCCCAGGGTCATTCCCCCTACGGCTTCTATA